>WSZJ01000147.1:4357-11834 GCA_009773755.1 Planctomycetota bacterium | reverse complement strand
GCTGGTCGACCACGCGCGCGATCGCTTCCTTCCGGATCTTGCGCGGGATGAGCGCCAGCGGATGGTCGCGGACCTGGCATTCGACCCGCGAGAAAATCTCGTCCTCCGGCAGGTGCGCGTACGAGTCGGTCTCGCTCGACAGGTCTTCGAGCTTCTTGAAGCCCATCCCGCGGTCCTCGCCCTCCATCTCGAATTTCTCGCGGAAGAGCCAGTTGAGCGTGTGGACCGCGCCCTGAGGCGTTCGCGAGTACTCCTCGAGCCCCTTCTCGATCAGCGTGAAGATCCGGCTCTTCCCGGTCCCGGGCGGCCCGACCAGGATGTAGATCGACTCGTCCTCTTCCTGCTTGGAGCACGCGTCGATGTGCTTGTACAGCGCCGCGATGGAACGGATCTGCCCCACGACGCGTTTCTGGCCGCCGAAGAACGGGTCGGAGAAAAGGGTGAAGCGGGGGAACGTGCGGCCCATGTCCTTGACGTTGTCGGTGCCGAAGGAGCCGATTGCGTCGCGGATGTACTGGTAGGAAGTGCGGGTCGCGCGGTAGGGGTCGGCGGCGACGGCGCGCAGGTACTCTTCGTACGAATGCGTCGAGCTCGTCGCGTCGTGGTCCGCGAGGACGTGATCGGATACGAACGCGGCGGGGTCGTCGGGGCGGCGTTCGGGGCGGGACATGGTGTAATTGTAGCACCGCGTGAAAGAGGGTTAGCATGCTGAAGGCTGCACAGGAGCTTTGAACCACAGCGCGGCAGAGCCGCAACCAGGAGCATGCGGATGCCGCACAATCGGGATAAGGCCTGCTTCGGTGACCGACCCGCACTTAACGGCAACCACAGAGGACACAGAGAACAGCAAAATCTTTTTTTCTCTGTGATCTCTGTGGTTAAAAGCCACTTCTTCCACAAGGACTTTGCCTCGGAGGGAACCCTGCTCGAGGATCGCCCACAGGAAGACGATCCCGCATCGCCGCAGGAAAGCGAGCCCGAAGCCACGCAACCCTTCAACCCGCTCTTCGCCATCGGCGGCGTCGTCATCGCGGCGCTCTCGGGCCTCATGATGGTCTCCGGACTTCTCGTTCCCGCGCTCGTCTTCCTCGGCGTCATCGCGGCCTTCATCGGCATCCAGGCGCTCATCTTCAAAGTCTTCCCGCCGCCCAAGACCTGAGGCATTCCGCGCCGTATCGCGCGAAACCCCACACCGCTTCCCCCTGTATTGTTTCCCTGTGACCCTTCCCGATCTAGAATCCCGCCGGGGGAGTACCATAGGCTGAGCCATATGGCCCGCCTGCGAATCACGACGCCCGACGGTCACTCGCGCGAACACGCGCTCGGCCCGGGCCGCACCCTCATCGGCCGCGGCTCCGATTGCCAGATCGTCGTCGACCACCCCACCCTCTCCCGCCAGCACGCCGCCGTCGAGATGGAGGGCGGCGTGTGGACCGTCATGGACCTCGGGTCGAAAAACGGCATCCGGGTCGAAGGACGCCAGGTCATGAAAGCCGCGCTTCGCCCCGGCGACCGCTTCCGCTGCGGCAAGGCGGAGTTCACGTTTTCCGGCGAAACGGCACGGCCCGACGACATTCCGACGCGCATCGACGCCGCGGCGGCGCAGGCGCCCCGCCCGACGGCCGCGCCCGGCGATCTGAACGGGCCTCGGGCCGAGCACGCGGCCGACGACGAAATCACGACGGAGATTCCGGAACTGACTTCGCGCAAAACTCTCGTGCTCGCGCTGGCGGGACTCGGCGGGCTCGCGGCGGCCGGCGTCCTCGTCGCGTTCATGCTCTACGACGGCGGCGCGGCGAAGCCGGAAGCGCCGAAGACGGTCGCGCAGGCGCCCGCGAAGCCGGAGCCGGTCGTTCCCGCGAAGCCGGATCCCGAGCCCGCGCCGGTGAAGCCGGTCGAGCCGGCGAAGCGGCCGCTGCAGGACCCCGAGGCGCCGCGCGAAGGCGAAGTCCGGGTTCGCTTCCGCGACGGCACCGCGCGCGTCGGCAAGGTGATGAGCCGGACGAAATTCGATCTCGAGGTCGAGTGCATCGTCGGCGGCAAGCCGGTGCGCGAGTCGTACGGGATCGAGGAAGTGCTGAAGATCGGCGACGAGACCGTGCGGCCGGACTGGGGGGCGATTTTCGCGCGGAAGCTGGAAGCGGCGAAGACGGACACGGCCCTTCGCTCGCTCGAGGCGTGGTGCCGGAAGTACGGGTATGCGGACGGGCGCGAGGTCGTCATGGAGCTGCTGGCGGCCGGAACGGAACCCGCGAAGCCGCCCGATGCGGGCACAGCGAAGTCGAAAACCGTGCGGTACGCGGGGCGCGACCGCAACCCGGACGAGCTGCGCGCCGAGGGGAAGATGGACGCGCGCGGCCGGCTCGTCCTGGGGCCCGACGAGCTGCGCTACACGCGCGACGTGCATTTCGACCTCCTGGGCCGCTCGCCCACGGAAGACGACGTCCAGCGAGCCGCTTCAGAGTCGCGTGCCGAGACCGTGGACCGGCTGCTCAAGTCCGTCGAGTGCTTTGAAACCTGGTATGAGGAAGAGGTGTACTACTTCCTGCTGCTGGACAACTTCCGCCCGGCGACGGACCGGATGCTGTCGATCCCGAAGAAGCTCTCGGCCGGCGCGATGACGATCCCGGACGCGATCCACGAGATCGTGATCTGCCAGTATTTCAACCACCGCAATCCCGGAAACGACACGTACGTCACGGTCATCCTCGAGCAGCTCCTCGGCATGGTCGTCCAGGACCAGCCGATGCTCCTCAAGGTGGGCAAGCAGATGTACGACGGCTACGAAGGAAAGCTCTTCGGCGAGACCGGCCGCAACCAGGCCGACCTCGTCACGATCGTGATGAAGCAGAAGCGCTTCCACGAGCTGATTCTGGAGCGCCTGCACAAGCGGGTCGCCGGAGCCCCGATCCGTCCCGTCGTGCTCGCGAACAACGTCGATCGCGTCGTAGCGGACCCGAAGGCGTTCCACGAAGTCATGAAGGAGTGGATGCTCGACGACGAGTACATCGCGCGAGCCTCGAAGCTCCGCAAGAAGTCGGATCATCAGTTCATCCGCGGCCTGTACACCGATCTGTTGAACCGGCGCGCGACGTACGACGAGTTCCGTCTCTTCCGCAATGCGCTTCAGGCCCTCGCCGATCCGACGCCGATCCGGAGCGTCCTGGCGAAGGTAATGGTGGACAGCGAGCAGGTAAAGGCGGGAAAGACGACGGACGCGCAGCAGTGGGTGAAGGACCTGTACGTGAAGATGCTTGGAAGGATGCCGAACGAGAAGGAACTGGCGACGTTTGCGCCGGTTGTCAAAGATGGGAAGGCGAAACTTGCGATACAGGCCATAGTTGATAGCGAGGAGTACCAGCACTACTAGGGCAGGCTGGCGGAGGCTGGCGGAGGCTGGCGGAGGCTGGCGGAGGCTGGCGGAGGCTGGCGGAGGCTGCGGAGGCTGGCGGAGGCTGGCGGAGGCTGCGGAGGCTGCGGAGGCTGCGGAGGCTGGCGGAGGCTGGCGGAGGCTGCGGAGGCTGGAGAATTCGAAGTGCTAAGGACTCTAGTCGTGACACGAGTCCAGAATCACATAGCCTTGCTCGATCTGTAATGGAGAACCAACCTGAAAGTGAGCCGTTAGCCTTCGCCAGCTTCCGCCAGCTTCCGCCAGCTTCCGCCAGCCTTCGCCAGCCTCCTCAACCCCTCTTTACGAGGTAAACGCCATGCCCATGACGCGCCGAGATTTCCTCAAGACCACGACAGCGGCAGCAGCCGCGACCTCGTTCCTGCCCAGCCTGCTCAGCAAAGGCGCGCGCGCGTTTGCTGAAAACGGGACCGGGCTCAAAACGAAGCGCGTCATTCTCGTCGCCTTCGCCGGCGGCGTGCGGAGCAAGGAGACAATCGGGACGCCGGAGAACATCCCGAATCTCATGAGAATCGCGAAGGCCGGGGTCGTCGCCCCGAACATGAAGGCGCGCAACGTCGGCCACTACGGCGCAGCGCTGGGGCTTTTCACGGGCTGCGTCGAGGAGCTGGGGATCCGCGAGAACCAGCGCGGCAAGAACCCGACGGTGTTCGAGTACTTGAGGAAGCAGCTCGACCTCGGCGCGAAGGACTGCTGGCTCTCCACGACCGGCGGCGCGCAGACGATCAACTACGCCTATGGCGACCACAAGGACTACGGCGCGAAGTACGGCGCCAACCTCATCAGCGGCGACGGCATCTTCAACGCCGAATTCCGCGACATCCTCGACAGGTTCGGGCGGCCGAAGAAGGCGAACGATGCGGAAGCGGCGCTCGTGAAGAAGATGGAAGACGCGATGGATCCGGAGGAAGTGAAGAAGATCGCCGACGGGTCGCTGAAGAACGACGCCGAGACTCAGCGCAAGGTGAAGCAGTTCATCCTCGACGAAATCAGCGCGAACACGGCGAACCTCACCGGCCCCGGCGCGGCGGACGCAAAGTCCCCTCTTCCGCATCTTCAAGCCGCGCGTCATCGGCATCGGGCTGCAGGAAGCGGACGTGGCGCACAACAGCGTGAACGCCTACATCGAGGTCATCCGGCGGAACGACGCGGAGATCGGGAAGCTGTGGGACGCGATCCAGATGGACCCGGAGCTGAAAGAGACGACGACGGTGCTCGTGCTGCCGGAGTTCGGGCGCGACAAGGACCTCAACCAGCGCAACGGGCTCGACCACGGCGACCGGTCCGACGAGCTCGGCAAGGTCTGCATGTTCGCGGCGGGACCGGACTTCAAGAAGAACAGCCAGTCGCTCGCGGAGTTCCAGACGATCGACGTCGCCCCGACGATGTGCGCGCTCATGGGCGCGAAGGCGGAGCACGCGAAGGCGAAGGCATTGAAGGAGCTGTACGGATAAGAGGCTAAGGAGGCCCTTCGACTCGCTTCGCTCGCTCAGGATGGTCTGCGGAGGCTTTGGCCGAGAGAGGAGTTGCCCTCTAGCGAGAGGCGAGCATGGATGCGGTTGCCCCTGGTGACAGGATGGGGCCGCCGAGGCGCTCGCGACGGTGACCGGACATGATGAAGCCGGCCAACATGAGGATCCAGCCCAGGACGTAGTACCCGACCGCGCCCTTCGCCCGTTCCCAGTGCACGATGATGAAGATGAGGGGCACGATCGGGATGAAGATGACGGCCAGGCCCCAGAGGAGGCCGACGCGGAACGCCTCGATCAGCAGCCAGATGGTGCTGCCGATGAGGAGAAGGGCGCCGGCGAGGACGAGGACGGTTCCGATCACGCCCGACATTGTAGCGGAGACGCCTTGACGCGCAGTTCGCTGTTTGCCGTCATGATGGCCGCGGTCCTCGTGGCCGTGCTGCTGGTCCGCGCCGATCCGGACCGGCAGCTTCCGGAGAACGGCGGCGCGGAGGCGGACGAGACAAACCTCGACTCCAAGGGGTGCGTGTCGTGCCACCAGGGGACGGAGGAGATGCACCCCTGGTTCCCGATTTCGTGCGTCGGCTGCCACGGCGGCGACGGGAAGGCGACGGTCAAGGGAACGGCGCACGTGAAACCGAAGAGCGCGCTTCCCAACGACGAGCGCGTCGTCGCGATGGACTTCGAGCCCGAGTACATCCGCTTCGTCAATCCGACGAACCTGCGCATCGTTTCGAAGACGTGCGGCGAGTGTCACAAGACGGAATGCGCTTCGGTGCCGAAGAGCCTGCACGGGACGACGGCGGGGCACCTGTGCGACGGGCTGTACGAGAACGGGGTGGACAAGTCGAAGACGCCGAAGCACGGGATTTTCGACGTGAAGGACGACGATGGAGAAGTGCCGAAACACGGGGTCGCGCAACTGACGCGGCTTCCGGCGTTCACGGATCACGGGGAGACGAAGAGCATCGCGGCGCACTACAAGGACGTGCCGCGCAAATCGTGCATGCAGTGCCACCTGTGGGGGAAGGGGCGCGCGGTGCGCGGGCGGCTGGGGATGGACGGGGACTACCGGAGCGAGGGGTGCGCGGCGTGCCATGTGACGTACGCGGACGACGGGCTGACGGAGACCGGCGATCCGACGGTTTCGCGGTACGAAGCCGGGCATCCGCTTCGGCATCAGTTGACAAGCGCGATCCCGACGACGACCTGCACGCACTGCCATTACGGCGACGCTTCGATCGGCCTGCACTACCGCGGCATGGCGATGCTTCCGCCGGGCGCGCCGGGCGGGCCGCAGGTGCCGGGGTCGACGCCGTACCGGCTGAACGGCCTCTGGTACCTGCGCGACGACAAGATCACGCCGCCGGACGTGCATCACGAGAAGGGGATGCACTGCATCGACTGCCATACGGCGAAGGACGTGATGGGAGACGGGAACATCTACGGTCAGATGGAGCACGCGGTGGAGATCGAGTGCACGACCTGCCACGGGACGCCGGACGCGTACGCGACGCTGAAGACGGAGAAGGGGATGGTGCTGGACCACGTGAGGCAGGACGGCGACAAGTTCGTGCTCACGTCGAAGGTGGACGGCAAGGAGCACGAGGTCGTGCAGGCGAAGGACGTGGTGACGAAGGGGCGGCCGCACTACAGCGAGAAGGCCGCGAAGGCGATGACGCAGCAGCACGCGAAGCTCGAGTGCTACACGTGCCACAACGGGTGGAACACGAACTTCTTCGGGTTTCACTTCGACCGCAACGAGGGCTTCAGCCAGCTCGACATCCTCTCGGGGAGTCGCACGGCCGGACGCGTGACGACGCTGGAAAAGGTGTTCGCGACGTACCGCGAATTCCGGCTCGGGTACAACTCCGAAGGAATGATCTCCCCGTACATGGTCGGCTTCTCGACGATGTGCACGGTGCGCGACGACAAGGGGAAGTTCCTCGTCGACCAGGGGCTGCCGCAGACGGCCAACGGCCTTTCCGGGATGACGATGGTGCACCACCAGACGCACACGACGCGGCCGGAAGCGCGCACCTGCGTCGAGTGCCACCGGAGTTCGGCGACCTGGGGGCTGGGCTCGCAGAACTTCAAGCTCTTCCGCGATTTCTTCTACGTCACGACGGCCAACGGGCTGGAGGTCGTCGCGTTCGACCGCAAGACGCCGGACCAGTCGAAGCCGGTGGCGACGGCGCCGGTGCGGGACGCGCGGGGGGTGACGCTGGTGAGCGACCCGGTGAGCGGCCGGAGCGAAATCGCCTTCGTGTCGAGCGCGACCTCGGGAGTTTCAATCGTCGACCTCAAGATCCCGTCGTTCCCGAAGATCGTCGGCCGCATCGCCGCCGAGGACGGCCACATGCTGGCGTCGGCGGGGAAGCGGCTGTACGTCTGCGAGGGGAAGAAGGGCGTGGCGATCTGGGATGTGTCCGACATTGCGAAACCGAAGGAACTCGGAAGGCTGGCGACCACGGACGCGCGCGACATTTCGCTGAACGGCCCGATCGCGTACATCGCCGACGGCGAGGGCGGGCTGCTGGCGGCGGACGTCGGCGATCCCGCGGCGCCGAAGATCCTCGGGCGAGCGGCCGTAGGC
>WSZJ01000147.1:0-4328 GCA_009773755.1 Planctomycetota bacterium | reverse complement strand
CGACGCGCGTGATCACAAACTTCCAGTATTCGAGGCCGAATCCCGCGAAGAAAAACCGCACGCAGGCGAGGATGCTCGCGTTCGTGACGGACGACGTCTACGGCCTGCGCATTTTCGACGCCACCGAGCCCGCTTCCATGAAGCTCATCCGCGGTTTCGAGAACATGCTGCAGGGGTACCGCACGGCGCGGGTCGGGGCGATCGCGTTCGAGAGCCACATCGACATCGGCTCGGAGGGCGGTCAGATCCCGACGGAAGAGAACGACTACGTGTGGATCACGTTCGAGTACACGCTCGAGGACGGGAACATGATGGGTCGGCTGATGTGCCTGAAGGTGACGGACCCCGAGAAAGCGCAGTTCGTGTCGAGCATCCAGGCGCAGGACAGGAACGACGCGCTGGCGGTGATCCACGCGTACAACCCGCCGTTCCTGCAGCGGTTCGTGGTGATGTCGACCAGGGACGGGATTTTCATCGTCGACGCGACGAAGCCGACGACGCCGGCGATTGTGGCGGCGTACGCGGGGGCGAAGGGGGGAGGGGCGGTGGCGGTGGAGGCTTTCCCGCTGGACAGGATGGTGGATGAGGATGGCAGGCAGTTGAAGGACATCAGCCACGAAGGGGCGAGGTACCTGAAGAAAGAGGAGTTCGAGAAGCTGCTGAGAGTGCCTCTCAAGTGAGCCGGGAAACGGCAACTTCAACATTTCAATTTCCAAGCAAAAGGAGAACTTCAAACGGATAACTACAAGCTCGACGGAGCGGGGTTGTAGTTCGTCGTCTTGTAGTTTTCCCTTTGCTTGGAAATTGAAACGTTGAAGTTGCTCTTTCACCCGGCAAGGCCGACACCCTAAACTGAGATCTCCATGAAAACCGCATTCCTGGCGCTGGCCGTCCTCTTCCCATCCGCCGCTCTTGCTCAAGAGATCAAGGCCGAGGGTGAATCCCCCGCCAAAATCGCCCTCAACTTCCTCCGTAAATACGACTCCAACGACGACGGCGCCATCTCCAAATCCGAACTCCCTTCCCCCGAGTTCTTCAAGCGCTACGACCAGGACAACGACCTCCGCGTCACTGCCCTCGAAATCCGCCAGGCCGAGCAGGGGATCAAGTCCAAGGCCGAAGCCGCCGCGCCCAAGCGCAAGGAGTACTTCCGCGGCCTCGACGACTTCGGCGAGCACGACCTCAACGCCGACGGACGCTTCACGAAAAAGGAATTCGAGTCGTACCTCCACGACGCCTGCGACCAGAACCGCGACGGCTACGTCAACGAAGACGAATACAAGTACGTCGACACCACCCCCGGCGGCGAAGACAAGGCCGTCGACCTCCAGAGCTTCGACAAGCTCGACGAGAACAAGAACAAGAGCCTCTCGCTCCAGGAATTCGAGCTCTCCAAGGAGTACATCGACGCCCTCGACCGCAACAACGACCACACGATTTCCAAGGAAGAACTGATCGAGGCCGTTCTGCGCAAGTGGGGCGGCGTCCCCGGCACGAGCGCCGAGTCCGTCCTCCGCCGCATGGACGCCAACGGCGACGGCGAGCTCGTCCGCAAGGAGTTCGACGGCAAGGACCGCTTGTGGAACGAAATCAACGGGTATCGGACGGAGAAGGAAGACCCGACGATCAACAAGGACGAGCTTGAAAAATACATCACGCGGGTGAAGGAGCTTCGGCAGAAGGCCAACGCCTTCATGACCCGCTACGACATGAACGGCGACGGCAAAGTCACCCGCGACGAGTTCGACGGCCCCGACGGCGCGTTCGGGCGGTGCGATGCGAATGGGGATGGGATAGTGACTCGGGCGGATGGAGTGGATTAGCAGCACCCGTTCCGAGCGCTCGCGAGGCAGAGTGGAAATTCGGTTGTAGAAAGTTAGGGGCGTCCGAATATGAACTGACGTTTCAAGGATCCGCGCTCCGCAAGTCTTTGTCGCCGAGCGAGCTGCGGTTGTTCAGCGAGTCCTCTCTCGGAATTCCTCCCGAAAAAAGGACGGAGTGACTCGCTCTATTGGCAGGGAACCGCGTCATCGGGAATCGAGGGAGTTCTTATGATCGCGCATTCTACTTCCGAGGCCTCCTGTTCTTCGGCCGAGTCCAAGACCGCGTTCGCCGAGTCCGTGATGAAGCGGAACCTGGTTTGGTTGCGTGGATTCGCGTGCCGGTTGGACAGCCAGCGGTCCCTGGAACGGGCCGACCGCATCGCGAGCCAGGCCATCGAAGAGCTCTGCGAGATCAACCCGCCTCTTTCCGACGAGTGCGAGCAGCGTAAGTTTCTTCGCGAGCGAGCCCGTTTCAGGCTGATCGACGAAATCCGGGTTGCGAAAGCGCATCCGTACATTTCGCTGGAAGGGCTCAAGGAGTCGGTTCCTGCAGCAGCGGCCGATGCGCTGACGCAGGACTCGAGGGAAAGCGTAGGCAATTTCGTCAGGAAGACCCTGACCCGTCTGGAGCCCAAACTGCGGCAGATTCTTGAAGCCCGGTTCCTGCGAAGCCAGAAGGGAAGAGTGATTGCGTCGCAATTTCACGTTCTACCGGGGGCCGTCTGGTCGCGTCTTTCCGAGGCGAAAGCCGCGTTTCGCGCCTGCCTTGAACTCGACGCAGAAAGCTATGAGATCCTGGATGAGATGGGCCTCGCCCCCCCCAGACGTTAACACGTTGATTCAACACATCTAGAACATATAAAGGCGAACGCCGTACCTAGCCCGCCCGCGCAACACGCAGCGGCCACACCAACCGCGTACGCACGATGGAGAGTAGGAGCATCCGATGCCCGAACGATCCCTGAACTACATTGCTGAACCCGAGGCGTACCTCGATCGTGCGAAGGCCTACGGATCTTGCGTGGGCGGTCGCCGTTTTTCGGTGGCGCACCAGACGCCCGGGACCACCATTGCCGGCCAGACGAGTTTCGTCGCGACGACGCCGACGTTTCTGATCAACCAGGCCAGCGCCGCGCGCCGCGTCGTTCTCTCGAACTTCGCGCTCTGCCAGGCGGGGACGCCGGCGATCGACACGATCCACATCGCGCTCGCCATCGATTCCTCGGATCGATACGCCAGCGGCGGGACCTCGATCACCCCGCAGGCCACCGCGATGCCGAGCTCGCTCAGCGCGGGCTTCAGCTTCAGATTCAACCCTACGGCCGCCGCCGCCAGCGCCGTCCGGATCCTCAACGAGTGGACGCAGCCCGTCTGGACGGGCTCCGTGTTCAACCCCGATCTCCATGACGGCGTGCTCATCGGGTTCACGGGCTCGATCCTCATCTACACCTGGGCGGCCACCGTCGCGCCCACCTGGATCGTCGGCGGCTTCGATCTCCTGGAGGACGAGTAGGCCGATGCCGACCCTTCGCCAGCCCCTCCAGCGCAAAATCGTCACGGCGCGTCTCAAGCCGGACTCGATCTTCTCCACGCGGGTCGTCTCCGGAAACGCGGACTTCTTCTCCGTGTCGGGCCTTACGCTGACGCTGGTCGCGAGCTCGACGGACCCGTTCGTTTATGACATCGCCGGGACGCGCTATGAGCTTCAGGCGAACATCACCCTCGCCGTCACGGACACAGCGCACAATTTCATCTTCATCGACAGCGCGAGGGCGATGGGACGCGCCGCATTGCCCTGCGTGTACGCCTTCACCGCCCCGGGCGCTCCGGCGACAGAACAGCACTGGTTCGACCTCGGGAAATCCCAGATGAAGCGCTGGGACGGTTCGGCCTGGCAGCGCACGGCCCGGATCTTCATCGGCTACGTCCGCGCGGACGCCGGCACGATCAACGCGCGGTACGCGTGCGAGCCGATCGGGATTTCTCCCATGGATCGGTTCAACTTCTACGGAGTCGGCGCGGACGGGTTCCTGGACGTCTCGAGCGGCACCACGACGATCGACAACATCCTGCGGTACACAGCGGTCGTGGTCCGCGGAGGCACCCTCAATCACTCCACCGCCGTGACGGCGATCACGACGATTCAGTCGCAAAGCGTCTTCATCGTTCTGGGCTCCGGCGTCGTCAACCTCAACGGCCTGGGCACCGGCGGCGGCGCCGGCGGGACCGGTTCCGGAAATGCGGGAAACGTCGGGGGTGAGGGCGGACGTGGAGGCGGCGGGGGCGGAGGCACGAATGCAGGGGGCGCGGGCGGCGCCGGGCTCCAGAACAATCGCAACGTCGTCAGCGGCGGAGGAACGGCCGGTGCGGCCGCCGGAGGCGCAGGCGGCCTGGGCGGGAGCGCCCTCGCTTCGCTCGGCGCGGGACGCACGGACTATTTCCGCGCCCCCCAGGGCGCTTCCGGCGGCGGCGGCGGTGGTAACGGCGCTTCGGCGGGGGCCAACG
>WSZJ01000146.1 GCA_009773755.1 Planctomycetota bacterium | reverse complement strand
AGCTGACCAGGGCCCTCGCCCACCTCGGCGGCCTGCTCACCCGCGGCATCGCCGGCGCCGTCGCGCGCGACGTCATGCAGGACGCCGACCCGCACGTCCGCGACGTCCTCACCCGCATGGCCGACATGATCGGCGCCGACCCCGGCGCAGGCGGCGTCCGCACGACCGTCTACTCGAACTGGACCCTGCTCGCCGACGAAACGCGAAAAGGTTTTCCGGAAGCCGCCGCGACGCGGAAGCGGAGAATCGCCGGGACGTGGACCGAACAGCTCGAGGCCCGCGAAGCGGCCGACGCGGCCCTCGCCGCCATCCGCCAGTCGCTCCTGGACCTCGCCGACGCCCACACCGCCGCTTCGCAGGGCCGCGCCGTCGACGCCGCGCGGATGGTCGCCTTCCTCCGCGAAGAGGTCGCCTTCGCGTCGAAGCTCCTCAAGCGCGTCCACGTCGCCGATCCGGGAGAACCCAGATGAACGAATCGATGCGCGAGTTGCAGAATGTCCTCGCCGGCAGGGTGCAGGAGCTCTCGAAGAAACTCGACACGGTCACCACGGCGAGGCAGGCGGCGGCGATCGTCCAGGAGATGCAGGAGTTCAACCACCGCGTGACGCTGACGGGGCAGTTGCTCTTCAAAGCCCAGTCCGCGGAACTGACGAAATGCGTCGAAAGGGTCAGCGAGGCCAAAGCCCGCGTCGACGGCGCGATCCAGAAAATCGGGAAGCTCTCGAAGGCCCTGACCGTGATCTCGGACTTTCTCGCGCTGGTGGACGAGGCGATCGACCTGGCGAAGGCGGTGGGGTAGGCGGGACGCTTCCGTCGACCCGTTCCGTCCTCGCGCTCTCAGACCGAAAGCCGGCGTTGCGGGTCCCGCCGGTCCGCGACTTCCAGGCGAGGCTGATCGCCCTCAATCGTGCGGAACGAGACTTCGAGCCGTTCCGAGACGAGCGTGCCGTCGATTTCCGGCGAACGGCGACTGTAGGTTCCACCACCCAGCTTCCAGACCTCCGCCGAGCGACTGTCGGGCTCCACGATGATCACTTCTGGCACGCCGATCGCCGCATAGAACGAGAGCTTTGCATAACTCTCGTCCCGAGGAGACAGGATTTCGAAGACGACATCCGGAGCACCGCCGCGAATCCCGTCCCGCGCGATGATCCCTTCGCGCCCCGCCGCAACGAACAGGATGTCAGGGATGCGGTAGTCGCGCTCGGGCACGTCCTGCCGGAAGACATTGAATTCCGGCACGATGGTCCCGCCGCCGCGCCACTCGAGAAGCGCTCGCAGGAACTGAATGAGACCCGCGAAGACCATCTGGTGGCCGAGAGAAGGTGAAGGAGTCACGTGGTAGACGCCTTCCCATTCTTCGTCGCGCATGTCCAGCCCGAGGCGCTGACGCTCGGCGATTTCGGTTTCGGTGACGTGGGAAGGGTGAATGCGCATGGGCACGATTCTATCTGAGGTATCCTGGTTCGCATCCCGAAGTCCTCTGTGGAAAATGACTCGTGTGGCCGCGCGCGGCGGGGTTCCTGTGAGTCAGGCCCGCTTGGCCGCCATCGACCGTTCTGAGACAGAGGCGCTCGGGAAGCGCCGTCACCGAATGTTCGTCTTTAGTTATACTCCTTCAATGAGTGCTGTCAAGGCCATATATCAAAGAATTTGATTCCCTTCATTTCACCCGCGCCGCGCTCTCCCGCCAACTTCTAAGCCGGTCGGATGAAATCCATTCGGACTCCGAAACCCATCTCCGACCGGCTTACCCTGAGCGAGCCCGCAGGGCGAGTCGAAGGGTACCGTCGTTCGGGGCGAGTGCCTGTCTGCAAGAACTTTCCCGCGTTCGCTTAGGTCGCGCCTTCGTTCTTCAGATCTGCATGAACCATTTCCCGGACCAGCGACGGGAAGTCGACTGATTTTTTCCACCCGAGAATCTTCCGCGCCCGAGCTGCGTTTCCCATCAGCACTTCCGCTTCGACCGGCCGGCGGAACTGGTCGTCCGCGACGACCCACTCTTTGTAATCGAGCCCCGCTTCGGAAAACGCAATCTCGCAGAACTCCCTGACGGAATGGGTCTCGCCCGTGGCGACGACGTAAGTGTCCGGCCTGTCCTGTTGCAGCATGCGCCACATGGCGTCCACATAATCGGCGGCGTGGCCCCAGTCGCGACGGGCATCCAGGTTTCCGAGGCGCAGGTCCTTCTGGCGGCCGGCCTTGATTCTCGCGACGCCGTTGGAGATCTTGCGGGTCACATACTCGTGGCCCCTGCGCGGGCTCTCGTGATTGAAGAGGATGCCGCTGGAGCAGTGCATGCCGTACTCTTCCCGGTAGTTAATGGCAAGATGATGCCCGGCCACTTTGCTGATTCCGTACGGGCTGCGTGGGTTGAAAGGCGTCCGTTCGTCCTGGGGCGATTCCGTGACCTTCCCGAACATCTCGCTGGTGCCCGCGAAATAGAATCGGCAGGCCGGGTTGGCCTCCCGAAGGGCCGCAAGCACGTGGTGCGTGCCGTTGATGTTCGAATTCAAGGTTGAAAACCCGTCTTCGAAACTCTCGGCCACAAAACTCTGCGCGGCGAGGTGATAACACTCATCGATCGGCGTTCCCGCGATGACCCTGAAAATGCTCGCGTAACTTTCCAGGCTCGCCGGGTGCAGCTTCACCTTGCCAAGAATGCCCGCAATTCTCGAGAACCGCCTGGACGGATCCTCCAGCGCCACGCGCCTCACGATGCCGTGCACCTCGTACCCCTTGCCCAGCAGGAATTCCGCCAGGTAGGAGCCGTCCTGGCCCGTGATGCCCGTGATCAGCGCTTTCTTCATGCCTCTTCCCGAAATACAGGCGTTCGCTCGCTCAGATGGACATTCGGCGCGACGGGTCGCGACGGTCGACCATGTCGAGGCGCGGAGAGTCGCCGCTCTGCGTGCGGAACGACACCTCGAGCGACTCGGAAACGACCGCGCCATCGCCGCCCGCAGGCGCACGCTCGTAGCTGCCGCTCGCCAGCCGCCAGACCTCAGCCCCACGTCCTTCGGGCTCAACGAGGATCAGCTCCGGGATGCCGACCGCCGCGTAGAACGCGAACTTTTTGAAGCTCTCGTCGCGCGGGGACAGAATCTCGACGATGGCATCGGGGGCACCGCCGCGGATTCCGTCGCGGGCGATGATGCCCTCTCGCCCCGCCGCCACGAAAACGAGGTCGGGCACGCGGTAGTCCCGGTCCGGCGAATTCTCCCTGAAGACGTTGACCTCCAGCAGCACGGTCCCTCCGCCGCGCGACGCCACGATGCTGAGCAGGAAGTAATGGATGCCGCCAAGGACCTGCTGGTGGTTTACGGACGGGGCAGGGGTCACGTGGTAGACGCCTTCCCACTCCTCGTCGTGGTGGTCCTGCCCGAGGCGCTGACGCTCGACGATTTCCGCCGCGGTGACGTGGGAAGGGTGAATGCGCATGGGCGCGATTCTATCAGCGGCATCCTGGTTAGCATCCCGAAGTCCTCTGTGGAAAATGACTCGTGTGGCCGTGCGCTGCGGGGCTCCTCTGAGCCAGGTCCGCCTTGCCGCGATCGACCGTTCTGAGACAGGGGCGCTCGGGAAGCGCCATCACCGAATGTTCGCCTTTAGTTATACCCTGAAATCAGGCACTGTCAAGGTCATGAAGCAAGAAATTTGATACGAATCATGGCCCTCCAGGTCGGATTGTCCGGTACGGCGCCGGCTCGTTAGTGGACCCGCCTCAGCGTCCTCCGTGCCCCGCCGCCTCCTCCAACATGCGCACGATACGCGCGACGTTAGTCGCGGCGTCGAAGTGGCTCTCCGCAAACCTCCGCGCCGCCGCCCCCCGCCGCGCCCTTTCCCCCGCGTCCCGCGCCTGCGCAATCGCCGCCAGCAGCCCCTCGACGTCGTTCTCCGCCACCACCCACCCCGCCCCCGCCTCCCGGATCCACCCCGCCAGCTCGTTCTCCCCGCCCCCGACAAAAATCACAGGCCGCCCGGCCGCGAAAATCCCCTGGATCTTCGAAGGCACCATCAGCCCCTGCCACGCCGCATCCAGGGTCGCCAGGTGCACGTCCCCCGCCGCAAGCGCTTCCCCCAGCCGCTCGCGCGCGACGTACGGATGCAGTTCCACCCGCGCCTCCCCGTGCCCGCGCGCAAACGCCTCCACCTCCGCGCGCCGCTTGCCCCCGCCGCAGAACGCCCACCGAGGCCCCCCGCGCCCCAGCCGCCGCGCCGCTTCGAGGAATTCCCTGAAGCGGTGCCCGAGCCCCATGTTGCCGGAGTACATGAGCACAAGGTCGCCGTCCCAGCCGCGCTCAGCGCGAAGCGGCACGGGGCGACCATCCGGCCACGGTGTGATTCCGGCGTCACCCCAGAGAGGGACCCACGCCACCGGTCCCGAAGCATGCGCTTCGACGCGTCGCGCGATCACTGGCCCGAGCGCGAGCGTGAGGGCGGACCCGCGCAGCTCCGCGCGCGCGATGACCGCAAGCGCGCGCTCCGCGACGCCGCCCGCCGTGATCATCCCGTGCGCTGCCATCACGTCCGGGTACACGTCCATTACCCAGTGAGCGTGGCGGCAGCCGCGAACCGCCGCCACGCCGCGCGCCGCGAGTCCCAGTAAGGGAGGAGTGGTCAGCGCGAGGACCAGGTCCGGCCGCGGGCGATCCGAGAGCACAGCAAGAGCAAGCGCCGTCGTGAACCCCGCGTAATCCGTGAGCTTGCCGATAAAGCTGCCGCGCCCGTAGCTAGGGGCGGGCAGGCGCACGATGTCCACTCCGTCGAGGGACTCGTGAGCGGGGAAGCGCCGGCCGCCATCGTAGGAACGGCGCGAGCAAAGTACGCGGACGGCATGGCCGCGCAAGGCGAGCGCGCACGCGACGTCGTGCAGGAACTGGCCCGTCGGCGCCGCGTCGGGGGGGTAGAACTGGTTTAGGAGGAGGAAGCGCACGCTCGGGCCGACTTTATCAGGGGCCGCCGAGGCATCGTCCGGCTTTGTTTGCCCGCAGGCGGTGAATAGGGCGATACTTGCCTTGCGCATGATAGACGACAAGCACCGCAAACCCCTTCTCCGCATCCTCAACGAGCTCATCGAGTCTGCGAGCCGCAAGAATCTCGCGAAGCCGCAGCGCTACTGGTATCCGTTGTCGCAGGCCAGCTACGGGACGGAGGAGATGGCCGAGGCGATCGATTCGATGGTCGCGTTCCGGACGAGCATGTGGGAAAAGACGGCGAAGTTCGAGGAAGCGTTCGCATCTTGGATTGGGTGCCGCGAAGCAGTGATGGTCAACAGCGGGTCATCGGCCGACCTCCTCGCCTCGTTCCTCTTGACCGACCCGCAGAAACCACTGCTTCGTCCGGGCGACGAAATCCTGCTGCCGGCCGTAACTTGGCCGACGCAAGTTTGGGCGCCCATGATGGCGGGGTTGCGCGTCCGATTTGTGGATGTCGATCCTGCGACGCTGAACATTTCCGTCGAGGATCTAGAGCGGAAGATCGGCGAGCGCACTCGGGCCCTGTTCCTCGTGCACCTCATGGGAAACCCCTGCCGGATGGAGCCGATTCTCGCGCTCGCCCGCAGGCATAGCCTGATCGTGCTGGAAGACTGCTGCGAGGCGCTCGGCTCGGAGTGGCGGGGGAAAAAGGTCGGGAAATTCGGATTGGCGGCGACGTTCTCGTTCTTCTTCTCCCACCACATCACGACGATGGAAGGCGGAATGATCGCGACGGACGACCTCGACGCGTCGGATCGGCTGCGCATCCTGCGTGCCCACGGCTGGCTGCGGAATACGCGACACCTGAAATTCGATTTCGCGAATCACGACGTGGACGACCGGTACGCCTTCGTCGGGTGGGGCTTCAATGTGCGCCCTACCGAGCTCCAGGCCGGATTCGGGCTCCACCAACTTGAGAAGCTCCCGGCGTTCAACGCCCGCCGGAAACTGCTTTCGGGTCGCTTTTTCGATTTCATCCGGCGTTCGCGCGGATTGTCCTGCCCCGCGGTCGAGCCGGAGGCTGCGCCGTCGTGGATGGCGCTACCCGTGATGGTCGCCGCGGACGCTCCCTTCACCCGAGCCGACATCACCGGGCATCTCGAGAAATCCGGCGTCGAGACGCGGCCGATCGTCGCCGGCAACCTTCTTCGGCAGCCCGCTGCGCGGCTCTTCCCCGACCTTTCTTCAGGAGAGCTCCCGGGAAGCGACGCCGTCCACGCGCGCGGGTTCTATGTCGGGCTGTCGCCGTTCGTGACCGACGCGGAATTCGACCGCCTTCTCGGCATTTTCGATTCGTTCATCGAAAGCCGGAAATGAATCGGGCGTCGCTGAAGCGCTGGCTCTTCGCGGTGCCGTGCATCGAGCGCGCGGCAAACACCTGGCGGGCTCGGCAGCAGGAGCGGACGGCGTGGGGAATGTTGGCCCGGTATCGTGCCGAGGCGGCGAGGAGAGGAATTCGCGTGCTTGAGGGGGACTTACTTCGGCGAGCGCTACTCAATCGCGTCGCGGCACGGAGAACAGGTCGGCCGGCGAAACCCGCGGGGGCGATGCATCTCTTTCTCGCCTGCGCTATCCGCGACTCGGAGTGGATCCTGCCGCCTGCTCTGGCTCCGTTCGGGACGGTGACGGTCTTCGACTGGAAGTCGCGTGGCTTCGATGAATTCCAGCCGGGCTGGCTTGCACGGCGCGATGAAATGAACCGCGAAATGCTCGCGGAATTCCAGGCCGCAAACAGCCGCCAGCCCGTGGACGCCGTCGTCGGCTACTTGTCCGGCCGCAACACGTCGCCTGAAACGGTCCGCGCCATGGCCGCCATCGGCGCCGTCGTTTTCAATTTCTGTTTTGACGACACGCTTTACTTCTCGGACCCTGTTCTCGGCGGCCGCCCTGCCGGTCCCGCCTGCATTGCGAGCGATGTCGACCTGAACCTGACGAGTACTGCGTCGTCCCTCGTGAAATACGCAGTGCACGGCGGACTGGCCGCATTCTTTCCGGAGGCCGCCCACCCCGACGTCCACCGGCCGTACGACATCCCGTTCGAGTTCGATGTCTCCTTCGTTGGGACCCGCTATGGCCCACGGGGGCGATTCCTCGAGTCGCTCATTCGCCGCGAGATCCGGGTCGCCTGTTTCGGAAGGGGCTGGGAGCGGGGGCCGCTGTCCAACGAAGACATGATCCGGCTCTACTCGCGCAGCCGGATCAATCTCGGGATTTCCGGAATCGGGCAGTCGCTGAAGCTAATGCACCTGAAGGGACGCGATTTCGAGGTCCCTATGGCGGGGGGACTCTACCTGACCCAGGACAACCCGGAGCTTAATCTGGTCTATGATGTCGGCGCCGAAATCCTCGCTTACCACGACGCAGAGGACTGCGCACGGACTATCCGGAAACTGATCGCCGATCCCGATCTGGCGGCAGGTATTCGCGCGGCAGGACGCGCCCGGGCCCTGCGAGATCACACCTATCAAACGCGGTGGGGAAACGTGTTCCGCCTGGCGGCGCTTCTCACCGACTGACTTTCAGGGGGCAGTAGCGCCCCGGCGAAGCTCGCCCATGTTCCGGACTATGAGCCGCTCATAGTGCGAGATCAGCCGGCAATACCGCAACCCAGCGCATCCGTCGAGGAACCCCAGCCTCCAGACGTACATGTACAGGAATCTCAGAAGCGGCCTGAAGGGCATCCGGAATGAGAGTTCCTTAAGGGCGCGTCTCTGGCGTACGGGATTGGTGACAAGGATGATGCCCCGCCAGTCGATTCCAAGGTGGAGGGCTTTGAGATTCTCGACCGCTTCGAATCGTGCGTAGCGCTCGTGCTTCGCTTGCCATTCGTCCAGGCCCTTGCTCATGTTGTCGTGCAGCAGGTGTCCTTTGAGAACTCCGGTAGGCCCCTCGATGATCGGATGTTCATGCACGGTCCGCGGCTCATATCGGATTCGGTCGGGCTGGAAGAACCTCACGAACCATGTCGGATACAACGTGGAGAACCGTAGCCACCTCCCGAAGAAATGGTCCTTTCTGCGCATCCGAAAGGCGCCTTCCGGCACGTCGGGACGGGTGGCGATCTCCTTCATTTCAGAAATGAGGACCTCGTCGGGACGCTCGTCCGCATCCAGCGCAAGCACCCACCTGTTCCGGAACTGCACCGTCGTCCGCGCGGCTTCGCGCTGGCTTCCATAGTTGTCGAACGCGCGCTGGACCACCCGGGCCCCGGCCGCCCGGGCGATCTCGCAGGTGCGGTCCGTGCTCAAGGAGTCGAAAACGACCACGTCGTCGCTCCACTTCACCGAATCGAGGCACCGCTGCATGTTGGCCTCCTCGTTCAGCGTGAGCACCAGCACGGAGATCATGTCCGCGCCCCGTTGGACTTGCGCACCAGGAACGGGCCGAGCACGAGCGCGTCGATGTCGCTTCGCGCGAATGTGTCCAGCGCGGTGTCGGGATGGCCGACGATCGGGAAACCGTGGAGGTTGAAGCTCGTGTTCAGGAGCGCGCCGACGCCAGTCAACCGTTTTGTCTCCCGGACGAGCCGCTGGTAGTCGGGATTCAGCCCGTTGAGCACCTGGGGCCGTGCGGTGAGGTCGAAGGGGTGAAGCGCGGCGGCGATGTCCTTCCAGGCATCGGGGGTCGTGTCGAACGCCTCCACCATCCAGAACGGCCACGGGCCCAGGTTCTTGAGATAGTGGCCGGCATCTTCCTCGAGGATGGAGGGTGCGAAGGGCATCCAGAAGTCGCGGTGCTTGATGGCGAAGTTGAGCTTCCGAACCGATCGAAGCTCCCGCGCATCGGCGAGGATGCTCCGGTTTCCGAGGGCGCGCGGGCCGTATTCCTCGCGCCCGCGAAAACACGCGACGATCTCGCCACGGGCGAGGTGGCCGGCGGCCTCGGTATCGACGGCCTCGGGCCTGGAGAACGGGAAGCCGCTTCCCTGCAGGGTGCGCTCCATCTCCTTCTCGTCGTGCGAGAGTCCGAGGTACATGTCCCGGGGAAGTTCGAGCGCCGGCCTCGCTCCGCGCTCTTCCGACAGCTCGAGATAAGCCAGGATCGCCGCGCCCGCCGGCGTGCCGCCGTCGTCGCAGGCCGGATAGACGAAGAGGCGGCCGGCGTCCCCCGACTCCCGGACCAGCTTGTTCGCCTTTACGTTCAGGAAGGCGCCCCCGGCCGCCGCCACGTCGCGGATTCCCGTGTGGCGCACGGCGTTGCCGACCCAGGCGACCAGCAGCTCCTCGAACACCTTCTGACATCCTGCCGCGATGTCGTCGAAGCGATGGCCGCGCAGTCGTTTCGCGAATTCCGCGAGCACGGCGGGCCCGATCTTGCCTCCGTCGTTATGGAAGCTGAGGCCATCGACCCGGAACATCGAGCGGAAGATCTCCGCGCTCCGCTCGTGCTGCCCGTAAGGAGCCAGACCCATGAGCTTGTATTCGTGCTCGTAGGGCTTCATACCCAGAAGCTCGGTGATCGCCGAATACAGGTAGGCGGCGATGCTGTGGAACTTCGGCGTCCTGGAGACGACTTCGAGCCTCGTCCCGCGTCCGACCGACACCGTCGCGCAGAGCCCGTCGCCCCCGCCGTCGAGCGTGAGCACGGTCGCATCGCCGGTCCAGGGGCGGTGGAAGTAGGCGGTTGCGGCGTGAGTCAGGTGATGGTCGTAGGCGCGCATCGGCACCTCCGCCAGCCCGGCCTCCGCGAGGTATTTCAGGAGCTCGCTGCGCTTGCGGACCTTCGCAAGGGCCCACTGGCCGACTTTCGTCATCACCTCGGTCCGCGCGACGCTGTACATCGCCCGCAGCACTTTGTAGATCGGCTTCTCGCCGCGCGTCGGCTTCGTCGTCCGGATCCGCCCCGCCAGGGCCACGAGGTCCACGTCCTTTGGACGGACGCCAGTGAAGCGGAACACGGCTTCGATCGAGCGTTCGGGCACCCCGGCGAAGTTCTTCGAATTCCTCCGGCGCTCCTCGGAGCTGACGCACAGAATCCGCCCGTCCTGGAAGAGGCACGCTCCCGCGTCGTGGCCGTCGTGGATGCCGAGAACGATCATGGCTTCGCCTCGCGTACGAATTCGGGTAGCACTCCGCGTCCCGCGGCCCAAGCATAGAGCCTGACGAGGTTCTCCGCGACAGCGGACCAGCCGAACTGCTCCTGGGCGAGAGTGCGACCGCGGCGGCCCATCTCCGCGCGCTCGACGGCGGTCAGGCCGACTGCTTCACGAAGCGCCACTTCCAGCGGGCCGGGGCCATGGTCAATCCACCAGCCGCAGCGGCGTTCGGCAATGCCCGGCCACGGCGCGCCGCGCGTCGTGATCACCGGGACGCCTGCGGCGAGAGCCTCGGCGATGGACATCCCGAAGTTCTCGCCGCGCGTTGGCAGCACGAACAGATCCGCTTCTTCCAGCGCGCGCCACTTTGCGTCCTCCTCGAGAGTGCCGGTGAACTCGAAGTCGCGCTCGACTCCGCTTCGGGCCGCCTGTGCGCGGATTTCGACCATGTGCCCGGCGTCGTCGGGGCCCGCGACGCGGACGCGCCACCCGCGGGGGCGGAGCGCGGCCCAGGCTTCGACCAGGTCGGCGAGGCCCTTGTTGGGGACGAGGCGGCCGAGGAAAAGCGCGGTGCGCGGGCCCTCCGCAGGCCGCG
>WSZJ01000145.1 GCA_009773755.1 Planctomycetota bacterium | reverse complement strand
CGACGCCGCTTCGCGCAGAAATGCAATCGGGTCGGCCACGTGCTCGATTACGTGATGCGCCGTAATCGCGTCGAAGGGCGCGTCCCGGAACTCCGGCCCGTCCAGCGTCCCGACGCGAACATCCAGCCCGTGCGCCTCGCGCGCCACTCGCGCCGCTTCCGCATCCGGCTCAAGACCCTGGACGCTCCAGCCCAAATCGCGCATCGCTCGCAGCAACGTGCCGCTCCCGCAGCCGACATCGAGCAGGCGGCCGCCGGGCCGCGCGGGAAGCCAGAGAGCGGAACCGGCGATGACATCCTTGAGAGCGGGAAGGCAGGCGGCCACGGCGCCAAGAACTGCGCTTCCGCCGCGATAGCCGAGCGCGAAGTGCAGGTAACCACGGCGAAGGCGGTCCCGAAAGGACGCGGGTTCGCGTGGCGGAGCGGGGGCGTGCGTGTGGTAGCCGGCGTAGAGTTTCGGCACGTCCTCCGGGTAAGGGCGAGGGTCAAGCCAGGCGACGCCGCAGGGAACGCATTCCCGGATCGACCAGGTGCCGGGAGCCGAATAGACCCTGTCGCGCACGCCCTCGACAACCCGGTCGCATCCGGCGCCGCAGAGCGGGCAGGACGGATGGGGGGCACAGCGCAGGCCTTCGTTGTCGGGGGTGATTGCCACGAAGAGATACAGGAAGTGTACAGGGGCTTTCCGAAGCGAAGGGGTTCGGCGCGCCGGTCGCCGCTTCAATCCTATTCATAACTCTTTATAGGAACACATCTTGTGGCGAATCATCCGCTTCCGGAAGTTGAGGCAAACAATTCGCGCCTGTGAACGTCTAATCCGACACCTCCCCTCCCCTTCCGGAGACTTCGAAATGGCCCTGCCTCGTCTGCTCGCGGCGCTGCTTCTCGCAACCGTCTTTGCTCTCCCGGTCGCCGCCCAGGGAAAGGCCACGCCGTACGTCGACGGAGAGAACGGGATCGCAATGCTGCCGCCGGACAAGTGGAAGTGCATCCCGACGCCGAAGGAGATGAAGTACAAGGAGTGGATGCCGGAGCAGAAGCTCAAGATGGTCGCAAAGTGGTCCGCTCCGCAGGGCGACGCCGACAATCGCCCGATGGACCTGGAGGTTTACGAAATCAAGGAGGCCAAGACCGTCGAAGCGGCCTTGCAGGGGTACGTGGATGAAAAGTCGTCGCTGGGGCGCTCTCTCGAAGTCCTGAAGCAGCAGGACATCCTGATCCAGGGAAAGCACAAGGGGAAGTTCGTCCTGGCGGATCCGAAGAACAACGGGTTCGGCTACACGATCGCGATCGTCTGCAACGGGGAGAAGTCGTTCGCGCTCGAGTTTACCGGCAGCCTGTCGCGCGCCGAAAAGGCGATGCCGGACCGGCTCAAAGTTGTGATGACGTTTCAGTTCCTCTCCGCCAAGGACATCGAGAAGATCCGCAAGGCGGGCCCGAAACTTCTTCCTGGCTGGCAGGTGAACAAAACCGAGCACTACGACATCCAGTACAACTGCGACAAGGAATTCGCCGTCGTCGTCGGCAGGCACCTCGAAGCGATCCTGCTCGAGTACCAGAAGTTCTTCCCGCTCGACTCCTTCGGCGGCGGGCCGGTGGTCGTCGAGGGCAAGGAGAAAGAGGCAGGCTCGCAGAAAGTGACCTTGGAGCGCATGACCGTGAAACTCTTCGGGAAGAACGAGGAATTCCAGTCGTATGCGCTGGCCAACGGCGTCGGCGGCGCGGCCGCGTACTTCAGCCCGATGCAGAACGAACTCTGCGGCTACAAGACCGTCAGCCAGGGCAAGACGCTCTCGATTCACATCATGTACCACGAAGCGATGCACCAGTACCTCCACGCGCTGTTCGGCGAGGAGGTCCGCATCCCGATCTGGCTGAACGAGGGCATGGCGGAGTATTTCTTCGGCGGCGAATTCAGCGACCAGACCGGCCGCTTCACGATCGGCCTCAACAAGGTGCGCATCGACACGATCCGCCAGGCGTGCCGCGACGGTTCCTTCATCCCGCTCGCGAAGCTCTTCAAGTACACCCAAGGCCAATACTATGCGAACCCGGACCTTTGCTACGCTGAGGGGTGGTCGATCGCGTATTTCATGTGGACCACGCCGGACGCGAAATACAAGGGCGTGATCGAGAGCTTCATGAAGAAGCTGCGCCAGACGAAGGATGCGGACGAAGCGTTCGATGGCACATTCGGGAAATTGGACATGGACCAGCTGGAAAAGGACTGGAAGGACTACGTCGTTAATAAAATGTAACCCTTCGCGTGGTCGCTCGGCGAAGTCACTTCCTTGAAAGATCGTCGTTCAGCTTCCCCTTCTCGTGCTCCCACCAGTCGTCCCATTCCACGAAGTTGTCGAGCTTCTCGCCTGTCAGGCGGCGCATTGCGGCGCGGCAGGACTGCGCGACCTTCTCCTTGAAGTTCTGGTTCGGGTCGCGGCCGGAGAATTTGCACTTGTGCCAGACGTCGAGCACGGCTTCGACGCTGGATTTGGTGGAAATCGCGGCCATGGCGTCGATGGCCGCATCGATGGCGTTCAGGTCGTCCTTCTCGTGCTTGCTCACACGCGCGCGGACGAATGTCGCGATCGCCGCGATCGACGAGCGGTGAGCCTGCTCCTGGATCGCGCTGCAGACGGCGCGGAAAACCGTGATGTTGGACGCCGTCTTCGGAATCGTCGCGTTCAGCGCATCGGCGGCGTCCACGTTGTCCTTCATTCTCCCCAGCGCAGACGCCGCGGCGCTCCGCCAGTCTTCGGGGTTGCCGCTGAGGATGATTCCCTGAAGCGCCACGATCACCTTCAGGTGCGGGCACTCTCCCGCCGCCTTGATCGCGTCCTTGATGACGGCTGCGTCGCCGCCTTTGAAGGCCTCGGAGATGGCGTCGATCTTCGCTTTGGCATCCGCTTCCGTCGGCTTCGGCGGATCTTCAGCAAATACCGGGGCAAGGGAGGAGAGGATCAGAAAAACGGTGGCGTGTCTCATGCCCTCGATTATAGGGCCGGACCTACTTCGAAGTCAGGTCGTCGTTGAACTTCCCCTTGTTGTCCTTCCACCAGTCGTCCCACGCATCCTGGTTTCCGACCTTTTCGCCCACGAGGCGCGACAGCGCCTGCGAGCAGTGCTTGCGCACTTTCTCGCGGAACTTGCTCGCCGGGTCGCGCCCCACCACCCGGTTCTTGTGCCAGAGATCGATCAGCGCCTCGACGCTCGACTTCCACTTCAGCGCTCCCAGCGCGTCCACCGCCTGGTTCACGCCCGGAAGATCCTCCCCGTCGCGCGAGCCGAGGCGGTGATTCACCCAGTCCTCACAGACCGCCACGCTCGACGGATGGTTGATGTCGCCGATCGCCGTGAAACAGGCCGTCAGGACGCTCGATCTTTCCTCGTTCGCCTTCAGCGCACCGTGAAGCGCCTTCGCGGCGCCGAGTTCGCCCTTCATCCGCCCCAGCGTCTTGGCGGCGGCCGTGCGGCATTCGTCCGTGTCGCCGACGAGGATTCTCGCCAGGAGATTCAGCACGTTCGCATGCGGACAATCGCTCATCGCGTCGATCGCAGCTTTCTTGCCCTCATCGCTCTTGTCCTTGACCGCCTGGTTGTACGCGTCCGTCTTGATCTTCGCGTCCGCGTCCGTCGGCTTCGCCGGAGGGACATCCTGGGCGAAAGTCGGAAGCGCGATCAGGCAAGCAAGGGCGATGGTCGAAAAGCGCTGCATGGGCGAGTCTCCGCGTTTGAGTTCCGTTTGTGCGAACCGCCTACTTCGTCGTCAGGTCGTCGTTGAGTTTCCCCGCGTTCTTCTTCCACCAGTCGTCCCAGCCGTCCATGTCCTCGAAGCTCTCTCCGGTAAGGCGCTGGAGCGAACGATTGAAGCGGACGTCGTCCTTCCATCTCATCCCTTTGCCGCCCCTGGCGCCGTTGGCGACGATGTTCTTCTTGCCGAGGTCGATCAGCGCGGAAACGGAAGCCTTCCACTTGAGCGCGCCCATCGCCTCGATCGCGGAATTGATGCCGGGCTGATCGGCGCCGTCACGCTTGGTGATGCGGTGGTTGATCCAGTCCTTGCAGACCGCGACGGAGGAGCCGTGATTCACCTCGCCGATCGCGTCGAACAGCGCGTCGAGGACCTTTGACTTTTCTTCGTTGGCGGCGAGGCCCGCATGGAGACCCTTGGCAGCTTCGGCAAGGCTCTTCATTCTGCCCAGCGCCTTGGCCGCGGCGATGCGGACGGTTTCGGAAGCGTCGCCCAGGAGCGGCGTGAGCGCGGCGGCGGTCGTGGCGTGAGGCGCGTCCCCGCAGGCGGTAATGGCGGCGACCTTCGGGTCCTCCTCCTTGCCCTTCAGCGCGGTCTTGAGCTCGTCGATCCTCGACTTGGCCGCGTCCGCGGCGGCTTTGGCTTCTTCCGGAGACTGGGCGAGAAGGGCGGAAGCGAGGACGAGGCATGCGGCGAGTGAGAGGGCCAGGTGTTTCATGGAGGGTTCCTTGAAGAGTCGGGAATGAAACACCTGATGCGGGCGAAAGTCTCGGAGATAAACGTGAGATCTTTCACACCACAAAACCTTACCTGCCAATGAGTTGTGGAAGGTGACCCAGGCACTTCCGTGGGAGAGGCTTGACCCCGGTCCGATCAGGTCAGACCTTCGCCGTCAGGAAGTACACGGTGTCCAGCTTCAGCTTCCGGGCAACCTCAACCACATGCTCCCGCTTCACCGCCGCGACCTCCTTCAGCGCTTCCTCCACCGTCTTCACTCCCCCCGAAAGCCGCCGCTCGTACAGCCCGGCGATCCCTCGCGCAGGCGAATCCAGCACCGCCCGCGTCCGCTCCGTCATGGCGCGCCGCGTCGCTTCCATCTCGGCATCGCTGACCTTTCCCGCACGGATCGATTCCAGCTCCGCCAGGATCACTTCGAGGCACTTGTCGAACTTCTTCAGGTCGATCCCCGCGTGCACCATCAGGAGCCCCTTCGTCTTCTCCAGCGACGATCCGGCCGAGTACGCGAGCCCTTCCCTCTCGCGCACGTTTACGAACAGCCGCGAGTGTGCGTAGCCGCCGAACACGCCGTTGAAGAACGAAAGCGCCGTCGATTCCGGGTCGCGGTAAGTGACGCTGGTGCGGAAGCCCATCACGAGCTTCCCCTGCTCCACGTCCATCTGCTCCACGACCCGGCGCGGCTCTCCCACCGGCACATCCACCACGGTCGCGGGAACCTCGGCCACCGGGCCGCGCTTGCGGAACCGGAAGATGCGATCCGCCTGCTTCGCAATCTCCTCGGCCTCGACGCGCCCCGCGACATACAACTCCATCGGCGCCGTCTCGAGCAGGCGCCGGTGCCGCGCCGTCAGCGACGACGCCGTCACCTTCGACAGCCCTTCGAGCGTCCCCATCTCGTGCGTCGCGTACGCCTCGCCCTTGCACATCGCCTCCACGCACCGCTGCGCCGCCCACTCCGAACGGTCGTCCATCAGATCTTCCAGCGCCCGCCGCTGGTTCCGCACCTCCTGCTCGACATAGTCCGCGCGCAGCCCCTTCCCGTTACCCGCCGGGTCCACCGCCATCTCCGCCAGGAACTCCATCGCCCGCTTCACGTTCCCGCTCCGCCCCGGCAGATGCCGGTCCGCCACGCAGTCCACCCGGAACGAAAGCACGTGGTTCTCCCCGATCTTCGCCGCGTCCGCGTCCGCACGCGCCCCGTACATCCCGTCCAGGTGCTCCGCAATTTTCCCCATCGTCGGCCGCTTCCGCGTCCCTCGCATCAGCACGTGCGGAAGCACCGCCGTTTCCGAAGGGCTGTCGCCGAGGTGTGAGCGGACGAAAAGCCGGAGGAGGACGTTCTTGAAGCGGCCCGTGGGGTGGACGAAGAGTTTTATCTGCGAGCCGAGGTCGTAGATGTGGAAGTCGGCCCATTGGCCTGCCGGGGTCATTCCGTTCTCCTTTGCGGCGGCTTCATTTTCTTCCGAAGTGCTTTTCCAGTTCGTCCAGCGTGATCCTCAACGTCACCGGCCTCCCGTGCGGGCAGGTCTGCGAATGATCGATCCTCACCCGGTCCTCCAGCAGCGCCCGCACCTCCTCAGGCGCAAGGCGCTCTCCTGCCTTGATCGCGGCCTTGCAGGCGCAGGTCGCAATGAAATGGTCCAGTGCGTCGTCGGCGGCGCGGCCGGGGTTGGCGGTGTCGAAGTCCATGAGGATGTCGCGAACGATCCCCGCCGGGTCTTTGGTCCCGATCCAATCGGGCGCGGCGTGGATCGCGAGCGCGCCGGGGCCGAATTCCTCGATCTCGAACCCCAGCCGGTCCAGGAGCGGACGCGCCGCCGCGATCACTTTTTCGCGACCCGAGTCGCGCACGATCGAGGGGACGAGCAGCCGCTGCCGCGCGACGTCGTGCGCGAGGACGCGCGAGCGGATCCGGTAGTAGAGGATCCGCTCGTGGAGGGCGTGCTGGTCGATCACGTTGAGCCCGCCCGGGACCTCCTCGATGAGGTAAGCGTCGTGAAGCTGATAGGCCCTGCCGCCGGAGGCCATCGGCCGCATCGGCGGAGTGGGATCCTGCACCCCGGGCGGGATGTCGCGCGGCTCGGCAAACGCGGATTTCCCGGGCGGCGGCGTGAAGAACACGGGCGTGTCCGCAGGGCGGGTGAAGAACTCCATCAGCTCCTGCTGCCGTTCGTTCCGCCGCTCGTCGGGCGTCCGCTGGACGAAGCTGGACCACGCGTCCTTCGGCACGAACTGCTGCGGCACGCCGCCCGCCATCAGGCGCCCCCGGATCTCGTCCCGCACGAAATCGTGGACGCGCGAGCTGTTCGCGAAGCGGATCTCTACTTTCGCCGGGTGAACGTTGACGTCGATGTCCCTGGGCTCGATGTCGACGAACAGAAAGACGGCCGGCGCGCGCCGGACCATCACGAGGTCGGAGTAGGCCTCGATGATGGAGCGGAACAGCACCTTGTCGCGAACCCAGCGCCCGTTGACCCAGGTGAACTGGAGGCGCGTGTTGTTCACCGTGAACGTCGGGCGCGCAACGTACCCTCGAAGCCGGATGCCGCGGGCCTGCGCGTCGACTTTCACCAGGGCCTGCCGCAGCTCCTTCCCGAAGTAGTGCCCGATCCGGTCGGCGATGTCCTCGACGGGCGACATCGTCGCAATCGGGATCGAGTCCCCGCGCAGCTCGAACCGCACGTCCGGGCGCGAGAGGGCAAAACGCGTGACCACGTCCCCGATGTGCGCCGCTTCCACCGGGGAAGTCTTGAGAAACTTGCGGCGCGCCGGAATGTTGCCGAACAGGTCCCACGCTTCAATCGTCGTCCCCTCCGGCGACGCCGAGGGCTTGACAGCGCCGATTTTCCCCGCTTCCGCCTCAAGTTCGTGCGCCGACTCCGTCCCGCGCGGCCGCGACACGATCCGGGCGCGCGCCACTTCGGCGATCGACGCGAGCGCTTCCCCTCGAAACCCGAAGCTCCTGATCTCGGCGAGGTCCGCCACCGCCGCCAGCTTCGACGTCGCATGCGGCAGAAACGCCAGCGCCAGGTCCTCCGGCCCCATCCCGGCGCCGTCGTCCGTCACCCTGATCAACCGCCGCCCGCCGTCCTCAAATTCGACCTCCACGCGCGTCGCCCCCGCATCCAGAGCGTTCTCGATCAGCTCCTTCACCGCGCTCGCCGGACGCTCCAGCACTTCGCCCGCGGCGATGAGGTTGACGACGGAATTGTCCAGAACGCGGATCGGAGGCATCCGGGCATGTTAGCCGCGCCGGCGGGCTATGGCGAGGCGCCGGGCCTTCGGGCTTGCCGCGGATTAGAAATGTCCGCACCGGCTGCGTTTCCCTAGAATCACCCGCCATGAAGATCCTCCCGTTGCCGCTCGCCCTCGCGATCCTCGCCGCCGGATGCGCGACCGATCCGGAAGAAGAAGCCGCCCGGGGCCGCGAAAAAGCTTCCGTCGAAATCCGCCAGCTCGTCCAGGACGTCATCGACGCCATGAAACAGAATCGCCCGGAGATCTACCACGAGCGGCTCTGCAAGTCGCAGCGCGATGCCTATCCGATCGAAGACGTGAGGAAGGACTGGGAGGAAGCGAAGGGTCTGATCCAGGAACGGGCCGCCAGCATGGAAGTCAAACGGGTCGCCGTGGACGAATCGAACCCCAACGTGGCCACCGTGACCGTTTCGGCGCCCCTGCACCCGCTGAAGGAGCTTCCCTTCCAGGCGCTTCGCGAAAACGGCGAGTGGAAAATCTGGGAGCCGCGGAAGTAGCGGCTACAGAAAGTTTTCCAGCTCCGTCACCAGTTGCGCCGAGCTCGTGTACCTGCGCGACGGCGGAATCTCCAGGCACTTCTTCACGATCGCCTTGATCGCGTCGCTGTAAGGCACGCGCTCCATGTCCACAGGAGTGCTGAGGCGCTTCTTCAGCATGTCCTGGTCGTACGCCTTCTTCATCGTGGGGTCCTGCCGGTCGTACTCGCCCCAGAGCGACTGCCAGTGCGCGGTTTTCTGTTCGAACCATCCGGGAAGAAACGGCGGCCGGCCACAGGACACCTCGTACATCGTCGCGCCGAGGGACCAGATGTCGGCCGCGGGGCCGACCTGCTGCTGCGTCTGCGCCCCGACGACCTCGGGCGAAACGTAGAGCGGCGACCCGCCCAACCCCGTCTTCGGCTCGTCCATCCGGACGGAGACGCCGAAGTCGATCAGCTTCACGTGGATCGCCCCGGCCTGCTGCAGGACTTCCTTCTTGAACACCTGCGTGTCCTTCGACCTGGACGTCGACGCCTCGGCAATCGAGCGAAGCCCGGAAGCAAGAAAATTCTCCGGCTTCACGTCCAGGTGAAGGTACCCCTTGCCGTGGACATACTGAAGCGCCCGCGCCGCGTGGACGAAGACCGTCATGAAGTCGCGGCCGGAGAGAAGCGGGGGCTTGGCGGCCTTCCCCATGTACCAGTCGCGCATGAAGGAGCGCAGGCTGGGTCCCTCGATCCACTCCATGAGGATCCACGTCTCCGCGCCGTTTTTCTGCCAGGCGATCGTGCGCCCGATGTTCTCGTGCTGCATCTGGAACGAGACTTCGAGTTCGCGCTCCAGCTTCTTTTTCGCCGCGTCCGTCGCGGGACGGATCTTCTTGATGCAGAAGAGCCGCTTCGACTGCCTGTGGCGCACCTGCGAGATCGTGCTCATCGCGCCCGGCAGGAGGTCCTTGAGGTGCTCGTATTCGAGCGCGAAAGGAGTTTCTTTCGGGTACTTCCCGGTCGGGCTCCCCTTGTTTCCCCCCGTCAGCTTGTCGAAGAAGCCCATGGTCAGCGCCCGTCCTTGAGCCGGAGCGCGTGGTACTCGGGGAGTTCCTTGGTCGCGAGGATCTTCTTCATCGCGGACTCGACGTCGTAGACGACGCGGTTGTACCGGACGGTTTCGCCGTCGAAGATGACGTAGCAGGCGCGCGGGTCGCGGTCGCGCGGCTGGCCCACCGAGCCGACGTTTATCAGCGCCTTCTGCTCGGTGACCTTGTACGTGTACGCGATCTGCTTCGGGAAAATGAACTTGTGGTCGGGCGTGAAGACCCCGGGCTCGTGTGTGTGCCCGACGAAACAGAGGTGGTCGATCATCGAGAAAATCTCGTCCATCTTCTCGTGGTCGTGACAGTCGGCAGGCCGCACGTACTCGCGCGTCGGGACGCGCGGCGAACCGTGAATGTACAGCACCTTGTCCTCGACCATCCGGTCGCCGAGATCCCCGAGGAAATTCCACATCGAGTGGTTCTCTTCCTTCGGCGCTTCCTTCCGGTTCAGCTGCTTGCGCGTCCACTCGATCGACCGCGCCGCCTCCATGTTGAAATCGGCCGCGATGAAGAGAAGCGCGTCCTCGTGGTTGCCGCGGATGCAGTCGTTGAAGTGCCGCGCGCGCAGAATGCACTCGCGCGGATTCGGCCCATACCCGATCACGTCCCCGAGACAGTAGATGTCCGTAATGCCTTTGGACTCAATGTCTTTGAGGACAGCCTCAAGGGCGTCGATGTTCGAGTGAATATCGGAAATGATTGCGCGTTCGGGCACCTGGACCTCTCACCGGGTAGACCCGCGATGATACTGCGGCCGGAAGGGAATTCAAGATACCGGGGTGCGGTCAACCCCGCTGGTTGACGCGATAGACGTACGCCAGCACCTCCGCCAGCGCCTCATACAGCTTCGGCGGCACCTGCGCCCCAACGTCCAGCGCCGCCAGCGCTTCCACAAGATCCCGGTCCGGATGCACCGGCACGCCGTGCTCGCGCGCGAGCGCCAGGATGCGGCCGGCGATTTCGCCGCGCCCGCGGGCCACGACGCGGGGGGCGTCGTCCGCGCCGGCGAGATACCGGAGTGCCACCGCCACGCGGGGATCGTTCATGCGCGCACGTCCAGCCCGCCGGCGGGAAGCGGCAGCACGGACTCGAGCGGGCGATCGGAAAAACGCAGGTCCGCGCGCAACCCGAGCCGGACCAGCGCTTCGAGGAGCCCCGCGCGGTCCCTTTCAAGCATCCGGCGCGACGGAGCGGAAGCGGCGACCGTGACGGAAGCGGCGCCTGCGGCGAGCGCAAGGACGATCTGCACGAGGCCGAGCCGCGTCAGCTCGAGCGTGACGACGACGCGCGCGGGCGCGGCCGGATCGGCGGCGCCGCCGGTACGCGACTCGACGCGGCCGAAGCCGCCTTCGGGCCGG
>WSZJ01000144.1 GCA_009773755.1 Planctomycetota bacterium | reverse complement strand
CTCGGCTCGATAGGCGACCCGCGTGGCGCGGCGGCCGCGGCGCGCGGGCTCGAGGACGAGGGGACGGACGTCGTGCGGGCGGCGATCGAAGCTTGCGCGCAGTTGAAGTCGAAGGACTCGGCGGCGGCGATCCGCGCGGCGATGGCGGTGGAGGGGAGGGCGCCGATCCTGAGGCAGGCGGCGCTGGAAGCATTGGCGGCGATCGACCCGCCGGGGATCAACGACGCGCGCGGCTGTCTTTCGGACGTGAACGCGGCCCTGCGCGCGGCGGCGTGGCGGATCATCCTGGCCGCGGATGCATCCGAAGCGGTGAAAGCCGCCGTGGACGAGGACGCCGAGGTGCGCCTCGTGGCAGCGTTCGCGCTGGCGCGGGCCCCGCGCGAAACGGCCGTGCCGGGGCTGGTGGCCCTTCTTTACGACGATCGCTCCGCGACTCTCCGGGACGCGCGCGGCAACGATGTGGCACGCGGCGAAGTCCGCGTGGCGGCGATGGCGTCGCTGGAGACCCTGACCGGGCGGAAGGCGCAGGGAGAAGACGACGATGCGCGGGTGGCGGACTGGAAGAAATGGGCGGCGGAGGGGGGCAAGTGAAGCGCGGGAAGGCAACGACAAATCCCAACTCCAACCCCAACCCCAACTCCAATGACCGCATTCCAGGTGGTCCTGGAGTTGGGGTTGGAGTTGGAGTTGGGATTTGTCTTTGACCTCCGCTTCCCCCGCCTCTTTCCACACTCCCCCCGAGTCTCTAGAGTAGGTGCATGGCGACCGCCGAAAAATCCTTCTGCACCCGCTGCGGTCTCCCCATCGAGCCCGGCTCCACGCTCCAGCTCTGCGGCCTGTGCCGCGCGGCCCAGACGCCTCCGACGCAGTCCGGACAGATCGAGACCGGCGCGGGCGAGCCGCCGCCGGACGGCTCGTCCGAAGCACCGCTTCCCCGACAGATCGGCGGCCACGACATCCTCGGCGTGCTGGGCGTCGGCGGCATGGGGACGGTGTACCTCGCGATGGAACCGGGATTCGACCGGCTCGTCGCGCTCAAGGTTCCGCGACCGAGAATCGGCGACAAGATCTCGCGGAAGATCCTCGACGAAGCCGTCGTGACCGGCAGGCTGGCACACCCCGGCATCGTTCCCGTTTACCGCATCGGCGAAGATGCGCAGTATGGGCCGTGGTACACGATGAAGCGCGTCGAAGGACGCGCTCTCTCGTCGGTCGTCGCGGGACTGCGCGAGAACCGCGCCGAAGACCTGGAGAAATTCACGCTTCCCGTCCTCCTCGGCATTTACCTGCGCGCGTGCGAGGCGGTCGCGTTCGCGCACCACCATCTGATCGTGCACCGGGATCTCAAGCCCGGGAACATCATGCTGGGGGACTTCGGAGAAGTGCTGGTGCTGGACTGGGGGCTTGCGAAGAAGCTCGAAGAAAAGGCGGCGGAGGGGATGCGGCCGTCGACGACGAAGTTCTACACGGCGCCCGGAGCGCAGGTCCAGGGGACCGACACTTCGAGCTTTTCACATGACGGGCAGGTGATCGGGACGCCGGCGTACATGTCGCCCGAGCAGGCCAAGGGCGCGGCATCGGAAATCGGGCTCCAGTCGGATGTGTACTCGCTGGGCGCGATTCTCTACGAGCTCCTCGCGCGCTGCGCGCCGGTCGACGCCGCGACGACTCAGGACGCTCTTCAGAAAGTCATCGCAGGGCAGCTCGTGCCGCTCGAAAAGCGTCCGCACGGCCGATCCGCGCCCCGCGTGCTGGTCACCCTCGTCGAAAAATGCCTGTCGCTCAACCCCGCCGACAGGCTCCCCACGGCCCGCGAGGTCGCGCGCGCGATCGAGGACTTCCTCGGGGGACGCGCGCCGTGGCGGCCCGTGTCGGACGGAGGAAAAGCGAAGTGGCAGGCGCCGGCGGGCAAGTGGGATGTCGGCGCGGATTCGCTGACCTGCATCGCGGGACCGGCGCGCGCGCTTCTCGAATCCCAGCTCCCCGGAGACGTGCGCATCGCGGCGACGGTGCGCGCCGAGGGACGGACCTCGTGGGAAATCGGTTTCTGGCTCGCGCTGCGCGGGTCGTTCTCGGTCGACGGGTACCAGATCCGCCTCGCCGGCGGCCCCGAGGCGCGCGTCGAGTTCGTGCGCGACGGCGTGATCGCGATCCGCCGCCTCGACCTGCGGCTCTCGGCGGGCGCGGATTACGAACTGCTCGTGATGCGCGAAGGCGACCGCATCTCGCTCTTCATCAATGGCGCGCGCGCCCTCGAGTACCGCGACGTCTTCCCCCTGCGCGGCAACCGCGTCGCCATCGCCGCCGACGGCCCCGGCGTCTTCCTGCGCCGCGTGCTCGTCGAGACGCGCGGCGCGCCGCTTCAGCTCGCCTTCCTCGCGCTCCCCGACAAGCTGTTCCAGCTGGGGCAGCTGACGGAAGCGCGCGAGCTGTACAACGAGCTGGCGCTCTCCCATCCGGATCGCGACGAGGGCCTGATCGCCCGCTACAAGTCCGCGCTCTGCTCGATCGAGCTCGGCGAGAACGACGCCGCGCTCGAAGAGTTGCGGCAGCTCGAGGGGACGACGCTGGAAGCGCTGTCGGCGCTGGGCCGCGCGCGCATCGGGTTCCGCTCGAAGAACATCATGGAAGCGTGGGAAGCGCTGCGAGACGGCTGCCGGCGGTTTGTCGACGCGCCGGTGCGGGTCGAGATCTGGACGCTGCTCATGAACACGGCGGACCGCGTGAGCCGGGAGTCGGCGGAGCTGGGCGCGACGCTGTACGAACAGCTCCTGCGCGAGCCGTGGCTCGAGGCGCACGAGACGGGGCAGGTCATTTCGGAGCTCATGGCGCTGGCCGGCCTCGTCGGCGGCAAGCCGAAGATCCGCTCCGAGGCGCTTCGCATCCTCTCCGTCTACCCGCACAACGTCCCCGTCCGCCTCGAGTGCCACACGGCGCTCGCGCGCTCCGGGATGACGCCGGCGCTGGTGCAGCAGGCGCGCCTCTCGCTCCACGCCACGCTCGCCCTGGGCGCCCGCCTCGCCAAGCGCGACCGCTGGCGCGTCATCCTCTGGCTCTGCGAAACGCTCATCGCCTCCGGCGAACTCGAAAACGCGCGCCGGTGGCTCTCCGTCGTCATGAAGGAAACGCCGCACCCGTCCGTCGAAGGCGCCTGGGCGCGCAACTGGCTCGCGCTCTGCTGGATCGTCGGAAGCGGCCCGCAGGAAGCGCTGACCGCGCTGGCGCCCCATTCGAAGGAGTATTCCGCGACCGCGCAGCCGCAGCACCTGATCGGGGCGATTCTCGAAGCGGCCGCGCTGTCGTGGATGGGCCTTCGCGACCGCCTCGTGGCGTCCCTCGAAGGGGAGGGAGCGCACCCGGACTGGAAGGCGGTGATGGACGCGCTCTCCGGCCGGGAGCCGATGGATGCGTTCATGAAATACGCGGGCACCTTGACCCCGAACCTGCAGGCCGAGTTCTACATCGCGGGAGCGGAACTCCAGATGGCGCGGCAGCGCGACGCTTCGGCGACGAGCCTGCGGCGGCAGGCGCTTTCGGTTGGAGGAGAGAGAGAGTTCGTGAGAAAGCTGGCGAGCGCGCGCTGATTCGGGCCGCGATCCCGGCGTCATGCGCCCCGAGGACAAGATTGTCGCCGTACTCGACTGCGGTATCGAAGCGACCCGTGTTTCTGTAGTGGGGAAACTGCGGGCGGTGCACAAGTAAATCTCGGGGGTCGTGTCCAGCCCTCGCAGAGAACTTCCGCCTGCCAAAGAACGGTCTGCGCCGTCTTTTCTCGCTTGTCCGATGGATATCCACGCTTCTGGAGGATGCGTTGCGCCGCTCCCAGGACCAAATCCCGCCCATCGCGACAAGTCCGTAACAGGGTTGAAACTCTACCCCATTCGGCTTCGGAGCGGGCAAACGCTTTAATACACAAGTGACTTGTCCATAATGAGTTACGTCGTTAAAGCCTTACTTGCTCGTGGAAAACTTAAACAACCTCAGGCCCAGAATGGAAGGTACCGGGCGAGCTTGCGGGACTTTCCCACCTTTTCATCCGGACACGAAAGCCCGAAGCGACCCTTTGAGCGGTCCTGCATGCGGCCGGATGCGATAATCTGCTCTCCCTTCTTCCGCGCACGGAGCCCTTCTTGACCCAGGCCGTCAACTGCTGTCCCCGCTGCGGCACCGAGCTGCCGGCCGGCGAGCCCTCGCGACTGTGCGACGGTTGCCAGCCGCCGACGATGTCGGGGAAGGAAGGGGCGCCCGCTCCGGGGACCACGAAGCTGGCGGGGCAGCCGTCGAAAATCGGCGGGTACGAAATCCTCTCGATCGCGGGAGAAGGCGGCATGGGCACCGTTTACCTCGCGCGCGACCCGGTGCTGCAGCGCGACGTCGCGCTCAAAGTGCTGCGCCCCGACGTCTACTCCGAGGAATTCGCGGAGCGCCTCGCCGACGAAGCCGTCGTCACGGGCCGCCTCGGCCACCCCGGCATCGTCCCCGTCCACCAGCTCGGAATCGACCCGACGTGGGGGCCGTGGTACACGATGAAGCTCGTCCAGGGGCGGCCGCTCTCGGACATCCTCGAGGGACTCCGCGACCGCAAGCCGCGCGAGGAGGAAGCCTGGCCGCTCAACGCGCTGCTCGTTGTTTACGCCAAGGTCTGCGAAGCGATCGCCTTCTCTCATTTCAACGACGTCGTCCATCGCGACCTCAAACCGGGCAACATCATGCTCGGGGAATTCGGCGAAGCGCTCGTTCTGGACTGGGGACTGGCGCGCGTGCTGGGGGAGAAGCGGAAGCGCCCGGAGACGAAGCAGATCGTCGCGCCGGCCGAGGGCGGACTGACGCGCGACGGGATCATCGTCGGCACGCCCGGGTACATGTCGCCGGAGCAGGCCGCCGGCATGGGGACGCTCGTCGGGCCGCCGAGCGACGTCTACTCGCTCGGCACGATCCTCTACGAAATCATCACGCTTCAGCCCCCCGTCGACACCGGCGACCCGGACGAAGCCATTCGCTCCACCCTCAAGGGAGAAATCACGCCCGTCCACAAGCGCGGCCAGGGCCGCTTCGCCCCGCGCGCGCTCTGCCAGATCGTCGAGCGGGCGATGGATCCGGACCCTGCGAAGCGGTACCCGACGGCGCGGGAGCTGGCGCGGGCGGTGGACGAATTCCTCGCGGGGAGGGTGCCGTGGCGCGACGTCGGGGAGGGCAAAGGCGCGGAGGCGTGGGACCTGGTGAGCGGCCGGTGGTCTCGCAAGGGCCGCGACCTCGTCTGCGCGGGCGGCCAGTCGGCGCGCGTCGTCGCGGTGCCTCGAGTCACCGGCGACGTCCGGCTCGAGTTCACGTTGACGGCAGAGGTGGACCGCACGTCGTGGGAGGCCTCCGTCTGGCTCGCGCTCCGCGGCGGCTTCTCGCTGGAGGGCTACCAGGTCCGCCTCGCCGCCGGTCCGGAGGGGCGTGTCGAGCTGATCCGACACGGCGTCACCGCCGCGCGCCGCATCGACGTTCGCCTCGCCGCGCGGACGCGCTACCGGATCCTCATCCTCCGCGAGGGAGACCGCATCACCCTCACCATCAACGGCACCCGCGCCCTCGAATACCGCGACCTCTTCCCCCTCCGCGGCGACCGCGTCGGCCTCTCGTGCGACGAAGAAGCCGTCGCGTTCCGCGACCTGAAGCTCGAAGGCCGCGGCGCGCCCCTTCAGCTCACGTTCCTCGCGCTCCCCGACAAGCTCTACCAGCTCGGCAAGATGCAGGAAGCGCGCGACCTCTACCGCGAGATGGGCGAAACGCACCCGGACCGCGAGGAAGGACTGCTCGCGCACTACAAGGGCGCGCTCTGCTCGATCGAAATGGGCGAACGCCTCGAGGCGCTCGAGGCGCTTCGCAAACTCGACGGCACGCCGCTGGAAGCGGTGATCCCGCTCGGTCAGGCTAAGCTCGAACTGAAGGCTGGGAACAAGTACGAAGCGGTGGTCGCGCTTCAGGAAGGCTGCCAGCGCTACCCCGGCGACCCGGTGCGCATCGAACTGTGGACGCTTCTCCTGGAGACGATCGACAAGGTCGAGCGCGAGTCGCCGGACAAAGCCTCTTCCATGTATCAGGAACTCCTTCGGCAGCGGTGGCTGGACGCGACGGAAGCGGCGCAGGTGTGCGCGGAGATGTTGCGCCTGTGCAGCGTGGTCGGCGGGCCGGCGCGGGTGCGCGACGAAGCCGCGCGGCAGCTGACGCGCGAGAAATTCGCGGTCGAGGTGCGGATGGAGTGCCACGCGGCGCTCGCGCGCTCGGGGATGACGCCGGACCTGATCGCGCGGTGCCGCATGGAGCTCCAGGAGACGCTCGCGCTCGGGGTCAATCTCGCCGCGCGCGACCGCTGGGTGACGATGCTGCGGCTCTCCGAAACCCAGATCGCGGAGGGAGACCTCCGCGCCGCGCGCGCCTCTCTCACGGTCGTCATGGGCGGCGCCACCCACCCCTCGAACGAAGGCGCCTGGGCGCGCAACTGGCTCGCCCTCGTCGCATTGCTCGATGGCAACCCGGACGAGTGCCTCTCCACCCTCGAACGCGAATCCCCCGCCTATGTCGCCAGCAAGTCGCTCCAGGAGCTCTTCCGCGTCCTCCTCGAATGCGCCGCCCTCTCTTCCATGCGACGCTCGGACGACGCCATCAACCGCCTCGCCGAGACCGTAGCGGCGATGCCCGAATGGTCCCCCGTCGCAGGCGTCATCGCCGGCTCCGAGCCGCTCGAGGCGCTCTGGTCCTTCGCGGCAAGCCTGTCCCCCAACCTCGCCGCCGAGCTCTACCTTCTCATGGCCGAAGTCTTCGCAGGCCGCCGCGAGATTTCGAGGGCGACCCAGCTGCGCGCGCGCGCGATCCAGGTCGGGGCGGGAAGGGCGCTGGCGCTGTTTCTCGTTTCCCGGCGTGGAACCAGGTAGTACCTCGCGCGCCCGGGATCTCGTGGTTCGACACGCTTGATTCCGTGGGTCGCGACCGACGGAATCAAAGCTGACTCACCATTAACAGACAACCGCCAGCTTCCGCTCAACAGACGGACGTTGCTCGCTCTGCCAGAGTTCCCGGGATGCGCGGATCACGAGGACCGGCGTCGGTCCGTGCTGCAGAACCTCGTCTGTGACGTCGCCCAGGATCCACCGCTTCGCGCCGCCGGCCCCGTGCATTGTCATCGCAATCAGGCCGCACTCGTTCCTGAGCGCGTAATCCACGATCCCTTTCGCCGGGCTGTCGCTCTTCTCGACCGACCTCAGCACGGTGGCGCTGAGGTCGCGGAGGCCGGAGGAGGCGTCCCTGAGCTCGCTTTTGGAAAGAGCCTGCACCGCCGGGGTGGCGTCCCCCGCCACGACCCGAACGAGGTGGATGCGCGTTCCGTCGTCAGCGAATGACCGCACTTCGCTCAGGGCCTGCGCGGCGACGGCCGACCCGTCCAGCGTGACCAGGACATCGCGGAACATCCGGAGCGCGGCGGCCTGGGCGGACTCACGGGTCCGTTCGTGGGGAGGATGGATCGCCAGCACCGGCCTGGATGCGAGCCGGATGACCCGGTCGGCCACGCTTCCCATCTCGACCCGCTGAATTCCTCCGCGACCGCGGGTCGTCATGACAATCAGGTCGGACATTGTCGCCGCCAGGCGGATTTCCTCCGTGGGAAAACCGATTCGGACCTCGGCAGTGAGCGATACCCAGGGGGTTTCGTACGCCTTGACCAGCTCGTCCAGTCGGTGCTGCGCCAGTTTCCTGGCAGATGCCTGGATCGAAAGGGGGATGTCGACCATCTTGCGCGATTCGGGCATTGCCCGGAGCAGGCGGACGCAGCCCTGGGTGCGGCGGGCGATTTCAACGGCGAAGGGGATCGCGTACTCGGCGAGGCTTGACCCGTCGAGAGGAACCAGGATTGTTCGGAACATGGGCCCCTCCTGTCTGTGCGAGGCGGACGATGGGGGAATGAGTCGCAAACGCGGTGCCGCGAACTCGCAGGCGATTTCGCCGGCATGGACCACAGTCGGTGGAATTTGCGCATGAAGTGACGATTCTCACGCGGTGCGCCAACCCGCGCCGACCGGGTGCACGTTGACCGCTGCTGCGGCACTTGATTAACATGATTAACCATAGGCCGGGATCGCGTCCTCCAGAATCTCCACATTGCCACTTCTCCTGGGTACCGCTCGGGAAAGCCGGTTGGGGGGACAGCGCAGTGCAGCGGCGAAGCCTGCATGGTCAAGCTGGCGTCGAACGAGAATCCGCTGGGTCCCTCCCGCGCCGCGGCGGCCGTCGAGGATCGCGGCCATGTCGCGCGCACGCGGCGGATCGTGCTTCGCGGGCGCGCGTGGCTGTTCACCCAGCTCCTGTGCCGCGGCCTCTCCCCCGTGGCAGCCAGGCGAACTTCGTCCTCTTCCGCCCCGGCGGGCCGGCTCCCCTTCGCCGCGCTCCGGACTACGGCACGCCGTGCGGGAAGACCACGACCTTCAGGGCTTCCCTCGCCGCGGCCACGAGCTTGAAGCCGCGCGCACTGTCCTCGAGCGGAAGGCGGTGCGAGATCATGTCGGCCACCGTCATGCGCTTCGACGCAAGGGCGTCGATCGCGGCGCGGAAGTCGTCGGGCGCGCCCGCGTAGGTGCTGGTGACGACGACGCCGTTCATCCAGAGGTCGTGAATCGGGAACGGGACCACGGCGCCCGGGTCGGGGAGCGCGAACATCAGGAGGACGCTTCCGCGTGTGAGGCACCCCAGCGCCTGTGTGCAGGCCGGGAGCGCCGCGGTGGTGACGATGACGATGTCGGCCCCTTTCCTGCCGAGGGCTTTTTCGAGCAGCGCGGGCACGTCCTCCGTGGCTCGCCATGCGGCGTTTGCGCCGAAGCGTCTGGCTGCGGCGAGGCGGGCGTCGTCAAGATCGGTTGTCGCGACGAACGAGGCGCCGACCATCCGCGCGGCTTTCACGTGGAGAAGTCCCGAAAGCCCGCTTCCCATGACCAGCACGGAGCGGCCCTCGCGCATTCCGGCGATGCGCATTCCGCGCAGGACGCAGGCGACCGGCTCCACGAACGAGCCTTCCTCGAAGGAGATCGCGTCGGGGAGCGCGAACGTGCCGATGCGGGTCTGGAGCGGCGGGACGCGGACGAACTCGCAGAACCCGCCGGGGTCGAAGCTGGTCGAGCGCAGGGTGTCGCACAGGGTGTGCTTGCCCTCGCGGCAGAAGGCGCAGGTCATGCACGGCACGTGGTGGGAGACGACGACGCGGTCGCCGGGGCGGAATGCCGTGACGCCTTCGCCTGCGCTCTCGACGGTTCCCGCGACTTCGTGGCCCAGGACGACGGGCGCCTTCCGGACGCGGTACCACTCCATCACGTCGGAGCCGCAGATGCCGCTGGCCATGATCCTGACGAGGAGCTCGCCCGGACCGGCGGCCGGGCGCGGACGGTCCTCGATGCGGACGTCGTCGTTGCGGTAGTAGACCGCGGCGCGCATGGCGCTCAGCGCGCCTTCCGGTTCTTTTCGGCCAGGTAGACGTCGTTGCCCTGCGCGACCGTGGCTCCGTCATGCACGACGGCGCGAACGGCTTTGATCATCCCCACCGGACAGTCGGACTGGAAGATGTTGCGGCCCATGTCGACGCCTTTCGCCCCGTCGCGCATGGCCCTGAACGTGAGCTCCAGAGCGTCCTTCTCGACCAGCTTCTTGCCGCCGGCGATGACGACCGGTACCGGGCAGCCCGCCACGACGCTCTCGAAACCGTCGCAGTGGTAGGTCTTGACGATCGACGCCCCCATCTCCGCCGCGATCCGGCACGCGAGGCCCAGGTAGCGCGCGTCGCGGACCATCTCCTTGCCCACCGCGGTCACGGCCAGCACCGGAATGCCGACCTCGTTCGCCTCGTCCACCAGGTCGCTCAGGCCCTTGATCGTCTGCCGTTCGTGCGGCGATCCCACGAACACGGACATCGCCACCCCCGCCACGTTGAGCCGCACGGCGTCCCTGATCGAAACGGTGATCTCCTCGTCGCTCAGGTCTTCCTTGAGGATCGAAGTGCCGCCGGAAACGCGCAGGACCACCGGAATGTCGAGGCCCGCGTCGACGCAGGTGCGCAGCACTCCGCGCGTGACCATCAGAGTGTCGGCCAGCGGCGCAAGAGGCGCGATCGTCTCTCCCGGCCGGACGAGGCCCGTCGTCGGCCCCTGGAAGTACCCGTGATCGACCGCCAGCATCACCGCGCGACCGTCGGCCGCCTTGAAGATCCGGGACATCCTGTTCCTCATGCCCCAGTCCACGGACGCTCCCTTCGCCGGCGCGCGACAACGAGTGGAAGAGAAGACTACCAGAGGCGAAGCGAGGGCAGCAAGCGGGCGGGGCGAAGATAACCGAAACTCCGCGGCCCGCCAAGTGTGCATGTAATGTCATTAATCAAATGGGCGCAGCGAGGCGCGATTCGCTCAACGGCGCTTGATTCAGGATCGTTCACGGGCCTACGATGGGCGCACGTGAAACGACTGCAACTTGCGAGGCGCGCCAGATGAAACTCGCCCGGTTCGGGTACAACCTCCGCTACGCGTTCCGGTGGCGGAAACCGAAGCTCCTCCTGAGGATCGTTCGCGCGTACGCGGATCTGATGCTGCGCCGGCGGCAGCCGCTTCGGTACGTGGACCTGAACGTCGGGCTCGCGTGCAACCTGAGGTGCAAGCACTGCTTCGCGGAGAATTTCAAGGTCCGGGGGCAGATGGAGCTGTCGGGCGCGGAATGGCGGGACGTGCTGGACCAGTGCATCGACCTGGGGATCGTGGCGGTGGCGTACACCGGGGGCGAGCCGCTCGTGCACCCGCGGTTGTACGACCTGATCCGCAACGGGAGGCCCGGGGAGCTGCTGGTCATCGTGTGCACGAACGGGACGCTGCTCACGCCGGATCGCGCGGCGCGCCTGAAGCGGGCTGGCCGGCGAGCACGACGCGTTCCGGGGCATGGCCGGCGCGTTCGCGGCCACGCAGCGGTCCTTCGACATCGCGCGCGAGGCAGGACTTCTCGTCGCGGCCGTTCCGACCGTGTCGCATCGCAATTTGCGGACGGAGGGTTTCCGGGCGCTCGTCGAGTGGGCGCGGCGCGAGGACATCCTCGTAAACCTCAGCATGGCGTCGCCGGTCGGCAACTGGGCCGGCAACGAGGACTGCCTCCTGACGCCCGACGACCTCGCGTTCCTCAACGACCTCGTGGCGCGAACGCCGCACGTCCGGCGCGACTTCGAGACGAACTTCTGGCAGCTCGGCTGCGGCGCCGCAACAGAAAAGCTGTACTTCACGCCGTTCGGCGACGTCGTCCCCTGCCCGTACATGCACATCTCGTTCGGCAACGTGCGCCAGACGCCGGTGCGCGAGATCCGCGAGAAAATGCTCGCCAACCGTTTTCTGCGCGGATTCGCCCCGGCGTGCCTCGTCGCCGAGCCGGGAGAGTTCCTCGACCGGTACCTGCCCAAAGAGCTCCTGCAGGACCGGCCCCTCCCGACCGCGGAGGAAGTCTTCCGAGCAGCCCGTCCGGGATGACGCGGCCGCCAGGCCGGGCGGACGATCGCCCGGCCCGCCAGGCGCCCTACTTGAGGATCTCCTCGATCTCTTCGACCGCGAGGTTGGCAGCCTCGATGGCATTCTCGATGGCGGGGATGCCGAAGCGGTCCTGCTGGGCGAAAGCGATGCGGCCCAGCGGGGCGGACAGCTTTTCCATCGCACCGCCCGAAAGCTGCCCCGGCGACGAGAGAACGAGCGGGTGTCCCCATCGCGCGAGGTTGATGTCCACGATGTCAGACTCCTTCATCCCCAGGCCGGCCAGGAGGGGGACGAGCCCGTCGCGGACGGGCTTCGCGAAGTGGGCCAGATCCTGGTCGACCAGGAGGAGCTTGCGGCCGTCGTCGAACGGCAGTCCGCGGTACGCCGTCAGCACGCAGCGGTCGGTCTTCGCTTCCGCGACGAAGTCCGCCAGGACAAGGTCCGTCCAGCCGCATGTGCCCGGATCCAGCGCTTCCAGCGAGTAAGCGTCGTACCACTCATGCGACGGACGCTTCGATAGCAACACGTTTGCGACGATGTACGCCCGGTACTTCATGGCCTTGGCGAGATCGACGCGCTCCTGGGGGAATCCGGCGATGATGCGGGAAGCGACGTAGCGGGGGACGGCGACGACGGCGGCCTTCGCGGCGTAGCGGCGGGGCTTGTCGCCGCAGATCGCGTGGGCGACCACTCCGGCGTCCGTCTGCTTGATTTCGGCGACGAACGCGCCCGTATCGATCGGGGCGACCTTCGGGTCGAGGGAAGCGGCCAGGGCACGGGCGATGGCCGCGTTGCCGCCCGGGAGGGCGAGAATGTCCCCGAACTCGGCGGTGAGGAAATTCAGCGCGCACCAGGTTGAGATCTCCGACGACCGGCCGCCGAACGACGACCAGCAGTAGTGGTCGCAGAAAGTCCGGACGTGCGGCGGGGCCTTGATTTCCCCCAGGTAGTCCGAGAACGGCTTCCGGTCCAGCTTCTCGAACTCGTCCTTCGACCAGCCGCAGTCCTCGCTCCAGGGAACCGCGGGGTAGCGTTCTTCGTAAATCCTGCGCCACGTTTCGCGAAGAGCCCTGGTGGCTTCGGCGTTTTCCGGGTCCGTTTTCCCCTCCCAGATGTCCTCGACCAGCTTTCCGCCCAGGAAGACCTCCCCCTTCGGCACTTTCTTTGCCCTCTCGAGGATCCCGATTTCCCTGTAGAGCGTCTCCAGCGGGCTGTCCTTTTCCGGCGCGCAGAAATACGCCGCGCCGATCGAGTACTGGATGCCGCCCCACTCCGCCGACTTCGCGTTTCCGCCCGGGACATCCGCCTGCTCCAGGACCCGGACGGTCCGGCCGGACCTGGCCAGGGCCCGCGCTGCGACCAGCCCGCTGATCCCTCCCCCGATCACCAGGACGTCCGCTTCCGGCATCGCCTCCGCGTCGCTGAACTTCGGGAGTTCCCGATCCCGAAGGACGTGCCCGGCGCGGAAATCGTCGCCGAGCCATTTTCCCGCGAATGCGTTGGGCGGGAGGTCTCCGCCAAAGGCGAGGTTGCGGCCGGCCCCCAGCTTCCACGCCAGTCCGGAAAGCGCGACGAGCTTCAGGAATTCGCGGCGGTCCATCGTCGGTCTCCCCTTCGAGGTTTCGCGGTATTAGAGCAGCCCGGGGCCGCGGTGCACCGCTGAAATCCGCAGAGAGAAAGTTCCTTCCGTGCTCAAGGCCGGGCGGTCAGCTCCGCGATTCGCCGGCGAATTCCCCCTTGAACTCCGAACCGCGAAAGCGGAACATTAATGCCATTAAGCAGTTCCGCCGATTCGGCCGCCAGGAACGGTTTCCAGCAACCTGACCGCTTCCCGGGTGTTGAGATCTGCGGCGTCCGGCGCGCCGGGCCCGGCCGGGTAACGGCAGCCCCTGCAGGCCGGCCTGAACTTGAGGGCCCATTAGCGTAGAAAAATCAGGATCCGCCGCCATCCTTGAATCCCGGCGGTCTCCACCGTTGTAGAAACCTGTGATGCGAAACCGAATCCCCCTCATCGCCGCAGCCGCTGCCGCAGCCGTTTTCGGCGCATGCCTGCCTGCAAGCGCCCACGAGAAGTGGTTCTGCACTCACGAGCGCATCGCGGAACTGACGGCGCAGGCCCGCCCCGATGTCTTTACCACGATCAACCCGACTCTCTCGGCGGTGTTCGCGCTCTCTGGAGCGGCCGTCGTCGCGCTTCTGTTCCTCGACCTCCGCCTCCGGAGGCGGCGTGCCGGGGAACGCCTGTGCCGATGGCTTCTCGGGCTTCGCCACGCCGTCGCTCCGGCCCTGGGCATCACGACCGGCGTCGTCCTGGTCTGGGCCGCGCTTCACGGCGAGTTCTTCGCGCACGACCTCTCCCTTTCATCGGTGGAGCCCGCGTGGCTCGTCACCGCCCTCCGCGGCGCCCAACTCCTCCTCGGGGCCAGTCTCATCCTCGGGCTAGCCACGCGGTGGGCCGCGCTCGCGCTGCTCGTCGCGTTCCTCCCCTCGGTGGCGCTTTTCGGCTTCCGCTCCTGGGTGGACTACGTGGACGTCGTGGGAGTCTGCCTGTTCCTGATGATCGCCGGCCGCGGCGCCTTTTCGCTCGATCGCGCCTTCGGGCTTCGGGCGGAGCCCTTGCCCGGCCTCGATCGCTGGGCCCACCCGATCCTCCGCGTCTTCGTCGGGATCGACCTCCTGGTCCTCGGCGTCAACGACAAGTTCTTCAATCCCAACATCGCGATCGCCGTCACCGGCGACCACGGCCTCAATTTCCTCGCCGGCGCGGGAGTCTCCGACGGCGTGTTCGTGCTCCTCGCGGCCGCCGTCGAAACCTCCGTCGGAGCTCTGATCGCGCTCGGCATCCTCGCCCGGCCCGTCGCCGCCGTCCTCCTCGGCCTCCTGACGCTCACTCTGTTCGTCTTCGGCCCCCTCGAACTCGTCGGCCACCTCCCCATCTTCGCCGCGGCGCTTGCAATCCTCGCGACGGGCACCGGAGGAAAGCTCGCGCTTCCGGGAGTGTTCCTTGAAGAGGATCCCGCGCGCGTCGATGCCGCCCCGGCCCTGGCGGCCTGACGGCAGGTCAGCTGCTTCCGCGGGAAAGCGTCGCGGCCGGGGGCGTTTACCCCGGACTCCGGCGTTCCGCAAGTTCTGATTAATGTCATTAAGTACCATGGGCAATCCTCCGTTGGAGTGGGCGCCGTGCGCTTCAGCCTCGCGACGAATTTCGAGGACGACCTCATCGAGCGGATCGCCCCGCACCCGGTGCGCGAGCTCTTCGGCAAGCTCTCCTCCGACGCCGCGGGCGGTGGGCGCGCTTCTCTTCAGATCCCCGGCATCGGGCGCCGCGCGGCTCGTCGGCACGTCGAGGCCGCGCGCCGGAAGGGGATCGGGTTCAACTACCTCCTGAACGCGGCGTGCCTCGACAACCTCGAGTTCACCCGCGCCGGCCAGAAGGCGCTTCGCCGGTTGCTCGGCTGGGCGGTGGACATCGGCGTCGATTCCGTCACGGTGGCATCGCCGTTTCTCCTGCGCATCGTCAAGGCGTGTTATCCGTCCCTCAAGGTCCGCGTGTCGGTCTTCGCCGGGGTCGACCATGTCCGGAAGGCGAAGATGTGGGAAGAGATGGGCGCGGATTGCGTCATGCTGGACTCGCTGCTCGTGAACCGCGAGTTCGACCTGCTCCGGGCGATCCGCCGGTCCGTGAAATGCGAACTTCAACTCCTCGCGAACAACAACTGCCTTCAGTCCTGCGCGATGTCGCCTTACCACATGAACACGCTGGCCCACGCGTCGCAGTCCGGGCACCACACGCGCGGGTTTTTCATCGACTGGTGTTTTCTCCAGTGCACGGCGATGAAACTGCGCGACCCCGTCCATTTCATCCGAAGCGAATGGATCCGCCCCGAGGACCTCCACCATTACGAGGCGATCGGCTACGACTCGTTCAAGATCGCCGAGCGCGGCGCGCCGACGGATGTGCTCGTGCGGCGCGTCGAGGCCTACTCGAAGCGCCGCTTCGACGGAAATCTCCTGGATCTGGTCCAGGCGTTCGGGTCCAGGGAAGTCCGGGGGGAAGCGCCCGGGAAGGGGTTCTTCTGGCGGCTGCGTCACCTGTTCCGGCCGCTGACGGTGAGCCTCGGGCGGCTGTGGAACGTAAAGCGCCTGGCCGAAGCGCGGGGACTGTTCGGGGGTGGGGAAGGTCCTCCTCCCGTGCACGTCGACAATCGCCTGCTCGACGGGTTCATCGACCGCTTCCTCTCGACCGGTTGCAAGGAAGTCGACTGTGAGAGTTGCCGCTACTGCCACCGCTGGGCGGATCGCGCGGTGCGCATCGACACGCAATTCCGCGACAAGTGCGAGGCGCTCTATCGGGAGGTGTTCGACGACATGCAATCGGGCCGTATGTGGGGGCTGGCGCCCCCGCCGCGGTTGAGGGGAGCGCCCGCGCTTCCCTCGCCACCGGTCCAGTCGAGCGGGAATCCGGCAGAAATCCCTCTTGAACGTCGGGCCGAGGAAGCGGAAGATTAAGTCCATTAAGCAGTTCCGCCGATTCGGCCGCGGGCAGGAGTTTCCAGCAACCGGACCCCTTCCCGCGGGTTGAATTCTGCGGAGTCCGGCGCGCCGCGCCGGGCACGGCCGGGGGACGGCGGCCCCTTCAGGCCGGCCCGCGCGACCCGGGAGCCGATCCGGAGACCCCAGCAATGAGCCGATCCGCCGTTTCCGCCGCGCTTGTCCTGGCCGCCGCTCTCGCCTGCCCCGGCGAGGATCCCACGCCGGGAACGCAGGCGCAGCCGGGGACGAAGCTGACTCAGAGGGAAATCGCCTTCCACTGCCTGAACCGCCTCTCGTTCGGGCCGCGGCCGGGCGAAGTGGACGACATCCTCTCGCGCGGGTGGATGGCGTGGGCGCTCGAGCAACTCGAGCCGGAGAAGATCGACGACTCGGCGCTTCAGGACCGGCTGAAAAGGGACTGCCCGTCCGTCTTCATGACCGCTTCCGAAGCGATCGACCGCTTTCGCCCGAAGGAACTCAAGGACCGCAAGAGCCTCTCCCCGGAAGAGCTTCTGAAGCTGCAGCAGGAATTCAACCGGCTCAGGCGGGACGCCCAGGAGGAAATGCGCTCGGCGGTCGTGCTGCGCGCCGCGCTCTCGAAGCGGCAGCTCAACGAAGTGCTCGTGAATTTCTGGCGGAACCACTTCAGCATCGACCAGTCGAAGGACCAGTGCCAGTTGCTGGCGGCGAGCTACGAGGAGGAGGTGATCCGAAGGCACGTTTTCGGGAAGTTCGAAGACATGCTGATGGCGTGCGCGAAGAACCCGGGGATGCTCGTGTACCTGGACAACGTGTTCTCGCAGCGTCCGCTGTCGGAACGCGAGAAGGAGATGGTCGAGCGGGGGGGAGCGAACCGGAAGAAGTCCGAGTTCATCCAGAAGCTCGAGCGGCAGCGCGGGCTGAACGAGAACTTCGCGCGCGAGCTGATGGAGCTTCACACGGTGGGCGTGCAGAACGAGAACGTCCCGGGCGGCTACACGCAGCAGGACGTGATCGCGGTCGCGCGGGCGCTGACCGGGTGGACGGTTTCGTTCGGGGAGGACCGCTGCGAGTTCGTGTTCCGGAAGGAATGGCACGACGACGACCCGAAGAAGATCGGCGTCCTGAACCTGAGCCTCACGGGCGCCGGAGGGATCGAGGAAGGCGAGGAGATCATCCGCAGGCTTGCGCGGCACCCGCTGACGGCGAAGTTCATCTGCTGGAAGCTCTGCCGGCATCTCGTGAACGACCAGCCGCCCGCGGCGCTCGTGGACAAGGCGGCGGCGGAGTACCTGAAGACCGGCGGCGACCTCAAGGCCGTCTACCAGGCGATCGTGTTCGGCGAAGATTTTTACCGCCGCGAGAACTTCCGCGTGAAATTCAAGACGCCTTTCGAATTCACAATCAGCGCGCTTCGCGCCACCGGGAGTTCGATCGAGAACACGAACGAAACCCTGCGCATGCTCGACCAGATGGGCCAGCCGACCTGCCGCTCCAAGGACCCGACTGGCTTCTTCGACCAGGCGGAAGCGTGGCTCGATCCGGGCGTCCTGGTGTACCGGTGGCAGTTCGCGCTCCGTCTCGCCAGCGGCCGCATGGGCGGCATCACGATGCCCGCGGACTACTTCAAGCCGATCCTTGCGAAGGATCCCGCCGGAATGAAAGAAGCGCTCGAAGCCACGATCCTCCCCGGCGGCGTCGACCCCGCGACGGAGGCGCGCTGCGCGGCGATCGTCAAGCAGGGCCTCAAGCCGCGCCAGGCGGCGGAAGCACTCCTCGGAGCCCTTCTCGGATCCCCCACTTTCCAGGAACAGTAACGGAGTCCCCATGACCGACTTCAATCGCCGTGACTTCCTGCGCGCTTCCGGGGCCGTCTTCGGCGCGCTCGCAACGGGACGCTTCGGGCTGAACGCCTTCGCCGACGACAAGGGCGGGGCCGTCAAGACCGTCGTCGTCCTCTACATGCGGGGAGGCGCCGACAGCCTCAGCCTCGTCGCGCCGTACACGGACGCGACCTACCGCAAGATCCGCCCGACGATCGCGGTCCCGCCTCCGGGCGCGGACGGCGGCGCGCTGGACCTCGGAGGAGGCTTCGGGTTGCACCCGTCGATGAAGGGGCTGCACGCGCTCTACAAGAAAGGGATGTTCGCCCCGATCCTGAATGTCGGCTCCCCGCACCCCACGCGCAGCCACTTCGACGCGCAGGACTTCATGGAGTACGCGGCGCCCGGCGTCCGCACGATCACGGAAGGCTGGCTCAACCGCTGGCTGACGGCGACGAACGAAGGAAAGCGGAAGGAGGTCGAGCTGCGCGCTCTCGCGGCGCAGCCTCTTCTGCCCCGCGCGCTTCGCGGCCAGTTCCCGGTGCTCGCCGTTCCCGAGGACCGCGCGATGCAGGCGATGGACGCGTTCGAGGATCAGTACGGGAAAGGGGAGAAGAAGGACGGGATGGAGAAGCGCCCCGACGATCCGGCGGAGAGAATCCTGGGGGCCGGGCAGGAGACGATACGGAAGCTGCGCTTCCTGCAGGACATCCTCGCGAAGGGGGAAGGCGCGGGCGGCGTGAAGTACCCGGCGACGTCGCTGGGGAGGCAATTCCAGGGGATTGCGCAGGTCATCAAGGCGGGGTGCGGGCTGGAAGTCGCGGCGGCGGACTACAACGGGTGGGACCACCATGCGAAGCAAGGCGTGGACGACGGACAGATGGCGGAGATGCTCAAGAACGTGTCGGAAGCGCTGTCGGCATTCGCCGAAGACCTCGGCGAGGCGCGCATGAAGGACGTGCTGGTCCTGACGATGTCCGAGTTCGGCCGCACGGTGGCAGAGAACGGGAACAACGGCACCGACCACGGCCACGGGGGGATCATGCTGGCGCTCGGGGGACAGGTGGACGGCGGGAAGATCTTCGGGAAGTGGACGGGACTGGAGCCGAAGAGCCTGTACGAGGACCGGGACATGCCGGTGCACACGGACTTTCGCCTGCCGTTTACGGAAGTGCTGAGCACCTTCCTCGGATTCACGAAGCTGGAGAAGTTCTTCCCCGACTGGAAGCCGCAGGCCCCGGCGCTCGGGTTCCTCAAGAAGGCGTAGGCGTGCGAATGCAGACGGGAGAAGAGGCGGCATCGATGGAGAAGCTGGTCATTCGGCCGACTTCGCGCGGGTGGATTCCGGCGGTCCTGGTTTCCACGGGCGCCCTGGTTTCGTTCGCGGTGGTTTTCGTGCTGGCTCTCGGCGAGTTCGATCCTCCGGCCGCAAGGGCCGAGCGGCCGCAGGGGATTGCCCAGGTGTTCTCGCCAATGGCGGCGCAACGCGACCCGCTGCCGGCTCCCGACGCTGAGGAAGCGCGGAAAGAGCCGGCCCGGGAGATCGGAAAACCGCCGCCGAAACCCCGGATTCCGGACCCCCCTCCTCGACGCGAGACTCCGCCGCCGAAGAAACCGCCCCCGGAGTCGCCATACGACGTGGCAACGAAGACAGCGCTTCCCCCCCGCCCCGAACTTCCCGCGCCGGCGGCGCCGGAAATGAAGGAGCCGCGCCTGACGACCTTTTCGGAGAAGATCCTCCCTCTTCTCGACGCGGGCTGCATGTCGTGCCACGGGAAGCCCGGCCTTCCCGTCGGCGGATTCGCCCTGACGCTTCCGGGGAAATCCGGGCACGGCGCGATCTCCCGCAAAAAGAACTTCGACGTCGTCGTGCGCTTCACGCGCCCCGACGCTCCCGAGCGCTCCCCTCTCGTCCTCAAGCCGCTTGCCCTCGAGGACGGCGGCACGGAGCACGGAGGCGGGGACAACATCCGAAAGAGTTCGCTGGAGTACGCTGCGTTCGTGGCGTTCGCGGCGGGGGCGGAGCCGCAGGAGGTCCGGCCTCTTGCGGATGCCGGCCCGGACCAGGCGGTCGAAACCGGCCGCGTCGCGAAATTCGACGGCGTGGCGAGCCGCGAGCCCGGCGGGCGGAGGCTGAAGTGGGACTGGAGCATCGCGCTCGCGCCCCCCGGCTCGGAGGCGAAGCTCTCCAACGCCGACGGGCGCGAAGCCGGCCTCAAGGCGGACGTCGCCGGAACCTGGGTTCTCGAGCTGGTCGTCACCGATCCGTCGCGCGGACGGAGCCTGCCTTCGCGCGTGCGGCTGCGCGCGAGGACTCCCGCGAAGGGCGCGCCGCCGGCGCCCTCCGACGCCCGCGCC
>WSZJ01000143.1 GCA_009773755.1 Planctomycetota bacterium | reverse complement strand
GGCCGGCGCCGTGGCCGCCGACTTCCCCGACGACGCCGCGCTGACGGCCCTGCGCGCGGCAGGCAAGGACGGCGGCGGCGCCCTCGTGCCGGTAGAGGAAGCGGTCTTCGACACCGTGGTCCTCGTCGACGGCCGGACGATCGTCTGCACGATCCTCAAGGTGGACGCCGACGGGACCGTGCAGATCCGGAAAAAGGACGGGAAAAGCACGATGACCCTCAAGAAACCCGAGTACACCGAGCTCAAGTACGGCCTGGGCGCGGAAGCCGAATACCAGAAGCGGACCGCCGCAGTGAAAGCGGGGAGCGCCAAGGAGCACGACGAGCTTGCGGCGTGGTGCCTCGAGAAGAACCTGTACGAGAACGCCGCGAAGGAACTCGAAGCTTCGCTTCGAATCAATCCGCGGCCGGTGACGCTGCTGAAGCTCGGCGAGGTCTACGCCGTGCTCTCGGATCCGGACCGTGAAATCCGCCTGTATCGCGACCTGCTCGAAAAGCGCCCTGCGGGTGCCGAGGCGATCTGGTCCCGCCTTGGCCGCGTTTACGAAGCGCTCGGCTTGCCGACGCGCGCGATCGACGCCTACCTGAACGCCATCAAGGCCTCTCCGTTCTTCCCCGAGGCGAAACAGCGCCTCGTCGGGCTCCTGTCCGCCGACGGACGGCTTCCGGAAGCAGAGACCTACATGACCGCGCTCGCCGCCGACCCGAAAGCGAAGGACCTCCCGGAGACGCACCTCGCGAACGGCACGCTCGCGTACTTCGCGGGCCGCTTCATGGAAGCGAAGACCGAACTTCTCCAGGCCGGCGCCGCGGGCTCCCACCTCCTCGGCTGCACGGAAGCCGCGCTCGGCCACGGCAAGGAAGCCGCCCTCGCTTTTCGTTCCTCGCTCGAGACGAATCCCGACCAGATCGACTCCTGGCTCAACCTCGGGTTCGTCTGCGCCCTCTCAGGCGACGTCGTGAAGGCGCAGGCCTGCTTCGACGAAGCGGCGTTCCGCGCGCCGGTCTCGCCGAACCCCTGGGCCGCTTCAGGTTGGCTCCAGCTCAAACAGGCGAAACCGGCCGAAGCGGGCGCGGCGTTCGACGAAGCTCTGAAGCGCGACTCGCGGTGCGCGTTCGCGCTGCTCGGCAAAGGGAAGATCGCGCTCGACGCCGGGGACGCTCTCGCCGCAGAGCCGCTTCTGCTCGCGTCGCTCAAGGCCGGCGCGGGCGGGCCGGCGTACCGCGAGCTGGGGCTGGCGCGGCTGCGCATGAAGAACACCTCGGGCGCCGTCGAAGCGCTTCGTCGCGCCGCGCAGGGCTCCGCCGATCCGGACGCGCACGCGCTTCTCGGCTTCGCCCTTCTTCCGACGAACCCGCAGGCGGCCGAGCAGGAATTCCGCGCGGCGACCGCGACGAATCCGACGCACGAGCTCGCGTCGTGCGGGATCGCCGCCGTGGTCTATGCGCGCCGCGAGCTGGCCGAGGCCCGGCAGCGCTTCGAGGCCGTTCTCGCCCGCGTGGCGAATCACCTTTTTGCGCAGCGCGGCAAGCGCCTGGCGAACGAAGCGACCACGCGGCGCTGGTGGCACGACGAATTCGACCGGAAGGACGGCGACGGTGTGCGGCGGACGTGGGTGGAGAGGGAGAAGGAAGGTCTGAAGGTCACGCTGAAGAGCGGGCGCGCGCAGTTCGCGGGGAAGCAGAACCGCGACGACGGCGCGACGGCGCTGGTGCGGCCGACGAGCGACCGCTTCCTGTCGTTCGAGGCGGAGATCGATTTCGCGAAGTGCGGGCGCGCGACGGCTGGAGTCACGATCGGGTTGCCGCAATCTCCGCAGACGCCGAATCCGAACGTGCTGCGGTTCGTCCGGGACGCGGCGGGGAAGCTGGCGTACGCGGCGGGGCCGGCGCAGGCGCCGCCGCAGTGGAAGCAGATCGGCGAGTGTCCGGCGGGGGCGGTGCGGCTGAAGATCGAGCGTGCCAACCCGAACGCCCCGGAGTTCATTCTGTCGGCGAATGGCGTGGCGCTGGACAAGCCGGTGAGAACGGACTTGCGGGGCGCGAAGCTCGAGGTCGGAACGTGGGGATTGGCGCAGAAGGGCGACGAATGGGAGCTCGGGATCGACAACGTCCGGCTCATCGAGGCCAAATAAGATGAATCGCAGAGGCTTTACGCTCATGGAACTGCTCGTCGTCATCTCGATCATCGGGGTTCTGGTCGCGATCGGGCTCCCCGCGCTGGTCGCTGCGCGCAAGCACTCGAAGGAAAAGGCCTGCCGGGCCGTGGGCGTGCAGATCGACACCGCGCTGACGAGCTACGAGACGAAATTCGCGGATTACCCGCCGAGCGGCGGATTCGTGAAGGGCGCAAACGACATCAACCAGGGGTGCGAGAGCCTCGTGTGGCACCTGTTTACGACCCAGAAGGGCGGGCCGTTCCTCGACATGAGCACCTGGGAAGACAGCCTCGTCAACGGCGACGCCGACGCGACGGCGAAGCCGCCGGACAGCTCGATGTTCATGAAGAACGAACTGGTGGAACTGGCGGACCCGTTCAAGAATCCCTTCGTGTATTTCCACAGCCGCGATTACTCGAAGCCGGCGAAATTCGGAAAGTACACGCTTGCCGGCAAGGAAGTGGAGTGCGTGCCGCAGAAGAGCCTGAAGACGGGGAATTACCATGCGCCCGGGAAGTACATGCTGTGGTCGATCGGTGGGGATGATGAGAACCAGAATGGCGGGGAAGAGGACGTGGCGAGCTGGAATTAGGCGGGCGCGTAATGATCCACCGGATGGCGCGTCCTTGCCGACGGGAAACAGCAACTACAAGACCGCGAACTTTCAAGCAAGGGGCAAACGCAAAACAGCAAGCACAGCGGTCGCTCGACGCGCCTTTTTTTGAAGTTGCGGTTTGAAGTTCTCTCTTTGCTTGAAAGTTCGCGGTTTTGAAGTTGCCGTTTCCCGCTCTCGGAGTCCCGATGTCCCGTCGTCGTCCTAGCGGCGTCACCCTGATCGAGCTGATGGTCGTGATGAGCATCATCGCGATCCTGCTCGGCGTCGGCCTTGCGATGATGTCCGAGTCGAACAAGGACATGGGGTTGCGCGCGGCGCGCTCGAGCGTCCTCGGGATCTGCCGCTTCGCGCGGACCGCGGCGCGGAACACGCGCGCGCCTGTGGCGATCCGGATCGACCCGGAAGGGAAGTACCTTTCGACGGTCATCCGGCGCCCGATGGCGGCCTGGCATTTCGAGGACGAGACCCAGCCGGGCGCGCTCGGGCATTACGCGAAGATCACGAACGGCAAGCTCTCGGACGGCGGCCGCGTCGGCCGCGCCGTCAGTTTTTCCGATGCCGGCGGCAGCATCGACTGCGGCAACGTCCCCATGTACTCGAAGGACCAGGGTCTTCTCGTCGAGATCTGGTATTTGCCGAAACTTCACAAGAAGGACCGGGTTCTGGTGCAGAAGAGCGGCGAGTTCGGGCTCGCGGTGTCGAAACTCGGGACGCTTCAGGCGTTCGTCGGGGTGGAGGCGCAGCGCGTCGCGATCGTGATGGGGGACGCCGCGATTCCGGAGGCCCGCTGGTCGAAAATCGGCCTGCTCTGGGACGGCGCCGCGCTGACCATTCTCGTGAACGATTTCCCGCTGGCGAAGAAGGCCGGAAAGGCGACGTTTGCGATGGGCGAATCGCCGCTCACGATCGGGTCGAAAGACATGCCCCTGGACGGCTGGGTGGACGAAGTGCGCGTGGACGCCCTCATCGAGGATTCGCGGATCGTCATGCGCGACCCGCTGACGGTCTCCGGCCCGGCGGAAATCCGCTGGGACGACACCGGCGCGCTCGATCCCTCCATTAACCCCGGTCCGGCTACAATCACCGTGAAGAGCCCCGTTGATTCCGCTTCCGTCACCGTCAACCTCCTCGGGGGGTCCCAATGATCGCCGCCCGCTCGAAGCGCCGCGGATTCGCGCTTCTCATGGTCATCGTCGTCTCGGTCGCGCTCATGGCGATCGCGATTCCGTTCGCGATTTCCATGAGGCACCAGGAGAAGGGGGCGCAGGGCGGGATGGACCGGGCGCAGGCCCGGTACGCGTCGCTCGCGGGGCGGAATCACGCGCTGGCCGGCGTGCTGCGCGGGCACGAGACGACGGAAGAAGCCCGAGGGGCGACCGCGCCGTTCAACTCGCCGTACACCGACGGCCTCGACGAATTCCAGGTCAACTGGACCGGCGCCGTCGCTTCGCTCGAGATGCAGGATGGTTCGGGCCGGTTGAGAAGTTCGTCGCTCCAGGACGAGCAGGGAAAAGTGAACGAGCGGACGGCGCCGCCGCTTCTGCTGGACCGCATCAAGGCGCGCGTCGACGAGCGGACGCAGGACCTGCGCGACTACATCACGCAGTGGAACGGGAGGCCGACGGCTTACGGCGCGGCGCAGACGATCCGCGGGATCGTGCCGGGGACGGCCGTGGCCGGCGGGGCGGCGCTGACCTTTTACCTGGACGACGCGAGCTCGTACGGCGAGGGCGCCAAGGTGCGCGTGACGTGGGCGGGCGTGCCTCAGTACGGCCTCGTCGACGCCGTCAACCCGAACGGGAACGACGTGACCGTCACCGGCATCGGCGAAGGCGACTCGCAGGTCGGGGCGCTTCTCGAGCTGGAGGTCCGCCACTTCGTCAACCTCAACACCGCCAGCGCGCTCGTGATCGCGTCGTGCCTGGAAGGCCTGGGCCTGCGGAACAAGCTGACGGAAGACACGGTCACGAAGGCGGAAGCGGACAATCTCGCCGCGGCGATCATCAAGAAGAAATTCCTGACGTATGAGGAATTCGTCGAGTTCCTGAAAGAGCAGCGCGGGCTGGCAGTGATCACTCAGAACGACGAAGTGGCGATCGCGATCAACTTCTCGAACCCGAATGCGAAGCGGCTCGCGGGGACGGGGACGATGCCCTTCACGCTCTCTTCGTCCAACTACGTGACCGTCATCGCGCAAGGCGTCCAGGACTTCCCGAGCCGCGCGGTCTCCGCGCTCTCGGACCTCCGCGAGGTCGTCGAGCTCGCTCCCGCGGGCATGCTCCGCTGGCGCGTGAAATCCCAGTACGACTTCGAGCGCATGCTCCGCATCCCCCAGGGGCGCTTCGTCGTCACCTGGCCTGCCTGCGTTGCGAACCGCGAAGTGCCCTCTTCCGACCGCAACGCTGCCGCGTGGGTCACGACGAAGCTAGGCCGCGACGAGCGCGCCGCGTGGAAGATCATGAACCACTACGACAACACGATTGCGGGTGTTTCGACGTCGAAAGGCGCGATCCAGCAGCGCGCGTCGAAGATCCTGGAGATCACGAACGGGAACGTGGACATCGAAGCGGGCGCGGCGGAACTGTGGATCAAGACCGCGAGCACGAGCTTCACGATTTTCGACGCGGGGACCGAGGAGTGGAGCAACCGGCTCTTCTTCACGTACGGACCCGACCTCGTGAACGGCGGGAATTCGCTGCGCTTCATCCTCAAGGACTCTTCGCTCGAGCACACCTACGCGGAATGCCGGCACGCCGTCACGCTCGTCGCCGACCGCTGGTACCACTTCGGCGCCTTCTGGAAGGGGACGAAATTCGGGCACGCGTACATGACGCTGGACGGGCTGCCGGTGGGGAATTACGGGGTCTGGACGGAGGCCGGCGGATCGCGCCACACGACTCTGCAGACCGCGCTCGTGGCGCTTGCGACCGACAACACGGTCGTCGCCGCGGGCGCGATCTCCGGGTTTCCCGCGACCGGGGCCATCCAGATCGGCAGCGAGACGATCGAGTATGCGGCGATCAGCGGCAGCTCGTTCACGGGGTGCGTTCGCGGCGCGCGCGGCACGGCGCCGCTGGTTCACCAGATCGGGTCGGGAGTCACGATCTGCGGATACACGTCGAAACTGGCGGCGGGGACGCTGACCTTCACGAATCCTTCGGTGCCGGCGATCACGTGGGACCGCCTGACGGTCGGCGGCGGCCAGACGGTCGGGCAGATCGGCGCGAATACGCTGACGTGGGTCGTGACGTCGACCCCGGTCTCGCCGCCTCCCGTCGGTCTTCCCATGGCGGCCTCGATGCTGACCGTCGCGCCCCCGGCTACCGGCGCGCCCGACATCACCGTCGAGTTCCCGCCGACCGGATGGCTGATGGTGGGAAGCGGGCTGCAGGGCGAAGTGATGCACTACACGGGGCGGACGGTGATCTCGTTCACGGGGCTCACGCGCGGCCTCTTCGGCACGACCGACAAGAATCACCTCGACGGCGAGACGGTGCAGCTCTGGGGTTTCCACGTGACGAATAACACGAACTACCTGACGCCGACGGTGCTCGCGATCGACGACGAATGGTTCGGGCCCGTGATGAAGGAAGGAACGGACGGCTGGCGCGGCTTCGTGATCCAGCGCAACGGAATGACCGTCCCGGTTCCGATGTTCCGCGGCAAGCAGCCGGGCGTCGGGGGAAACCTCTTCGGCACGACCAACGCGGCGCACGTCACCGCTTCCAATGTGTACCCGACATTCGGGCTGGCGGACCAGCAGGCGGGGGACGGAGACACGGTGACCTTCGTCGAGCAGAACGCGACGACGCGCGAAGAGCGGCTGATCAAGCACGTCCGCTGGGTGCCGAATCTCGGCATCGGGACCGCTTCACCACCGTTCCACCTGGCGTCGCTGGGGTCATTCACGACAAAAGAGTGGGTCCCCGATAATCTCTGGGTGCGCATCCTGAAATTCCCCTCGGGCGAGCTGATGGGGGTGCCTCAACAGCTCATGACGTTCGCGGGATCGACGATCCCGACCGCTCCCGCCGGCTTCAGCGGCCTCCTTGATGAAATGCGCCTCACGAACGGTCCGAAGAATCTGCAGTTCCAGATGTCCGCTTCGATCGACGCTACCGTGACGACCGTCCCGATCCTCAGCGTGGGCGGCATGGACTCCGAAGGCGGCGCCATCCTCGCCGGCGACGAGATCATCGGGTACGCCGGGTTCGACGCCACGAGCAACACGCTGATCAACTGCACGCGCGGCTACCTCGGCACGACCGCCGCCGTCCACGAACTCGGCGACCGCGTCTTCAACATGGCGTTCCTCGCCATCGCCTCCCTCACCGCCCCGGTGGGCATCGCCGACAAGGCGCTTCCCTGCGTCCCCAATAACTTCCCGCCGGAAGGCTACGTCTACGTCGGCACCGAACTCATCGGTTACACCTCGATCAACGGCGCCGGCTACCCCGCTTTCCCCGACGGCTGCGACTTCCGCGGCGCCTTCGGCACCGTCGCCGCCACCCATAACCAGTACGAACTCATCTACGCCTTCCCGTTCCGCTACTACGACCGCTTCACAGCCAACTCCGACGACTCCCAGACTTCCTGGTTCGGCGCTTCGCAGCGCGCGACCGGCGCGAAGTGGGCGAGAATCACCTGGGAAGAGGTTCTCCCGAATCCGCTGCTCGACATCCAGGTGCGCGTGCGTCTTAACTCGGAGCCGCGCTGGGCGAACGTGCCCACGAACAGGCCGTACGTCGCCGGCAAGGGCGGCGGGATCTGGCTCTTCGACGCGCCGACGGGCGGCGTGCTGGGGAACACGAAAGCGGACGGGATCGACGTGCGAGTGGACTTTGTGTGGCTCGACAACGCGTTCGCGAACGGCGAGTGGAAGGACTGCGCGCAGTTCCGCGGGCTGGCCGTGGAGTACGAGCAGGAGCCGGTGATTCACTACCACGAGGAGAAGTGACGGTTTGCGATTTCTGGATTTCGAGCGGTTGGGGCGTTTTGAGTTGGGGGTTCCGGATGTTGAGTTCAGAGTTCAGGGTTCCGCGTTCTGGGTGGGGTTCGGAGTTTCGGGTCGACTGCGTTCGCACGCGACGCAAAACTCCACCCGGAAAACGGAACCCTGAACGCTGAACTCAACATCCGGCACCCCCCACTCCAAACCCCCTCACCACTCGTAACTCGCCACTCACATCTCCCGAGCGGCGTAAACACCCGCTGCATCCGGTAAAGCCACTTCCGCTCTCTATCCCTCCGAACGCCAGTTTCCCCTCGTTTCGCCCCCGGCGGTCCCCGTAACTCCGGCCCGCCGTTTGCTTTCCGTCCCAACGTGCGCCTCCGTCCTCACGATCGCGGCATGGCCCTGATCCTCGTCGTCGTCATCGCCGCCCTTCTCGTCGCCGTCGCCCTGCCCTTCGCTTTCTCCATGGGGCAGCAGGAAAAGGGCGCCCGGGGCGTCAGCGACCGCGCTCATGCCCGCTATGCCGCCGCCGCCGCGCGCAACCGCGCCGTCGCCGCCGCGGTGCCGGGGTGCGAGATGATGGAAGAACGCAAGACCTCGCCCGTTCCGTTCAATACGCCCTTTTCGGACACGCCGGCCGAGTTCTCCGCCGGCCGCGCCGGGAAACCGATGGCGCCCGGCCTCGATACCGGGGCCCTCGTCGCCGACGAACAGGGGAAAATCAACGTCCGGACCGCGCCGCAGATGTGCGTCGAAAATCTGATGAAGCGGATCGATCCGCGCGTCGACGATGTGCGCGACTACCTCACCGAGTCCAGCGGTCGGCCGGCGGCGTGGATCGCCCCGCAGACGATCCGGTTCGCCAACCCGTGGGTGAAGAATCCGAAAATCATGATCTTCGCCGTCGACAACATGACGCACCTTTCGGTCGGGACGCGCATCCGCGTTTCCGGTCACAAAGTCGTCCAGGTCGGTGAGGTCGTCGATGTCGACCCCAAGATGACGTGGCTGGGGCTCAAGGACGTCTGCGAATCGGCGGAAACGGACGCGCTTCTCGAAATCGAGCAGCGGCACCCGCTGAACATCAACACCGCGAGCCGCGAGGCGCTGGCGGCGTGTTTCGAGGGGCTTGCACTTCGCAATCACATCGCCGACGACAAGGTGACGCGCGGCGAGGCGACGCGCCTGGCTGAGGCGATGGTCTCGAAGACGTTCGAATCGTGGGAGGAGTTCTACCGCTTCCTCGCGGAGCAGCTCACGCTGAGAGTCATCAGCGGCTACGACTACACGGCGATCGTCCTCAACTCGAAGTGGCCGACGGACTACGAGCTGGCCTGCACGGGAACGGTGCCGCTGACGCTTCAGTCGTGGAACCTCGTCACGGTCGCGGCGCGCGGCGTCGTCGAGCGACCGAACCGCGCGGTCGGCGGCGAGTGCGACGTGCGCGAAATCGTCGAAGTCGCGCCGCCGGGGACTCTGAAATGGCGCTGCGTCAGCCAGGAGGACTTCCGGAACGTGCTGGACAGGGAAATGTCGCGCGGCATGTTCACGGGCCCCGCTTTTTCGCACGAGTGGCCGATCCGGGAGAGGTCGCGCGGGGCGTGGCTGACGGGGCTGACCGGCATCGACAAGCGCGGGGCGTTCGCGACGTCCATGCACTTCGGCCCGAGCAACGAAGGAAAAGCCGTCGACGAAGGCATGGCGTTCGCCGGTCTGCCGCCGTTCCAGAAGGGGCAGGTCGTCACCTGGCCCTCCGGCGCGACTGAGTTCTGGTTCCTCGCTCCCGCGAACGACGCGACGATCTTCGAATCCGGCGACGAGGAGTGGTCGAACCGGATTCTCCTCACCTACGAGGGGACCGGCGGCGCGATGGGCGGCCCCTACCTGCGGCTCCTGGTCAAGGACGCGACGCTGGAAAAGGGTTTTTCGCAGGTCGTTCACCGCGTGCAGCTCACGGCGAAGCGGTGGTACCACGTCGGCGCCTTCTGGAAGAGCACGCGCAACGGCGGGATGATGATGACGCTCGACGGCCTGCCGGTCGGAGACTGGCGCGCGGTGGGGGAGGGGCCGGCGCAGCAGAAGGGCAAGGAGCTGGGAGTCGCGGTGCACCTCGCGAGCGACGTCGGCAAGACGGACAGCACGATCGACAGCGACTTCGATGTTTCAGATTTTCCTTCCCCCGGGGCGATCGCGATCGGGCAGGAAGTGATCGAATACCAGAATGCCAGCGGCACCTCGTTCAAAGGCTGCACGCGCGCGGCTCGCGGCTCGCTTCCGTGGAATCACCAGACGGGCGAAACGATCGCGCCGTGGGGGTACACCGACTTCGTCGTCGACACGAAGCTCGACTACACATCGGCGGGGTTCGACGTGCCGGTATTGAAGTGGGACCGGATCCTGACCTGCGCCGGCGAACTCAAGTACGCCCTCGGGACGCGGGCGCAAACGACGACCGCAGTGGTGTCGCTGAACCCGGCGGTCCCCCCGAAGATCGGACTGAAGACCGGTGAGACCGTGCTCGACGTCCCGGTGGGGAGCACCGCCGGGTTTCCGGACGAGGGCTGGCTGCTCATCGGCAACGCGCAGCAGGAGATCGTCCACTACTCCGGGAAGAGCAATACCCAGTTCACGGGGCTCGACCGCGGACAGTTCGGCACGCCGAACGGCGATTACTGGATAGGCGAGCCCGTCGTGCTGAACGGATTCCACGTGACGACGAACTCGGGATTCCCGGACCCGGCGATCATCTGCATTGGCAACGAGTTTTTCGGCCCGCTTCAGAAAGTCAACTCCGACGGCTGGGTCGCCCTCGTCGGAAAAGCCGGCAACAAGCCTGCCCCGTGGCCTCTCTTCCGCGGCGCCGAATGGGGCGTCTACTCCAGCGATACGGCCCACCCCGCCGCAGCGCCCGTCCTCCCGACCTTCGCGCTCGAGGACGCCAAAGCCGGCCGCGGCGACCGCGTCACGCTTCTCCAGAAGGATTACGACATTCGCGAGGAAGCGCGGATCGCGTGCGCGGCATGGCTCGAGCCCTGGAAAGCCCCGCTGAAACCGCCGGCCCTGCGCTCTCCCGCGACCACGGCCGAGTGGCCCTTCCTGCTCGCCGCCTTCGACCGCAGAGTCCAGGACGAGGTCGTCGCCGATCGGCCGTTCAACACCAGGCACCCGAACAGCTGGGGCCGCTTCAATATCCGCCGTCATTCGCGCGTCATCCAATTCCCGTCGGGCGAACTTCCTTACTGCGATCCGGCGCCGCTTCGCATCGGCGTCTCGGTGCAGGGCAACGCGCCAGGGGAGCTCGGCGGCTGGATCGACGAGCTGCGCTGCTCGACGGCGGAGTACGAGCACTGGTGCCTCGCGAGGGCGCTCGACGCTTCGGAAACCGAGCTCATCTTCGGCATCCGCCTTGTCGACGACTGCTGCGGAATTCCGCCGCCGCCGGTGATCATTCCGTGGACGCCGCCGACGGATCCCGGCGTTCCCGCCCCCAAGCCCGTCGAGCCCCCTGAACCCACCGAGTCTCCCGTGAGCTACACGCCGCTCGACATGAACGGTGGCGCGATCCTCGTCGACGATGAGGTCATCGGGTACGTCTCGTACGAGCCGGGGAGCCGGACGCTGAAGGGGCTGAAGCGCGGCTATCTGGGCACGACGGCGCGGCCGCATTCGAAGTGCAGCATTGCGTTCCCGCTGACCTACCTGGCGATCGCGGCGCTGAAGAAGGGCGTTGACGCCCGCGATGACGCGTTCGCGACCGCGGATTCAAACGGGTTCCCGCAGGAGGGGTATTTCCTGGTGGACAGGGAGCTGGTCGGCTGGACGAAGCGCGGCCCGACCTACCTGAGTTCACCGCTGGGCTGCGATTTCCGCGGCGCGTTCGGCACGAAGCCGGAAGGCCACCTGGAGGATTCGCTGCTCTACGCGATGCCCTGGCGTTTCTTCGACCGCTACACGATCGCCGCGGACGATACGGATCTACACTGGTTCGAGGCGACGACGCGCGCGACCGGCGCGCACTGGAAATCGATCAAGTGGGAGGAGATGTTCAGCGGCGCCTCCGTGGACATCCGCGTCTTCGTCCGCTTCGACCGGAGCGGGCGCTGGATCCACCTGCCCCTCGACGCAAAGAAGGCGAAGAAGGAGGCGATCCCGCGCTTCTACGGTTTCGACGACGACAAGGGCGGCAAGCTGGGAGACACGGTCGGCGACCAGCTCGACGTCCGGGTGATGTTCGAGTACCTGGACGGCGCGTATGCGAAGGACCAGTGGAAGGAATGCCCGCAGTTCAGGGGATTTGAGGTGGAGTATGAGCAGGAGAATGTGGTGCATCGGCATGAGGAGAAGTGATGCGAGCGTGAAAAAGGTCCCAGGACAACTCCAATTTCCAACTCCAACCCCAAATCCCAAAGTCTCGGCACGATTGGGATTTGGGGTTGGAGTTGGAGTTTGGAGTTGTCCGTGGACGTTCTGTGGACGCGCCGCCAGCTATACTCTGCTTCCATGACTCCCGCGCGGCGCCAATCCGCCTTTACCCTGATAGAACTCCTCGTCTCCATCTCCATCTTCATCCTCCTCGGCCTCCTCCTCGTCGGCCTTCTCCGCTCCGGCGTCGAGATCTGGGACCGCGGCGAAACCCGCCGCGACGCCTACGAACGCGCGTCCATCCTCTTCGACGCCCTGCGCGCCGACCTCTCCTGCTCGACCATCCACCACGAGGCCGACCCGGCCGGCCTCAACCCGAATTTCACATGCCGTCCCGACAAGCACGACCGCGCCCTCGTTTTCTTCACGCGCGTCGGCCTCGTGCCCCCCCAGGGACTCCAGTCCGCCCCCGCCAATTACAAGGACAAGGACGTCCTCTTCTTCGCCGCCGCCGACACCATGAAACGCCACGAAGTCGTCTACTGCTTCGACCCCGACGGCGCTTCCGGAAAACTCTATCGCGGCCGCTTCGATTTCAACGCCGACTACGGCATGAAGATGCCCCTCGAGCCGTTCGAGCGGACCGACTGGATCGCGCAGAACGTCCAGCTCCTCTCCGACGGCGTGATCTACCTCGGGCTGCGCTTCTGGTCGCAGAAAACCGCGACCTGGAATCCGAGCGGGAGCGAGCAGGGCCCCGAGCCGCGCTGGGACTCGACGCGCTGCCGGGACGCGGAATTTTCGATGAAGCGGTCCGGCATGGTCGCGAACGATCCGCTGGACGACATTCTTCCGCACCGGGTGGAGATCACCGTGACGCTCGAGCGGCCGCTGGGCTCGGGACAGGCGGTGTCGCGACTGAACGCGGACATCGACAAGAACGCGGGGCTTCTCTCCGCCGACCTGCTGCCCGGTTTCCCCCAGGGGCCCGGATTCGTGAAAGTCGACGACGAATGGATGTCCTACGAGTCACGTTCGGGCGGCGCGCTGACGGGAGTGAAGCGGGGAATCCGGGCGACGACCCGGACGGGGCACAAGTCCGGCGCGAGGATCCGGTGGGGCGAGTCGTTCACGACCGTCGTGGGCGTCCCGGCATTCAAAGATGACCAGAACCAGTAAATCCGGCAGCCCCGTGAATCCTCCCCCCGTGAACGTCCCCCCCCATCGCCGCCGTGACGGAGGCTTCACCCTCCTCGAAATCCTCATCGCGCTCCTCATTCTCATCGTCTCCCTCGTCTCCGTCTTCGCCCTCTTCGGCGCCGCCTCCGCTTCCCACCGCCGCGCCGTCGCTTCACAGAACGCCGCCCAGCTCGCGTACACGGTTCTCGCCGAGCTGGAGCAGATCCCCAACCCGGGGACGCTCGCGAACATGTCCGGAAGGACTCACGCGGCATTCGACGGCTACACCTACGACGTCGCCTTCAGGCAGATCGGCACGAACGAAATCGAGGCCGTGGTCTCCATCCACTGGAAGAAAGCGGGGAAGGACGAGACCGAGACCTACACGACGATCCTGCTCAAGCGGTGAACGACCTCGCGCGACAGCTCCTCGACCTCGGATGGAAGCCGAAAAAACAGTTCGGGCAGAACTTCCTCTTCGACGCGAACTTCCTCGATCTCCTGGTGCGGGAAGCGAGGCTCAGTCCGGACGATGTGGTCGTGGAATTCGGCACCGGACCCGGGCAGCTGACCGAACTCCTCGCGGCGCGCTGCGCGCAGGTTTTCACGATCGACATCGACCCGAAGCTGCATGCGTTCGCTACGGGTCGGACTTCCGCGCGAAACATCGAATTCCACCTCGGCGACGCGATCCCCGACGGTGACGGGCTGAATCCCGAATTCGTGAAGTGCATCGTCGCGGGCGCCGCCGGCCGCCGGATCCGCGTCGTGTCGAACTTCCCGTACGCCGTGGGCGGCTCGATCCTCCTGGCCCTCGCCCAGCGCGCGCTCCCAGCCGCCGACGCGCTCGGCACCCTCCAGGACGAGGTCGCCGACCGCCTCGCGGCCGGCCCGGGCGAGGACGCCTACGGCCCGCTCGGGATCCTCGTCAGGCGGCTGGCGGACGTGGAGAAGGTGCGCGAAGTCCCGAAGCAGCTCTTTTGGCCGATGCCCAAGGTTCACTCCGCGCTGGTCCGCGTCACTTTCGGTGCGCACTCCTTCGACGGCGACTGGGACGGCTACAAGCGCTTCGTGAAAGGAGCGTTTTCCCAGCGCCGCAAGACCCTTGGAAGCGGCTTGAAGAAACTGGGGCTGCTCTACGACGGTGAGCACGCTTCGCAGCGTCCGGAGGAATTGTCGCCGGAAGAGCTGGAGGTGGTTTGGCGCGCGTCGCGGCCGCGGACCGAGGAAGAAAAAGGGCATAGCCACAGAGGACACAGAGGGCACAGAGAAGGAACTCAACGCTTGTAACCCGAGACTTGTCATTGAAGAATTTCTCTGTGTCCTCTGTGCACTCTGTGGCTGAAGTCGTTTTTTTTCCACAGAGCAAAAGCGATACGATGGCATTCATGTCCTTCGGACTCCCTTCCCGCGAAGATGTTGTCATTCACACCGAGCGACTGCTTCTGCGGCCTCTCACCTTCGCGGACGTCCCATTACTCTTCGACGCCATTGACTCTTCGCGTCAATTCCTCTCCCGCCGTCTCCCCTGGGCCGAGTCCGTCCGCGGCCATGCCGACCTGCGTGTCTTCGTCGACAAGTGCCAGCGCCGCAACGGCGAAGGCGAGGCCCACCGGGGGATCTTCGAGCCCGACGGCCGCCTTGCCGGGCACATGTCGATCGAGGAATGCGTCCCTGCCCGCCGCTCGGGTGAGCTGGGCTACTGGATCCGCGAGGACCGCGCCGGCAAGGGGTACGCGACCGAGGCCGCCCGCGCGCTCCTCGCCTGGGGGTTCCGTCAGCTCGAACTCCACCGGGTGACCGCCTACGTCGACACCGACAACCCCACCAGCGCCCGCGTCCTCGAAAAGTGCGGATTCACGCGCGAAGGCGTCTTCCGCCACCGCATGCAGGCGGGCGACGATTGGCGCGACCAGGCCGTTTTCGGCGTACTCGAGGGCGAACTCAAGGCCTGAACTGCTTGTCCGTATCCTCCCTACCCCCTACCTCCTGCCCCCTGTCCACTGTTTTTCTTGGCCTAACTCCAGTCCCACGCTACAGTTGCCGGTCTTCGAAAGGTTCGGCCTGCCGATGCTGTCCGACGACGTCAAACTGCAGATCAAGCGCGCAATCGACATCGTCGACCTCATCGAAAGCTACCTCCCCCTCCAGAAGGCGGGGACCAGCTTCAAGGCGCGCTGCCCCTTCCACGAGGAAAAAACGCCGTCCTTTCATGTCCGCCCGGTCGAACAGATGTTCAAGTGCTTCGGCTGCGGAAAGGGCGGCGATGTCTTTACGTTCGTAATGGAGATGGAGAAGGCGACGTTCCCGGAAGCGCTTCGGATCCTCGCTGAAAAGGCGAATATCCCGCTTCGGCCGCCAGACCCGGCCGAGCGCGCGGCGGCGTCCTACCGGGAGGAGATTTACAAGGTCAACCGCTGGGCCGCGGCGCTCTTTCACAAAAAGCTGTTGGAAGGGGAAGAAGGCGCGGAGGCGCGAGCCTACGTGGAGAAGCGCGGCATTTCGCCTGCGATGGTAAGCCGTTTTTTCCTGGGGTATGCGCCGCGGAGCTGGGAATGGATTCTCGACCAGGGGAAGGTCAAGGGGTACGACGCCGACCTGCTCACCGCGGCCGGGCTTGCCCTCGCAAGGACGGACGGCCGCGCAGGACACTACGGCCGCTTCCGCAACCGGCTCATGTTTCCGATTGTCGACATCCGCGACCGTGTCGCCGGCTTCGGCGCGCGCGCCCTCGACCCCGCAGACCAGCCGAAATACCTGAACTCTCCCGAGACGCCGGTGTTCAAGAAAAAGGAGTTCCTGTACGGGCTGAACTTTGCCCGCCAGGCCGCGTCCAAAGAGGGAAGGCTGGCGATCGTCGAAGGCTATACCGACGTCATCGCCGCGCACCAGTACGGCTACGAATGGGTCGTCGCCACCCTGGGCACGGCGCTGGCGTCGGAGCACGTGAAGCAACTGAAGCGGTTCGCGCCGAAGGTCATCGCCGTTTACGACGGCGACGCGGCCGGCACGAAGGCAAGCGAGCGGTCCCTCGACTTCTTCCTCAACGAGGACGTCGAGTTCCGCATCGCGACCCTTCCCGCCGGCCTCGACCCGGCCGACTGTTTCGTGCAGCTGGGCAAGGAGCCGTTCGAAAAGGCCGCGGCCGGGGCCCGGGAACTCTTCGAGTTCCGCCTCGATCTCGCGCGCGGCCGGCACGACACGGCGACGGCGAAAGGTTCGGCGGCGGCGGTCGATGAAATAATTTCGACCCTCGCTCTCGTTGAGAATGATGTCCTGCGTGAGGCCCAGATCCGGCGCGTGACCGAGGTCTTCCGGGTTCCGGAAACCGCGATCCGCAAGGAGCTGGCGAAGAAACCGGGAAAGACGGCGCGGCAGGCCGAACCGCCGCGCGCGGCTCCCCCGGCGGAAGACCGCGACGTGCGGGCGGGACGTGAGCTGATCGAGCTCATGCTGCTCGGCGGCGCGACGCTCGAAGCCGTGAAGTCGTCGATTGCGATCGAAGAATTCCCCACTGAAGAATCCCGCAAACTGGGAGAGCTCATCCTTGGAATCGTCCAGCAAACAGGAAGCGCAGGACCCGACGGCCTCTTCTCGGCCGTCGCGCACGACCCCGCACGCTCCGCCCTTGTCGCGGACCTCGTCGAAGAGGGACGCCGCAAGCAGGGGAATCCCCAGAACCGCCTCGAAGCCGTCGTCGCCTACATCAAAGGCGGCGCCGAGCGGGAAAAGGCCGCCCGCCTTGGCCGGGAAGGGGCCGAAGCCCGCGCCCGTGGTGATGGTGAAGGGGAAAGGCGTGCCTTCGAAGAACTCGCCCGCCTCCAGCGCGACCGATCCGAACGCGAGCGCGCCCGGCGATCCCGGTGACGCCCTGTCGCCGGAAATCAAGCTGCTGATCGAGGAGGGGAAGAAGAAAGGGACGCTGACCTGGGAGGAGATCAACAAGCATCTCCCGGACGACCTCGTCTCTCCAGAAAAGCTCGACGCGATCATGGTCGCCGTCGAGGAGGCGGGAATCGACGTCGTCGAAGAGACGGAAATCGGCGCGGCGAAGACGCCGGGCGAGGAAGAAGAAGAGGAAGTATCGCCCGACGAGGCCGAGGAAGAAGCCGAACCGGAGTTCGAGGAAGACCTCAGCCTGCGCAAGGGCCCGGGCGAAAAGATCGACGACCCGGTCCGTATGTACCTCACGCAGATGGGCGAGATCCCTCTTCTCACGCGCGAAGAAGAAATCCTCCTCGCAAAGAAGATCGAACTCACCCGGAAGCGCTTCAGGAAAAAAGTCCTCGAGTGCCCCGTCTGCGTGAACGAATCGATCCAGATCCTGGAGGACGTGCGCAGCGGCGAGCTGGCGTTCGACAGGACGCTGAAAGCGGACGCGGCGCTGGACGTGTCGAAGAACGACATCATCCAGCGGCTGCCCGAGAACATCGAGACGCTTCAGGACCTCCTGAAGTCGAACCGTGAGGATTACCAGCTTGCGGGGGACCCGAAGACGGGGGAGGAGGAGCGTTCGCGGCTTCGGCGGAAGGTGAAGGCGCGGCAGCGGAAGTGCGTGATTCTGCTGGAAGAGCTGAACATCCAGACCAAGAAGATCCGGCCGATGATGGACCGGCTGCAGGCGATTTCGGACCGGATGCTGGCGATCGTGGCGGAGCTGGACAGCCTGAAGGACGTGAAGAATGCGGCGCCGAAGACGGAGGTGCTGAAGGCGGAGCTGCAGGAGCTGATGGACCAGACGATGGAGGGTCCGCCGCTCCTGAAGCAGCGAGTGACGGACATTGAAGAGAGGTACCAGGAATACGAGAAGGCGAAGAGGAAGCTGTCGAGCGGCAACCTTCGTCTCGTGGTGTCGATCGCGAAGAAGTACCGGAACCGCGGGCTGTCGTTCCTCGACCTGATCCAGGAGGGGAACACGGGCCTGATGAAAGCGGTGGAAAAATACGAATACCGTCGCGGCTACAAGTTCTCGACGTACGCGACGTGGTGGATCCGGCAGGCGATCACGCGGGCGATCGCGGACCAGGCGCGGACGATCCGCATCCCGGTCCACATGATCGAGACGATGAGCAAGCTCCGGAACGTGACGAAGAAGCTCATCCAGAAGAACGGCCGCGAACCCACGATCGAGGAGATTGCGAAGGAGACGAACATCAGCGTGGAGGAGACGAAGCGCGTGATGAAGATCTCCAAGCACCCGATCTCGCTCGACCGTCCGATCGGGAACGGCGAGGATTCGTACTTCGGCGACTTCATCGAGGACGAGACCGCCGAGTCTCCGGTCAACGCGGCGACGTACGAGATGCTGAAGGAGAAGATCGAAGCGGTGCTCCAGACGCTCTCGTTCCGCGAGCGCGAGATCATCAAGCTTCGCTACGGGATCGGGACAGGCTATACTTACACGCTTGAAGAGGTCGGGCGCATTTTCAAGGTCACACGGGAGCGCGTCCGCCAGATTGAGGCCAAAGCCGTGAGGAAACTTCAGCACCCCATCCGCAGCCGCAAGCTCGAGGGATTCCTCGACGGGATGACCACCAAGGAATGAACTAACGGGCGGGGCCAAAAGCCCCGCCCTTTCCTTTTCCGGGCGGAGCCCGGAAAAGGAACCCTGCCGGAGACGAGTCGAAGGGACCGTGAAAGGATTTGAGAGCCGCACGTCGCGCGACACCGAGAAAACGGAGACGAACACCGTAATGGACCAGCAGCCGCATAAGCCGATCATGAAGGCGCAGATTCCGCATCTTCGCGCCCTTCAGGATCTCGACAAGCAGATCTTCCGCTGGAACAAGGAACGGCTCCAGAAGCCCCGCGCGCTCGACTCGATCGACAAGGAAGTCGCGGCCAGGCGGGCCGAGCACGACGGAAAGCTGAAATCCTCCAAGGACGCGAAGCTGGAAGTCGAAAAGAAGGAGCTGGACCTGAAGGAGCGCGAAGAGCGGCGCAAGCGGCTGGAGGGGCAGCGCGACCAGTCCAAGTCGAACAAGGAATACCAGGGCTACAACATCGAGATCGCGGCGATCCGGAACGATGCGGGGAGAATCGAGGACGACGTCCTGAAGCTCATGTCCTCGGTCGAAGACGCCACAAAGCTGGCCGGCGAGGCAAAGTCGGCGATGGAAGCGGCGCAAGGGAAGCACGACGAAGCGAAGATGGGCGTCGACGCCGAAATCGCAAAGATCGACGAGGAGCTCAAGGGGCTGAGGGATCGGCGTGCCGCCGCGGCGTCGGCGGTGGACGCCGACTTCCTGAAGATCTACGAACGGATCCAGAGGTCGAAGACCGACGCGGTGGCTCTCGCGGCCGCGGTGCAGGAGGCCGACGGCTACCACTGCGGCGCCTGCCGCATGGGGATCACGTTCCAGGACATCAACACGGTGATGAAGGGGAAAGACGCCCTTCAGTGCCGGTCGTGCAGCCGGCTCCTTTATCTCGACGCAAAGCCTGCCCCTGCGCCGGCGAAATAGAAGCGTGGAAGATCGCCCGGCGGTCGCGCGGAGGAGGCGGCGCGCGGTAAAATTTTCGACCGGGCCGACATCATGACTCCCTCTCCCGATGCCGTGTCTGCCCGCCCCCGATACGATGTCATCTACGACGGGGATTGCGGGATCTGCGAAGCGACGCGGTTCTATGGTGAGCGGCTCGACTGGCTGGGGCTCTTTCGATGGAGACCGAACCAGGAGGAGGGTGTGCTTGCCGACCACCCGCACCTGAAGCGCGAGGATCTGGACCGCGCGGTCCATGTCGTCGGCTGCGGACGCACGCTGGCCGGGTTCGAGGCGATGAGGTTCCTGATGCTCCGGTGGCCTCTTGCCGCGTGGCTCGGCGCGCTGATGCACCTGCCGGGCGCTTCGATTCCGGGTCGCGCGGCGTACCGGTGGGTCGCGGATCACAGGAAGACCGTGCTGGCGTGCCGGATCGGGGAGCCCACGATTCTGCACAAGGCGCTCGCCAGTATTTTTATTTGCGCCGTCCTCGGGGTCGTCGGCGCGGGAGCCCTGCTTCGCGTCGAGAGCTGGCCGCTGACCTGCGCGCCCATGTTCGCCAACCACGTCGAGCCGGACGGCGCGAGGTATTCCTTCCGCTTCATCTCAGTCGACCAGAGTGGCAAGGAACGCGAGCTTCCCTCGAGCGCCGGCGGCCTTCCCGAACTCAGGCTGAAGCGCGTGTTTTTCGCGAAGTACTACGGCTCGGTCGATCCCGGGTATGAGTACGGCGGCATCGCGGACGACACGCCCGCGAAATTCGAGGCGCGAATGACCGCCTTCTTCGCCTGCTTCGCCGACGAAGCGCGCAAGGATGGCGCCCTGCCGGCCGGGACGCTGGCGATCCGGCTCGAGACGATCCGCGATGCCGAGGGCCCCCTCGAGCGTCACACCTGCGGAACCTACACTCTGCGGGATCAGCGTTTCCGGAGGGCGCCATGAAGCGCTGGAACGCCTTCTGGTTTGCGACGACTCCCAGGCACTCCATCGGCGCTTTCCGGATCATCCTCTGCGCCTGGTTTGTCGAGGACTTTCTGAGTTTCCTCCCCGGACTCGACTCTCTCCTCGTCAGACCGGGAGATTGGCTCGTCCCCTCCGCAGGGTTGCTCTGGATGGGACGTTTCCTTCCGTTGCTCGAGGCCGGCGACTGCCTGACCGCCCTCCGTGTCTTCGCCTGGATTCTCGCCCCGCTCGCCCTGCTCGGCATCGGAACGCGCTTCTCGCTCATCGCCCTGGCCCTCGTCAATTTCCTGCTGCGCTCGTGGCACAGCTCGTCGGTCTACGTTTCGCACGCAAGCATCCTTCCGTCGCTGGCGTTGTTCGTACTTGCCTTGGCGCCCGGGGTCAGGGCCTGGTCGGTTGACGCGCTGCTGGAAGCGTGGCGGTCGAGGCGTCGAGGGGAGCGATTCCTGTGGGCGGACCGGCTGGCGGGGCGGCCCGCGGCGGTATGGCCCATTCATCTGATCCTCGCCGCCGCCGCCGTGGTTTACGTCTCGGCGGGCGTCGCGAAACTCCGCTGGGCAGGGGGCGACTGGCTTTCCGGCAGGACGCTTCAGTGGTACCTGCAGGGCACTGCGGGAAAGAAACGGCTGGGCGACTCGACGCAGTTCTTCGTGGCCAATCGCGACGCGCCCGCCGGGGTGAAGTTCCGGGATCCCTGGGGGATCGACCGGATTGCAAACTCGACCATGTCAACGTCGGCGGGTCGCACGGTTGGCTCATCGCGCGCGCTCTGTGCCGCATTCTCCTGGGCCACGCTCGCCCTGGAACTCGGCTTCGCGTTCCTCTTCGTCCTTCCCCGCGCCGGTCAGTACGCCCTTCTCGCCGGCGCCGCCGCCTTCCATGCCGGCATCGGCGCCCTCATGGGCATCGACTTCGGCGGCTGGGCCGTGCTGTTCCTGGCAGCAGTCGACTGGAATTCGGTCTTACGCCGTGCCGGAGAATTCCTGCCGGGGCTTCACGCTTCGCGCGCCGCCTGAGCGGCAGGGGCCGGGAGCGCGGAAGCGGGAAGGAGGACGCGAAAGAGGGCACCGCCCGCCGGGGAGCCGTGGGCCGAGATGGAGCCGCCATGGGCCTGCACGATCTGGTGCGCGATGGCGAGGCCGAGGCCCGTACCTTCTTTTTTCGTCGAGAAAAAGGGTTCGAACACCCGCGGCAGGTCGCCCGGCGGAATGCCGGGGCCGGTGTCCTGGATACAGATTTCGGCAGCGGACCCGGACGGAAGCTCCGCACGTCGCGCCCGCATCGTCAGGGTTCCACCCGAAGGCATCGCCTGGATCGAGTTGAGAATGAGATTGATGAGCACCTGTTTCAACTGGTCGCCGTCCACGTGCGCAGGCGGCAGGTCAGCGGAAAACTCGCGTTCCACCTTAAAGCGTCCGCCCATTTCCTGCTCGAGCAGGCTGAGCGTCGAGTCGACGAGGGCGGGAACGGCGACCCGCCGGGGCGCCGGCGTGCGCGGTCTCGCGAACTGCAGGAAGTCCGTGATAATCCGGTTCAGGCGCTTCGACTCCCTGTCGATGATCCTGAGAAGCTGGAGGTCCGCGGCGAGCGCGCCCGACTGGCCGGCGGATTTGAGAAGGGCCTGCGCTGCCGCTGAAATCCCCGAGAGGGGATTTCGCACTTCGTGGGCGATCGCTGCCGAAAGCCGCCCGATTGCCGCGAGAGACTCGGCGCGGACGATCTGCGCCTGGGCGTCCCGGATTTCTTCATTCGAGAGCGACAGGTCCTGCAGGAGCCGGGCGTTTTCAAGGCAAACGGCCGTGTAGGTCGCCAGCGTTTCGAGCGCCGTCACGTCCTCGTGCACGAACTGCCTCGGCGCGGCGTCCGCGACCGCGATCGCGCCCAGGACGCGATCCCCGACCCGCACCGGAACTGCGAGCACACTCCTTGCGCCCAGCAACCTGGCCGTCGCGCGGAACTCCGGCGACGCCTCAGCCGATTCTGCGTCCGCAAGCGCCACGGCGCCGCCGCCGTCGAGAAGTTTGCCGCCGAAGAGCTCCCTTCCTTCGTTCACGCGGCCGTGCAGGTCTGCCAGTCCGCCGTCGTGCGCGTCCGTCCGGAATCGTCCCCCTGCGGCCGTCCATAGCCACGCCGCTTCCGACCGAAGGGTCCGTCGGGCAAGCGCGGCCGCTTCCTGCATGACTCTTTCCGGCGCGCGCGCTGAGGAGAGTTCCTGGCCTGCGGACAGCAAGGCGCCGCCGAGAATGGCGCGCCGTTCGGCGATTCCCCAGAGGTTCAGGTTCGCGAGTGACGCCGCGCAGAGTCCGGCAAGTCCTTCCAGCAGGGACAGGGTCCTTCCGTCGATGCAGAGGAGGTCGCTGAAGTTGACGGCGATCGCGCCCAGGAATTGTTCCTGCTGGAAGAGCGGAACGAACACGGTTGCTGCGGGGCCCGCGGCGTCGACGGCTTCGGGGTCGTACTTGCGCATTTCCTCGCGGGTCATCACGAGCGTTGCGCGGTCGTCGCGCAACCGGCGCGTCGGTTCGTTTTTCGGGCCCCAGCTTCTGCCGAGCAGGACTTTCCTGGCTTCTTCCGTGACGCCGGTGATCGCCGTCAGTTTCAGGAGGTCCCTCTCGTCGTCGTAGATCAGGAGGGAGACTCCCGGCTGACCTGAGGCAAGCGCGGCGGCCTCGAGCAACGCGTCCGCGAGGTCCTCGATCGTTCTCGAGCGGCCGAACGCCGTCGCGGCGGCGAGCAGGATCTCGCTGACTTCCTTCTGGTCCCGCTGCCCGTCGATCAGCCGCGCGTTGTCGACGACTGCGCCCAGTTGCGCCCCGAGCGTACCGAGAAGCGTGGCGTCGTCGGGATCGAACACCCGGGGCCGGTACGAGCAGGCCGAAAGTGTTCCGATGGTCCTTCCGCGCGACTGGATCGGGGCGGCGATCGTTGAGTGAACCACGACGCCCTTTTCCATCAGGTCCCGCCGCGCCTCCGATCGCGCCGGCAGGTCGTTTTCCACCAGGGGCTGCCCCGACTGGTATACCTTCCAGAGCAGCCCGAACCGGATTTCCCCGACCTTGTTCTTCAATTCGTCCGACATCCCGGTCGCGGCTGCGAGCGCCAGCGACTTGCCGTCCTCGGAGGCCAGGCAGAGCGCCACCGAGTCCGTCGCCGTCAATCCCTGCACCAGCTTGATCGCCCCTTCCATTACTTCCTGCGAAGCCACGTTTCGGATCGCGAGCCCGGCAACCGCGTTCAACGCCTCGAGCTCCTTGTTCTTCCTCCGAATCAAGGCCGCCGCCCGCTCACGATCTGAAATGTCCCGGATCGTGATCAGCCTGGCTTCGGCACCGTCGACGTCCATGGAAACTCCCGCCGCCTCCACGGTCGCCTCACGGCCGTCTTTCAGCCGGAGCTTCGCCACTTCGAACGACTCGGTCACCGCAGGCAGCCCCAACTCGCTCGCGCTCGCGCTTTTCAGGTCGTCCTTCGTCACCCCGAAGAGCGTCTCGGCGCGCCGGTTGAGGTCAAACACCCGGCCCCCACGGATCACCACCACCGCGTCGAGGATGTTCTCGAAGAGCTGCAGGTAGCGCTGTTCTGCGTGCTGGAGCAGGCGGTTCGCGGGCGGGTTTTCCGGCAACGCCGCTCCGAGTCTGCGGCGCGTCCTGTAAAGGGCGACCGCAAGCAGAGCCGAGATGGCCGCGAGGGCGACGATGCAGATCAAAGGGAGGCCGTGCACGAGGCGATTGTATGCCGTCCGGATGGACCGCGTGAACCGCGGAGAATGCCGCGCGATGAAGGATCCGGCCTCCGGCCCGGCGATCTTGACACCCCCCGGGGGCGCGGCTAGATTCCGTCCCTCGGTCAGGGCCTGCGGCCCGCTGCAGGCGCCCCTAAATCTTTGAAAAACATGAAGTTGCGCCCTTAGCTCAACTGGACAGAGTATCTGGCTACGAACCAGAGGGTTGCAGGTTCGAGTCCTGCAGGGCGCATTGAGCCTCCTTCACCGCGACGACGACGACTGGATGCGAGAGGCCCTTCGCGAAGCCCGGAAAGCCGAGGCGGAGGGGGAGGTCCCTGTCGGCGCGGTGATCGTGCTGGGGGACGAAGTCATCGCGCGCGCGCACAACCAGCGCGAATTGCTTCACGACCCGACGGCGCACGCCGAGATGATTGCGCTCACCCAGGCGGCCGAGCACGTTTCGAACTGGCGGCTGTCCGGCGCGAGGATGTACGTGACGCTCGAGCCGTGCGCGATGTGCGCGGGCGCCCTCGTTCTCTCCCGGTTGGACGAAGTCATCTGGGCCACACCGGACCCGAGGGCAGGCGCCGTGGAGAGCGTCTTCCGGATCCTCGAGGAGCCCCGCCTCAATCACCGCGTGCTTTCCAGGAGTGGCGTGCTGGAAGAGGAGTGCCGCGAACTTCTGAAGTCTTTCTTCCGCCGTCGCCGCACCGAATCGGATCCGTGAGATTTTGTTTTTTCTGAATTGAAGAGAGCGGGATACCGGAGCCGGGGTCGAGGGTCGCGCGGGCACGCGGCCGTTTGCGTGCCCATGCGACCCTC
>WSZJ01000142.1:1432-30278 GCA_009773755.1 Planctomycetota bacterium | reverse complement strand
AGGAGGCCGCGGGCGACGAGAGAGCGCGCGGCCGCGGCGCCGCCGGGCGCGCCCGCGTACGCAGCCAGATCCACCACCGCGTCCGCGGCGTCCGCCGTGCTGCCGCCGCGGAAGACCGAGAGCTGCCTGAGCGCGCTGCGCTCCCAAGGCGCCAGTTGCTCTTCGCTCCACTCGATCGCGGCCGAAAGCGTCTGCTGGCGGGCCGCGGTATCCTTCCGCGCCGAGCGCAGCAACTGGAATTTCTGCCCCAGCTTTTTCACCATCTCCGACGGCCGCAGAATCCGCGCCCGGGCAGCGGCCAGCTCGATCGCGAGCGGCACCCCTTCCAGTTCCTCGCAGATCCGCGCTACATCCGCGGAGTTCTCCGGTCCCAGCTCGAACTCCGGCCTCACTTCCCGCGCGCGATCTGCGAAAAGCCTGATCGCGGCGCCTCTTTCGAGGGGCTCGACGCGCAGTTCGCGCTCGCCGGCGAGACCCGTCCTGGCGCGGCTCGTGAAGAGGAACTGCGCCTGCGGCGCGCGCGATGCCCAGGCGCCGGCGGTCGCCGCGGCGAGCGGGAGGTGCAGGTCGAATGTGTCGAGCACGAAGAGCACCGGGCCGCGCATCTCGATCGCCGTGCCGACGGCCGCGACCGCGTCGACCCCCGCGGAGGAGACGCCCATCGCGTCGGCCACCGCCCGGGCGATCCCCTCCGCCCCGCGTTCCTCCGCGAGATCCGCAAACCAGACGCCCCCCGGCGTGCGGTCAACGCGCGCCGCCGCCTCGCGCACGGCGAGCCGAGTCTTGCCGACCCCCGCGCCTCCGGTCACGGTCACGAAGCGCGCGCCGGGGGCGTCGAGGAGCGCGGAGAGATCCACGAGTTCCTTCTCGCGCCCGACGAAGCTGCTGGACTGGGGAGGAAGGTTGGTCGGGACGGTGCGAAGCGTTCGCAGCGGCGGGAATTCGCGGCTTTGCCACTCCCGGGGAAGCGTCAGGTGCAGGCGTTCCGGCCGCTCGATTCCGCGCAGCCGGTGCTCGCCGAGGTCGCGGAAGTCGGCGGAGTCCCCGGCGGCCGCCCGCGCCGCTTCCGAAAGCAGCGTCTGCCCCGGATGCGCCGAGGACATGATCCGCGCGGCGCGATTCACGGTCGGCCCGAAGTAGTCCGCGCGCCCCGTGGCTGCATCGGGCTCGACAATCGCCGGTCCGGTTGCGATGCCGATGCGCAGCCCGGCCGGGGCGGTTTTCAGCTGCACCTCGAGAGAAAACCGGACCGCGGCGCCCGCGGCAGAGAACGCCGCCATGCAGGCCCCCGGTGATGACTTGACGTCGAACCCGCCGGCCGCTGCGAGCTCTGCCCGGAATTCAAGCGTGGACTGTCCCTCCGCCTCCGCAAAGACCAGCGTCACGATCCCGGTAGGCGCTTCCATCAAAGCGACTCCAGCTCGGACAGGTCCGAGATCAGCGCCACGCTCGCGTCGCCGAAATCGGACGCCCCGCTCTTGACCCCGCGGAACCCGCAGCCCTTCGCGACCGCCGCATCCATGTCGTCGCGCGTGTCGCCGACGACCAGCATCTCGCGGCACTCCTTCCCCGCGTGCGCAGCGGCGCGCTCGAGATTCGCCGCCTTCTTCCGCGGACCGCCGTACACGCCGCGGAAGTGCGGCTGCCAGCCGCGCGCATTCACGATCCGGACGAGCGATTCCTCCCAGGTCCCGGAACACAGGTACAGCGGACGCTTCGAAGCGAGGCTGGCCAGGACGCGGGAAGCGCCTTTGCGTTCCGCGCACGTCGACTGGTGCGCTTCGCAGATGTCGTTGTACGCCTTCGCGTGGCGGTCGATCTCGGATTGCGCCGGCTCCGCGCCCTGGAGCCCGCGAAGGATGCGCCCGATTCTGGCGAAGCGGTTCTCGTAGCGGTCCGCGCGGATCGCCGCTTCGACGACGGGCGACGCCGCGGGGCTAAAGATGTCGAAGTACGCGCGCGTCTTGACCTCGTCCGACTCGATCAGGGTGCCGTCGAGGTCGAAGACGACGACCGTTATGTTATCCACACGTGACAATCGCCTCCGGCGTGTAACCGACGGTCCAGTCGATCCTGACCCGGGCCTTCCGGGCCTCGGACTCGTGCGCCGCCGCGAGGACGAGCGCCGTATCGAGGCCGCGCTGCAGGTCGAGAACGGACGGCTTGTTGTCCTTTACCGTCGCCCAGACGTGGCGGACCACGGCGATGAAGTCCTCAGGGCGCTTCTTGTGCACCGGCGTGATCTTGTCCGGCATTCCGGGGCGATAGAGATAAACAGCGTCGCCGCTGGCCGTGAGGTTGGCGACCCACTCGATGCGCCCCTCGGTTCCCTGGATGTTCGCCACCTTCCTCGCCGGGCGCGTGATGACATCCTGCACGACCCGCCCCTGGAGCCCCTTCTCCGACCTCAGGTTCATCGTCAGGATCGAGTCATAATGCGACCTGGCGTCGTTCACGTACGTCACCATCGCCTCGACTTCCGGGAATGCTCGCCGCTCGCGCCGCCGCCGCGCTCCCAGTGGCCGAGCCAGGCGTCGCCGGGCCCGGTCCACCACGGGTGCGCGTCGAGAACAGGCTTCCAGTGCTCGCGGAACTCGACGTCCACCGTGAGCACGTCGCCGATCGCGCGGCCGGTCACCTGCTCCTCCGCCATCTCCTGCGCCCGCCACACCAGGTGGTCGTACCCCGCAAACGCCCGGATCCCGCTCGATCTTGCCGACTCGAAAACCTCGTGCGCCAGCTCCATGTGCGGAGGACACGGCGTCTTCTCCACCAGGATCGCCCGCGGCTTCTCCGCCAGCGCTTCCATCGCAAGCGCCATCTGGTGCTCCGGCGGCGTCGCGACAAAAATGTAGTCGAATCCGCCTTTGGGGGCCTTGTCGTTCGTGAAGAGCTGGATGGCGGGATCCCAGCGGCCGTAACGGTTGGGGTAAATGTCCTTGAACATCCGGCCCAGCGCCTTGTCGTCGACGTCGCAGACGACCACATCGAAATTCATCGAACGGCAGGCGTTCGCGAGGTGATTGCCCGCGGATCCGGCGCCGAAGATTTTTACGCGGGTCGTGGCCATGGCGCGGAGTATAGCGGTCGCGGGAGCCAGACCGGGGAGTTTACGGGAGAACGGCACCCCTTTTTCCTCGCACTCCCGCCGCGCCACGTTCAAATGGTCGAACCCGGTCCGCCGCTTCGCGTTCAAACCGGTCCCACCTGAGGAGGATCCTGATGCCCGACGCCGCGCGCCGCCCGTCGCCCTTCCTATTCCTGATGCTCGCTTCGCCAATTCTCAAGATCTGCGCCGCGTGCTGGCTGGCGTTCGGGATCGTCGGCCTGTGGACTGCCTACCACGTGGCCTCAAAAGCGGATCTCGTCGACAAGGCTTACTGGTTCTCGCTGGGCGGGCAATTCACCTGGCTGGTCGCGCAGACCGTCATGCTTCTCGCGGCAGGCGACCTCTGCATCGCCCTCATCGACATGCACCGTGACATCGGGCTCACCCGCGAGCGGCTCGACCGGGGGCCGGCCGCGGCGCCCGCCGCGGGATTCGCGCCTCAACCGGCCGCCGTTCCACCGCCGGCGCCCAGGCCCTGAGCCGCGGTTCCTCCGCTTCCTGGTTGTGAGTCAGCTCTGATTTCGTGGGTTGCCTCCGAAGCGCGCAACCCACCGAACCAGGCGTGTCGAACCACTATTTCTTCTGGGCCTTGAAGAACGGAATCACTTTGTTCCAGCAGGTGTCGTGCCCCGCGCCGGGGACCATCTCGCGGCTCACATTTTTCCAGCCCTTCTCGTCGGCGAGCTTCTTCGCGCCGAGCCACTGCGGCTCCAGAAGCGACTCGAGATACCCGTCCTTGTCCCCCTGGAAAACCTTTACCGGCAGAGTCTCCCGCGCCGCATCCGTCGAAATGGCGCTCAGCTGGTGCGGGTAGAAGTTGGGGCAGGCCGGCGCCGCGGCGACAAGCATCTCCGGATGGCAGAAAACCATCTGCCATGTCAGGTTGCCGCCGCCGCTGAAGCCCGTGATGTAAATCCGGTCCTCGCCGTTGAATTCCTTCTTCACGTCCGCCAGCACATTCAGAAACCCTTCCTCGTCGAACTTCATCTTTTCGCCGCCTTCCCATTTCTGGAGAAGCGCCGTGTCGTAGGTGTACTTCGCTTTCATGTCCATGAGGACGTTCGTGCTCGAAAACGTCTGAGGCGTGATGAGGATCGCGTTGAAATCCCCGCGCTGCCCCGCGAGATTCTCGATCGCGCCGCGGAAATTTGCGCCGGCGCCTTCGACGTAAACCAGGATCGGCCACTTCTTCGCCGGCGACCAGTCCTTCGGGAGAACGAGGTAGTACTGCATGTCGTGCGTGGACGCCTTGCGCACGAGCGGCGTCCTTTCTCCTTCCCGCAGCTCGACTTCCCGCAGCGCCTTCGCCCGCGCAGGGTCGTCCTGCACCCGCTGCGCTCCCGACAGCAGCCGTAGCGCCCTCCCCCAGTCCTTCTTCCCGACCGCCTCGCGCCACGCCGCGTCGATCATCGGGCCCGCTTCCTTCGGCGCCCACTCGAACCCCTTCACGAAATACCCGTCGAACAGCAAGTCGTCCTTCGCCGCATGCTTCTGCTTCGACAAATCGATGTAGAGCGGCGCGATTTTCTTCCCGAACGCAGCCTTCTTCGACGCCCACTCCTTCAGGTCCGTCTCCGATGCCGCGGAATCCCCGGTCGCTTTCCCCTGGATTTCCTTCGCCTTCGCGTTGGCCGCATCGAGCGCCAGCGCTTCGTCCGCCAGCCCCCGCGCTTCGGCATTCAGCTTCTTCGGCTGCGCCCAGGCGGCGAGCTCCGCGAGTCCCCCTGCGATGGCCTTTTTGAGTTCGACGTCCTTTGAAGCGGGGGACTTGCCGTCGGCGAACGCGAGAGAGGCGGCGAGAACGGTGAGGACAAGACGGCGCATGGGTTTTTCTCCGTGAAGCGGCCGGGGCGTGGGATTATACGCCGCCTTGGGGATCGTCCCGATAAACGAACCATGAGAGGGGGAGGTCATGAAGAAGCTCTGGCCGTTGGCGCTGGTGGGGGTCCTGGCGGCGTGTTCCGGATCGGAAAAGGGCGGGCCGGGACAGGAGGCGAAGCTGCGGGGGGACGAGTGCTACTCCAATCGCGATTTCGACGGAGCCGTCCGGGCCTACACGGAGGCGATCGAAGCCGACGCGAACCTGGTAGCTGCCTACAATAACCGGGGTAATTCGTACGTCGGGCTTGAGCAGACGGACAAGGCACTGGCGGACTACGCGCGCGGACCTCGACGAGGCGGTGAAACTGGATCCGAAGTTCTTCCTCGCCGCCTATCGGCGCGGCAAGATCCGCTGGGCGCAGAACGACCTGGAGGGCGCCGACGCCGACCTCAGCACAGCCTGCGGCCTCAATCCGCAGATTGCGGCCGCGTGGGCCGCGCTGACCGAACTGCGCGTTCGGAAGAATGCCCCCGACGCGGCCATTGAAACCGCCGACGCCGGGCTTAAAGCCAAGCCGGGGAATGCCGACATCCTCAACTATCGCGGCCTCGCCTGGTACGCGAAGAAGGACTTCGCCAGGGCCGCCGCCGATTTCACCGCTGCCCTGAAGGAAAACCGGAACCATCGCCACGCCTGGTTCAACCGGGCGCTGATGTCGTGCGAGGAAAAGAAGTATGCCGAGGCGATCGCGGACCTCGACGAAGCGGTCCGGATCTCGCCGAAGAACGCCGACGCCTGGAAGCTCCGCGGATACGCGAAATTCGCCAGCGGCAAGGGCGACGATTGTCTGCCGGATTACAGGAAGGCCCTCGAGGTCGCACCGAAGGACTGGCCCGACCGGAAAGAAATCGAGGAGTGGCTGAAAAAGGACAAGCCGAAGTAGTGAGTACTGAGTAGTGAGTAGTTGGTAGGAGGTAGGGGGTAGGAACGGCGGGTCGGGACCGGAAGCGAGGACTCAACTCAACCAAGGGCGGCGAGGTTATTCCTCGCCGCCATTACTTGTTTCCGGGAACACTACTTCCTTTCGAACACCAGCTCTCCGCTCTTCGCGCCCACCTTGATCCCGTCCCCGTCTTTCCACTTCCCTTCGAGAATCCCGCGCGCCAGAGGATCCTGCAGCCGCCGCTGGATCGTCCGCTTGAGCGGCCTGGCGCCGTACTGGGGGTCGTAGCCTTCGGTCGCCAGCGCCTTCTTTGCGTCGGCGCTGAGCTCGATCGTGAGGCCACGATCAGCGAGGAGCTTGCGCAGGCGCTCCAGTTGCACGTCCACAATCTTCGCGATGTGCTCCTGCGTGAGCGCGTGGAAGATGATCGTCTCGTCGACGCGGTTGAGGAATTCGGGGCGGAAGCGCGAACGCAGCTCGGCGGTGACCTGGTCGACCATGGATTTCCAGGCGCCGGATTTCTCGTCCTTGCCGGCGACTTCCTGAATCAGGTGCGAGCCGAGATTCGAAGTCATGATGATGACCGTGTTCTTGAAGTTCACGACGCGTCCCTGGGAATCGGTCAGGCGGCCGTCGTCGAGGATCTGAAGGAGCACGTTGAAGACGTCGCCGTGCGCTTTCTCGATTTCGTCGAGCAGGACGACGCTGTAAGGACGGCGCCGGATCGCCTCGGTGAGCTGGCCGCCCTCCTCGTGCCCGACGTACCCGGGCGGCGCGCCGATCAGCCGCGACACGTTGTGCTTCTCCATGTACTCCGACATGTCGATCCGGACGATATTCTGGTCGGAATCGAAGAGGAAATCGGCGAGCGTGCGGGCGAGCTCGGTTTTCCCGACTCCCGTCGGCCCCATGAAAATGAACGACCCGATCGGCCTGTTCGGGTCCTGCAGCCCGGCACGCGCGCGGCGCACCGCCTCGCTGACCGCGCGCACGGCCTCCTCCTGCCCGATCACCCGTTTCGTCAGCCGCTCCTCCATTTTGAGCAGCCGCTCGACTTCCCCCTCCAGCATCCGGCTCACCGGAATGCCGGTCCACCGCGCCACGATCTTCGCGATGTCCTCTTCGGTCACTTCCTGCCGCATCATGGAAGTGCCGCCCTTCTGCAGTTCCTTCAGCTTCGCCTGCGTCGCCGCGAGCTGCTTTTCCAGCCCGGGCTGCGTCCCGTACCGGATTTCCGCGACTTTCTCGAGGTTTCCCTCACGCTGAAGCTGCTCTTGCCGCACTTTCGCCTGCTCGATCGCTTCCGACAGGCCGGCCAGGTCCTTCACGACCGCCTTTTCAGCCTGCCACTGCGCCTTCAACCTTCCGCTCGTCTCGCGCAGTTCCGCCAGCTCCCTGTCGATCGCCTTCAGCCGCGCCTTCGACGCCTCGTCCTTCTCCTTCTTCATCGCCTGCGCTTCGATCTGGTGCTGCATGATCCGCCGCTCGAGCACGTCGATCTCCTGCGGCATCGAGTCGAGCTGGAGCCGCAGCGCGCTCGCCGCTTCGTCGACGAGGTCGATCGCCTTGTCCGGCAGGAACCGGTCCGCAATGTACCGCTGCGACAGGCGCGCCGCAGCAATGAGCGCCGAGTCGCGGATCCCGACGCCGTGGTGGACTTCGTACCGCTCCTTGAGCCCGCGCAGGATCGAGATCGTGTCCTCGACCGAGGGCTGGTCGACGAAGACGGTCTGGAAGCGGCGCTCGAGAGCGGGATCCTTTTCGATGTGTTTGCGGAATTCGTCCAGCGTCGTGGCGCCGACGCACCGCAGGTCGCCGCGAGCCAGCGCCGGCTTCAGCAGATTGGAAGCGTCCTGCGCGCCGCCCTCGGCCGCACCCGCGCGGACGATCGTGTGAAGCTCGTCGATGAAGAGGATGATCGCGCCTTCGGAGGCGGTGACGTCCTTGAGCAGGGCCTTCATCCGCTCTTCGAATTCGCCTCGAAATTTCGTCCCCGCGACGAGCGCGCCCATGTCGAGCGAGAGCACGCGCTTGTTCTTGAGCCCCTCGGGAACGTCCCCCTCGATGATCCGGCGGGCAAGCCCCTCGACGATGGCGGTCTTGCCGACGCCCGGCTCGCCGATCAGCACCGGATTGTTCTTCGTCCGGCGTGACAGCACCTGCATGACGCGGCGGATCTCCTCGTCGCGACCGATCACGGGATCCAGCTTCCCCTTCTTCGCCGCTTCCGTCAGATCGCGGCAGTATTTTTCAAGCGCCTGGTACTTTCCTTCGGGATCGGGCGAATCCACCCGCTGGTTCCCGCGCACTTCCGTCAGCGCTTTCAACACGGCTTCCCGCGCCACCCCCAGCGCCTTCAGCGTCTTGCCCTCCGCCGCCAGCGCGAGCAGGAAGTGCTCCGCCGAAACGTACTCGTCCTTCAGCCCCTCCGCTTCCTTGCGGGCCGCTTCCATGAGTTGGCGGAAGCGGGATCCTGCGCCGACGGACGCCCCTCCACTGACCTGGGGCAGTTTCCCCAGCTCGCGTTCCATCGCCTCCTTCACTCGCGGGGGAGGGATCCCCATCTTGTTCAGGATCGGGGCGACGATGCCCCCCTCCTGCTCCAGCAGCGCGAGGCCGACGTGCTCCGGCGTCAGCTCGGGGTGTCCCTTCTCCTCCGCGAGGCTCTGGGCGGCCTGGAGGGCTTCCTGCGACTTGGTGGTCAGTTTGTCGAGGCGCATGGAGGAGGAAAAAGCAAACCGGGTGCCGCGTTGAAGGGCGAGTCCAGGCGTCCGGGAGTGTCAAGATGGCAGGCGAGGGCTATTTTGGTAGTGGTGGCGGGTCCTTGCGAAGCTGCACGGTAGGCTCCAGGGCAGCGTTGAAGGCGTCCAGGACTGCGTTTTCGCAGTCCCGAAAGACGTCCCAGCCGGGCCCGCTGGGCGCCGTTACATCGTCGAAAAAAACCACGTGGCGCACTTCGCCTCGCGTCAGCACCAGCAGCTTGTTAGATACCTCTGCGCCCTCCAGCCGTCGCCAGTCCACCTCGCCATCCCCCGGCAGGTCCGCGAAGCCACGAGTCCAAAGGAAATCAAAGAGCGACCTCGCCGCATCAGGCTCCAGCCGCTTCCAGGTGACCGGGATCCCCCGCTTCCGGGCGAACGCCTCAAATGGACCTCCATAGGTCCTCGACCTGATCCACGCGTCGCGCGTTCGCGTCGCCGGCCCGATTCACGGAGAGCCATGCAATCTCGACCGGTTCGTCGACTCCGCGCGGCGGAGCCGGAGATCCGGAAGCGCAGCCAGCAAGTGAGATCATTGCGACAAGGCCGCTGAAGCCTCTCAAGCTGTGTTTCCCGAAATGGCCCCCCCGGTCCGACAGCCTTCGCAGCCTTCGCAGCCTCCGCAAGCCTTCGCTAGCCTTCGCCAGCCCCGGATTTCATCTCCCCTTCAGATAATCCTCAAGCGCCGAATCAAACCCGCCCTTCTGCACGCGCGCCCGCACGTCCTCGATCGTCGAGTACGTCGTCAGCAGCTGGCTTACGCAGTCGTTGAACGTGTTCCAGCGGGGGTCGTCGCCGCGCTCGCCGGTCACGTCTTCGAAGAAAACGATGTGGCGGACGTCATCGCGCGTCACCGAGACGGCTTTGGTCGTATATCCCGGTTGCTTGAAGCGGTTCCAGTCGACGAGGTCGTCGCCCGGCAGGTCGAAGAATCCCTTCTCGTACATGTAGACGTAGAGGTCGTGCGTCGCTCGCTTCTTGCTCTCTTTCCAGAACACTTCGATCCCCTCGCGCTTGACCTGCGCCTCGAACGGGCCGCCGAATGTGCGGGATTTCATCCAGCCCTGGGTGTAGAGAAGCGTGTACATGGTGTTTGCCTTCTTGCGGGTGTCGCCTTTTCGGGCGTACTCGAAGAAGGCGAATTCATAGGGCTCGGCGCAAGGCTCGTCGTTGGCGCCGCTGTCGACCTTCATCGGTCCCGTGTCGCCGTTTGTGTCGGGTTCGCCGCAGCCCGCGATTGCGAACGCGGCGGCCCCGGCCACCGCGCAGAACAGAATCCATCTCATCCGCCACTCTCCTGGAAAGCTACTTTCCCCCGGACAACTTCGCCTTCAGCCAGTCGTCGTCGGGCGTGCCGTAGATGGTGATCTCGTCGAAGCGCGCTTCGCTGCCCTGCAGGAAGAGGGAGATCTGGCCTCTCGTCCAGGCGTCATCTTCGCCGGAGAGGATTTTCTTGCCGGCGACATACAGGCTCAAGGCTCTCTGGGCGCGCGAGACCCGGACGCGAAGGGGCGTGTTGCGCTGGGCTTTGGGGTCGGCGGCGCTCTCGAAAACGGAGAAGTTCTGGCGGCCGTTGAGATTGATCTTGGTGAGTGCGACAGATTTGAGGTCGGGGCTTCCGAGGGCCTGCGCGGTGGCGGGGGCGAAGCCGCCGAACAAGGCCATGTACGAATGGCCGGCGGAGTCGTTGTGGACGGTGATGCCGATGCCGCGTTCGGCGAGCGGGATGAGGTCCATCTCGATCGACATGTCGCCGACGAGGGGCACATTCCAGTTAATCCCGCTCGAAACGTCCTCGGCGGCCTGTCCCTTGAGCGACTGCGTGTCCTTGTCCCAGTTCCAGTTTCCGCCTTTGACGGTCCAGTCCTGCAGCTGGTCGTCCCTGGAGAAGTCGTACTTCACCTCGACGGCGCCGCGCGGGTAGACCTTGATCACGGTTCCCTTGAGAACGGACTGGATCCCCGTCGCATCGCCTCCGCCCAGCTTCCCGTCGCATTCCGTGATCTTCTGCTGGATCACCGGCCTGCGGGCCTTCACCCACGCCGTCGCGGCCATGTCCGACAGCAACTTCTGGAATTTCTGCCTCGCTTCCGCGTACTTTTTCTTGTCGAACAATTCGAACGCCTCTTCGAACAGCTTCTTCGCTCCAAGCTCGGCGTCGCCGAGCCCCCTCTCCCCGAGCCGGTCGAGGTACCACCTGGCGCGCGCGACGTCCTTCGACGCTTTCTCCAGCTCGTCGCCGGCGCGCTTGCGGTCCTTGTCATCGGACGTGAAGAAAAAGAGAAGGCCGATGCGGAAGAAGAAGGGGCCCCTCTCGGCAGCCTTCTGTTCGGCCGTAAGGGTGTTGAACGCGAGCTGGCACAGGACCGCGACGTCTTCCACCGCCGCCCTGGGGATCTGGATTTCGCTCGAGCCGCCGTTCAGGAAGGCGTAGCTGACGCGGTCCCCGTCGCGCGAGGTGATGCGCACGTCGAATTTCTTGATCGGCACGATGTCCTTCGAACGGATCGCGGCGTCGGCGCCTTTCGCAGCCTCGCTCATGAGCAGGTTCAGCGACATGACGTCGTCGATCATCGCCATGATCCGGTCCTTCACGGCGGCCATTTCCGCGTCTTTCAGGAACTTGTCGCAGTGCGTCAATCCTTCCTTGTACTTGCGGTCGATGAGCAGCTTTTCGAGCGCCGGCCAGAACTCCGCGTCGTAACGGCGCCGCCCGATCTCCGCAAGCTGCGCGGTGTATTCCTCCCCGGCCTTCTTGATCTCGGCGCGAAGGGCCTCCGCAAGCGCCTGCAGCTGCGGCGAAGCGTACTTCTTCACGCCGTCCAGCAGCGTTTGCGCCTTCGCGAAGTCGCGCTGGGCCTGAAGTGCCTTGGCAGCATCGCGCTCCTTCGTCCACGCGGACTGCATTTCCGCGTCGATTTCCAGCAGCAGTTCCTCGAACTTCTTCGCCGTCGGCGTCGCGTCCAGGTGCTTGATCCACTTGCTTCGCGCGGCGGTGTACGCTTCCCACGTGCGACCGTCCTTCCGGAGGGGATCGGTCTCCGCGCGGATCTTCGCGAGAAGCGACTGGGCCGTTCCGTCGAGGCCGTCGCGGAATTTCTTGCGGTCGGCGATCGCCTTGTTTTCCCACTCGGTCTTGCGATGGGCGGAGACGAACTCCTCGAGGCGCGACTCGATGTCGGCGTGGCGCGCGGGATCGGCCTGGTTCGCCTCGATGAAACCGGCGAGCGCCTTGTATTCCTGCTCGATCTTTTTTTCGCGCTCGGCGGCGAGATCAATCGCGGGCCCCGTCCCGGTTCCCGTTCCGCCCGGGTTCTCGACCTTTGCCGGGCTGTTGCCGGCGCTGGTGTTCGTGGGAACGCCCGTGTTCTCCGGAGGCTTCTTCCCCTTCGTCGCCATCACGACCCCGCCGATGATCGCCAGCGCGACGACGGTCGCGATCGCGATCGGCGCGATCACGGTCGAAGTTTTCGGCGGCGCCGCGTGAGCCGGGTGGTGCGGCTTGCGCGCCGCCTCCCCCGCAGGCGCCGGCGCCACCGGCGACCCGGCCGCCACCTGCTTCTTTGCCGACGGCGCGACGCGCGCATGAACCAGCGGCTTTCCGGCCGCCACCGCCTCGAGGTCCGCCGCCATGAGCGCCGGATCCTGGTAGCGATCCTCGCGCATCTTCTGCATCGCCTTCACGACGATCGCGTTCGCTTCGGCGGACAGATCCTGGCGGTGCTTCGACGGCGGCACCAGCTCCTCGGTGATGTGCTTGGTCATCACCACCGACGGCACCGTCCCCTCGTAAGGAACCTTCCCGGTCAGCAGGTGGTACAGGCTCGCGCCGAGCGAGTAGACGTCGCTTCGTGTGTCCACGTCCTCCTCGCCCCGCGCCTGCTCCGGCGAAATGTAGTTCGGCGTCCCGACGCTCAACCCCGCCTGCGTCAGCCCCACGTCCCCCGTGTCCTGCTTCGCAAGGCCCAGGTCGCACAGCTTCGCAACCCCCTCACCCGTCGTCATGATGTTCTCGGGCTTCACGTCCCGGTGCACCAGCTTGTGCCGCCACGCATGCTCCAGCGCCCGCGCAATCTGCCCGCAGATCGCGATCGCTTCCTTCTCAGGAAGCGGCTGCCCGTCCACGAGCCGCTTCGAAATCGGCTGCCCATCGACGAACTCCATGACGAAGAAGTACAGGCCGTTCGCGGTCCCGACGTCGATCCCCTGGATGATGTTCTCGTGATTCAGCTTCGCCACCGCCCGCGCCTCGCGCATGAACCTCTCGCGGAACTGCGCGTCCTTCGCGAGCTTCGGCGGAAGAACCTTCAGCGCGACGATCCGGTCCATCGAAAGCTGCCTCGCCTGGAAGACCGCGCCCATCCCGCCCTGGCCGATCTTCTTCAGCAGCTCGTAGCCCGGGATCGAGTCTTTCTCCAGCGAGCCCTTTTCATGAAGCGGCTTCGCGGAAACTTCGCGGTACTGATCCTTCGACAGGTGACCCTTGTCCAGCAGGATCTCCGCCAGCGGCTTGGGGTTGATCCCCATGTCCCGCATTTTCTGCTGGATCTCGAGCGCTTCCTGCACCTGTTCTTCGGTGCAGTAGCCGCGGCTGCGGATCGATTCGACGGAAGGGTCGGCGGTCTCGGGCATACTCGGGAGTCTCTCCGGGGGGAAGGGCGATTCTAGCCGGGGGGAGGGAAGGCCGCAAACAGGACGTGAAGAGGTACGGGAAGTTACGGGCTGGCGTGAGGAAGAACGGAGGCAAAGGCGGAAGGGGAACTGCTAATTCATAATTACAAATTTCTAATTTATAATTATAAATTAAGATGTAGCAAGGGCAGCCCGGGTCCTGGAGCTCCCTTCCAGTCCGCCCGCTTCGCCGATTCGCTAAACTGTGCCGATGCGCCTCCTTGCGATCGTCGCCTCATGGTTCATCCCGGCCCTCTCGCTGGCCCAGGACGGCGCCGTCGAACGCGTCATCGACCCGGGAAAACAGGTCGTCATCCTCTTGAACGAGTCCCTCGCGGAATCGGCCGCCGTCGCGAAACACTTCGCCGCGAAGCGCGGGATTCCCGAGGCGAATCTCTGCCGCGTCAAGACGACGGACAAGGAGACGCTCACCTGGGACGAGTTTCGCGGGCAGATCCTGAAACCGCTGGGGCGCTTCCTCGAGAAATTCCCGGAGGCGCTGTACATCGTTCCGGTCTACGGGATCCCGACCCGCATCAGTGAGGAAAGCCCGGAGAACGACGCGCCGACGGATGGCCCGGAGGGGACGATCACGAAGTTTGTGACGGGGCGGGACTACGCGTGCGTAGACGCGGAGCTTGCCCTGATCCCCCGCCCGGGGCATGAACTCGAGGGGTGGATCGACAGCGACCTCTTCGGCAAGGACGAGCGGATCACTCCGGCGCACCAGCTGTTCCTCGTCTCGCGGCTCGACGGGCCGACGGCGGCGATCGCGAAGGCGCTTGTCGACAAGGCCATTTACGCGGAGACATACGGCCCCGTGGGCGATGCGTGGCTGGACACGCGCGGGCTGGACAAGGCGACGCCGCTTGGAAAGACCGATGAAGAAATTCGCCTGGCAAAAGCGATGTTCGAGGCGGCCGGAATCCCGGTGCACCACGAAGACACGGCGGCGGCGCAGGACGTCTCCACATTCAGGGACTGCGTCTTCTACTGGGGCTGGTACGCAGCCGATTACACCGGCACGAGCCCCTTCATGTTCCGCCCCGGCGCCGTGGCCGCGCACCTCCATTCCCAGAGCGCCTTTTCGATCCGGCAGGACTCGCGGCAATGGGTCGGGCCGCTGCTCGCTCACGGCGCGACCTGTTCGGCCGGCACGGTCTACGAGCCGCTCACGGTCGGCTTCCCGACCATGGGCCTCGTCCTCGAACGGCTGTTCAGGGGATACACCTGGGGCGAAGCCTGCGCCCTCGGAAACCGGAAGCTGTCGTGGATGGCCGTGTTCGTGGGCGACCCGATGTACGCGCCCTTCGCCAAAGGCATGAAGGATTCCCAGGAGCGCAACCGGGCGCTCGCTTCCGAAAGCTACGGGAAGGCCGCCGCCGCGATCGACGCGGGGGATCTCGACGGCGCGCAGAAGACGATCGAGGAAGTGAGCAAGATCGGCGTCCCGATGGAAGGCGCCCAGGACGTCGCCTTCCTCGCCCGCGAAATCGCCTCGAGGCGCCTTGGCAAGGCGAACGGCACGGTGGCAGACCTGGTGAAGAAACTGGATGAAGCGCGGGCGGCGCGCGAAAAGGGCGACGACAAGGCGGCGCAGGCGGCGATGGAGAAGGCGGTCGCGCTTTCTTCGATGTCCTGGGACGCGAACTTCACGCTGGGCGCGTTTCTCGTGGAGACCGGCAAGGCCCAGCAGGCGCTCCAGCCGCTCGAAAAGGCGCAGAAGTCCCGCCCCGATTCCCATGAACTCCGCGAGCCGCTAGGCCGCGCGCTTGCCGCGAACGGGAAGTTCGAACTGGCGATACCGCTTCTGGAGGACGCGGTGGCGGACGGTGCGGGGAGCGACTGCATTGCGATCCTGGGGGACTGTTTTCTCAAGACGCGGCAGGCGGTGAAGGCGATTCAGTTCCTGACGGATGCGACGAAGAAGGACGCGAAGAACCGGGCTGCGTTCGTGGCGCTGGCGAAGGCGCACGAGGAGAACAAGGACGTTCCGAGCGCCATCAAGACCTTCAAGGAGGCGATGAGGATCTACCCGGAGAAGAACGAGGAGATCGCGGCGTACAAGGACGCCTGGCGGTCGTTCTACACGACGGCGGGGCACGGAAAGGACAAGCGCGAAAAGGAAGACGTCGAGTGGGTGATCCGCGATTTCGACAATACGGAGTACCAGCCGCCGACGAAAGGCGTCGCGCTGGAGATCGCCAAGCAGGCGGACGCCGCGGTCGGGACGGAGGGCCCGGTAGGCCTGGGCACGATCCCCGGCGAAGAAATGAAGGTCCCGGGGCTGCCGAGGCTTGCGGTCGGCAACGCAAGTTCGGCGGAACTGACGATCTACCTGAAAGGCTCGTGCGCGCGGCTGATCAAGATGAACCCGCTCAACGCGCTCAACCCGACCGTCAAGGACTACGGGGTCTACCCGGGAGACTATGATGTGCTCGTCGTAGTGAAGCGCGGCGCCGACAAGACCGTGCTGAGCGGGCGCGTGACGTTTCACCTGAACATGAAGTACGGGATGGTCATGGACAACAGCCTGGCGATGAAGTTCCCCGCTAAGTAGGCAGGGGGTAGTGGGTAGGGGGTAGGAACGGCCACGACATGCGCAAACCGAAGATAGCGGGGGACGCAGGGTCAACGCGCGTGCTGGGGATCGACCCTGGCACGCTGCGCGTCGGATTCGCGCTGGTCGACCGCGCAGGTAATTCGTACACCGCCGTGGAGTACGGCGTCATCCGCGCCAACGGCCCGCTCCCCGGACGGCTCCAGATCATCTTCGACGCGCTCACGGCGCTCGCCGCCAGGCACCACCCCGCCGTCCTCGCGCTGGAGGACGTGTTCTTCGGCAAGGACATCCGCGCGATGGAGAAAATCGGCGAGGGACGCGCGATCGCCAAACTCGTCGCCGCTCAGCACGGCATGGAACTCGCAGAATACCCGCCCGCGACTGTGAAACTCGCCGTCGCAGGCAACGGCGCCGCTTCCAAGGATGCCGTCGCACGCATGGTCACCGCCGCCTTCTGCCTCGCCGAGCCCCCGCACCCGGCCGACGCTTCCGACGCCCTCGCCCTCGCGCTCTGCCACTGCACGCGCGGCACCGCGCCCGCCGCGGCGACTCGTCCCCGCTCCCGCCGCAAGAAATGGACGTCCCGGGACGCCGAGCGACTCACCGCCCGCAGTTGATTTTCGTTTTTCCTTTTTCGTTTTTCGTTTTTCCTTTCCTTGCCGTCGTTTTTCCGTCCCCCACGAGGACCTCTTCATGCCCGCCATGCTCGAATCGAAACTCCCCCTCAGGCTCTTCCGCAAAGGCAAAGTCCGTGACGTATACGACCTTGACGACCGCCTGCTCTTCGTCGCGTCCGACCGCGTCTCCGCCTATGACGTCGTCATGCCCAACGGGATCCCGGACAAGGGTCGCGTCCTCACGCAGCTTTCGAATTTCTGGTTCCGCAGGCTCGAGGGAATCGCGAAGCACCACCTGGTCGAGACCGACATCGAGAAAATCCCCCAGGTGCCGAAGGACCGGCGTGAAGAGTTCCGGGGGCGCGCCATCACCGTCCGAAAAGTCTCCGTCTTCCCCGTGGAGTGCGTCGTTCGGGGGTACATCTCGGGAAGCGGCTGGAAGGAGTACAAGGAAGGCGGGCAGGTTTGCGGAGTGAAGCTGCCGGCGGGGCTGAAGGAGGCCGACCGCCTCGCCGAGCCGATCTTCACGCCGGCGACGAAGGCCGACGCGGGCCACGACGAGAACATCAGCTTCGACCGCATGATCACGATCGTCGGCAGGAAGGTGGCCGAAGCGCTTCGGGACCTGTCGATCCGGCTCTACAACGAAGCCCACGCCTTTGCGCTGACGAAAGGGATCATCCTCGCCGACACGAAATTCGAATGGGGCTGGCACGATGGCGCGCCCATGATCGTGGACGAAGCGCTGACGCCGGATTCCTCTCGCTACTGGCCGAAGGAGTCATGGGTCCCCGGCAAGAACCCGCCGAGTTACGACAAGCAGTACCTCCGCGACTGGCTCACATCGTCGGGGTGGAACAAGGAGCCGCCAGCCCCGGCGCTGCCCGAAGACGTCATTGCCAGGGTGCGCGAGAAGTATCTACAGGCTTACCAGGCCCTGACGGGGAGCGCGCTGTAGCACGCCGAAGTGCGATGAGTTGCCTCCGCCTCCTCGCCAGTTCTCATGCCTTCACCTCGTTCGGCCCGGCTTACCGTGAGCGAGCCCGAAGGGCGAGTCGAACGGTTCCGAAGATGCGGGAGGGCGCAGGTGGGAAAAAACTTACCCTTGTTCGCTTAGTCGCCTTCGCGCCGTTTCGTCGGGGGACGCCGGGGGGCCCGGCCCCGCACTCCCGCCCTTCCGCGTCTCCGCACTCCCGCTTTCTTCACCGGCTCCGAACCGGCGGTCGGCGTTTTTTCGGCGGCGCCTCCTTCAGTACCAGGTTCCACGTCTTCGCCGCCCGGGGTATTGCCGTGTGCGTCTGCGCCCGGTCCGGAAGGCAGATCACCGGCGCTTCCCTGTGCACCAAGGGCTGCGGCCTCCGCTTCTGCCCTCTCCGCTGCGGGAAGCGACATGAAGACGGCTGCTGCGTGGTCGGCGGGCTGCTGGTCGGCGGCGGCACGGGCTGCTGCAGCCCGCTCTGCGGCCTCGCGCTCGGCCCGTTCGCGGTTGGCGCGCTCGGCCTGGTCGCGAGAGGCGCGTTCGGCGGCTTCGCGGGTGGCCTGTTCGCGGGATGCGCGGTCGGCGGCATCGCGTGAGCTGCGATCTTCCCGGCCGTGGTCGCGGCGGCCGTTTTCGCGCGGGAATTCCCGGACGGGGGCCTGGATGGGAGCGCCGGGCCTTCCGGACGCCGGGGGGACGAGCCCTCCGGTCGGGTTGAAGTTGGAAATCACGTAGGTGCCGCTTCGCGTGTCGATCGAAAGCGTCAGGAGTCCGCGGCGCTGCGCGTCCTCGAGAAGGTCGCTCCAGCTCTTGTACCCGTGATACGACTCGTCGAACTGCGGCTTGCGGCGCCGGATCGTGTCCTTGATGAGGCTGCCCCAGAGGACGTCCTTTCCCTCGCGCTTGAGCGCCTGGGCGGTGTCCATGAGGAGCTGAAGCGCCTCGGCTTTTTTGTCCTGGGAGCCGGTGGCGGTCACGACGTGGGTGACCGCGGCGGCGGCGACGTTGCGTTCGATGTCCTCGTAGTAGATGAACTCGTCGCAGCCTTCGACGAGGAGGTTGGAAGTCGACGATTTCATTCCGCAGCCGATCACGTTTTTCCCGTTCTCGCGCAGCTTGGAAACGAGGGGCGAGAAATCGCTGTCGCCCGAGAGGATGCAGAAGGTGTCGAGGTGCGCCTTGGAATAGCAGAGGTCGAGCGCGTCGACGCACAGCCGGATGTCCGCGCTGTTTTTCCCGACCTGGGACCGCTTCGGGATCTCGATCAGCTCGATCGAGTTCTCGTGAAGCTCGCGGCGGTAGTCGCCGAAGCGCGTCCAGTCGGCGTAGGCCTTCTTGACGAGGATCTTCCCCTTGGTAACGAGGCGGTCGAGGACCTTCTCGATCTCAAATCGTTTGCGCGTCCCGGCGAAGCCGAGCGCGAGGTTTTCAAAGTCGACGAAGAGCGCGAGGCTCTGTCCTGTGTCTGACATGTAAGTCCTTTCGATGAATCTGGTGTGAGTCTTGGTTCGGGAAGGCGAATGCCTGTCCCTGAGATGCGCTGGTTCACGGAGAGACCGCGATTGGGATCCGGGTCGAGTTGGCGTTCCCCGTTCCCTTTCCCGTTCCCTTTCCCGCGCACTGAAAGGTGAGTCCAGTCGATCGCGGGAAAGGGAACGGGAAAGGGAAAGGGAGAGCGCAACCCGGCCACTATCGGGGTGCGGCTACTTCGTGAAACCAGGTTAGTTCGCTACCGGTTTCGACCGGGCCTCCTTGATCCGCCACTCGAGCTCCTTCCGCATGAGGCCCAGCGGCAGCGATCCCGCGCGCAGGAGGGCGTCATGGAAGAAGCGATCCGTGAATCTCTTGCCCATTTTCCGCGAAGCCCAGGTCTTGAGCTCGAGAACCAGCTTTTTCCCGTACAGGTACGACAGCTGGTAGCCGGGGGACATCGTGTAGCGCTTGACCTCGGCTTCCGCCGCGAGCCGGTCCATCCCGGTCTCCTTGCGGAGCATTTCGACCGCCTCGGCCGGCGTCATCCGCCCGCTCGAGAGCTCGACGTCGATGACGATCCGCGCGGCGCGCCAGATCATGTCCTGCGTCTGCACGAAGAGGGCCGCTGGCGTGTTGTCCAGCCCGCGCGCCTTCACCGCTTCCTCGCAGTAGTGCGCCCATCCCTCGATGAACTCCGTCCCGTCGGCCATGGCGGCGCGGATCGGGCTGGGATTTCCGTGAGCGCTGACGAACTGGAGGTGGTGCCCGGGGTAGCCCTCGTGCACCGACATGTTCATCAGGCTCGGAAAATTGTGCTCCTTGAGACGTTCGGCGTCCCCCGGAGTCACCCAGTAAAACCCGCGCTGGACCCTGTCGAAATGCGCCGGGGCGTTGTAGCCCCCGAACGGCATCAGGTGCCGTGCAAACGCAGGCGTCGGGACGACCTCGAGCGATTCGCCGTCCGGCACCGTGGCGAATTCGTTGTCGATCACCCACTGCCGGCTCCGCAGCACCTGCTCGCGCACCGCAGCCAGGGCCTCCTCGAACGTCTTCGGGCTGTTCTCGCGGATCTCCTTCGAAACCTCCGCCAGCTTCGCCCCGGGCTTCACCTTGCCCGCCAGCTTCTTCAGCCGGTCCTTCAGGTTCTTGAGCTGCTTCCGTCCGTAACTCCGGATCGCTTCCGGCGAAGCTCCCAGCTCGCGGAGCTTCACCAGTTCCTTGAACCTCGCGGGCCCGAGCGCGAATTCAGGCTTCGACCTTGGAAGCGCCTCGCGGCGCAGCCAGTCGGCGAAGTCCTGGACGGCGGTCCGGGCACGGAGCGTGGCGCCATAGAAGTGCTGGTAGCGCTCGTGGTCGAGCGAGCGTTCAGCGGCGGCGCGGATCTGCTCGAACAGAGCGGGGACCGCGCCGCAGGTTTCGATGGCGACCTGGACCCAGAGCGTGACACCTTCCTCGAGGCGGGAACGGGCGCGCTCGAGGAAGTGCGGGATTTTTTCGAGTCGTGAGTGGATCTTGTCGAGCCGCTCGTTGAGCGGTGCGAACTCATTGATGAAGAGCGGAAGCACGGAGTAAGCCGCTGTCTGCGCGGCATCCGGGCGATGCCTCCAGGTTTCGCAGGTTTCGAGTTCGAAGAGCTCGAGGCGGCACCATTGGGCGGCGACGGCCTTGTCGACAGCGCGGTCGGGAGAGAGGCCCCGCGTGGGGAACGCTTCGATCCTCTTCAGCCATTGGTGGGCGAGATGGATGTCTTCGCGCACGGCTTCGCGGGAGGGATCCGGGAGCTCGCCGTCATGGTCGTGGATACCGAGGTGTGTTGCGAGGATGGGGCGACGGCGGCAGAGGGTCTTGACGATGTCCTGGGCGAGGTGATCCCAGCGTGTGTCTGTCGTCTCCCTTGGCGCGCGAGATTTCGCGGCGGACTTCTTCTTCATTCCGTCAAATTTCCTCTTGGTCTCACGAGTCTTGCGAAGGACAGAGTGTAGTCCGGCGAGGGCGGAAAAGCCAGCCCTTAGTGCGGAACTGGACGCAATGTTAGTGAACTGTTACCTCGGCGGTTGATTCGCCGAAGATATCGGTCTCACCTTCGACGGTCAGGTACCCGAGTTTGATCGGAGTAGAGGCAGCCGGAAGGAGAAAGGTGACGGAGTAGATCTTGAGCGGCGGGGAACCCTCGTAGGGGACCTGGAGGAACAGCCAATTGGCCCCCAAGCCTCCCAGGGGAACTGTGGAGACGAGTGGGGTGTGATCGCAAGTGAATGTGGCATCACCTGTTACGGTGATGAAAACGGTCACGGAATCGCCCGCCTTCAGCCCGGTGAAAGTCGCGAAGACGTCGACTTTTCCGCTTCGAGCGCTGCTCGTCTTGTCAACCGTCAGGTCCCAGGTATAGATGTGCACTTCCATCCCATGAAACATCTCCTTGCCCGTCGATGTCATCTTTCCTGAGATGTAACTTGGTCCTGAGAAGTCACTTGCGTAGCCCATCGAGAGCAGCACGGAGCTGGGAGTGCTCGCCACTCCTGTCCCCGCCGCCAGCGTTGTTGCGGAAGCGGATTCGCTTGCCTTCGACACCGCCGTCACGGTGCCCGGATCGGGAGCGGACGAGCCGCCGGGCGCCGCGGATCCTGAACTTCCCGATCCTCCCGTGCCGCTAACCCCGCCGGATGTTGAGCCCGCGCCGGAAGTCTCAACCGGAACGAAGGTTCCGTCCGCACCGCCGCTCGCGATGGCAATCCCGCCGGACGGCCGATCTTCCTTGTCCAACGCCCTAATCAGAAGCGGCCCGCCCAGCGCCGTCGCGCCGGAAACGAGGACGAACATCCCCGGCATCAGCAAGTCCTTCGGTGAAAACCCACCCTTCGCGCTTCCGCCTTCGTTCGATTTCTCGACCTTCTTCCCGCCGACATTCAGCGGCTCCCCTTTCGATTCAACATACATCGTCGCGACCTTCGGCGGCCGCTTCGGAGCTTCGCCTTCCTTTCGGTCCTCGCTGGAATCCGAAGACTTGCATCCCGCGAGAACCATCCCGAGAACAGCCAGGCAGAATTGAATGCTGGAAGCGCTTCTCATTTGACCTCTTTCACCTCGGCGGCGGCCTGAATGGGCTGATCCGTCCCTTGAACTGTGAGAAGCGGTGCGGAAAGTTGATGGGAGAGGCCGGTGAAGGTGATGGAGTAGTTTCCGGGTCCGCCCTGGATCTTGCCGGGCAGGAGCAGGGTGGGCTGGGTCTGCGCCCCGAGCAGGGTGATGATGACCTCGACTTTCCGTCCCGCAGGGCTGAACTGCCCGATAAGTTGCCCTGTTTGCCCCGACTCGATCGTCTCGGGTACAAACTGAATCGAGTTGAAGACCGCGGTTCTTTCTTCCTTCCCGACAATTTCGCCCGCTTCCGTCGCCGTAATCGTCACATTTCCCGCGTCTTCCGGGGTCAGGGGGGCGAGCGCGCAGACCGCTTCCCCCGTGCTCGCGACCGTCGTGCAGTCGAATTCTCCTCGCGGCGTCTTTGCGGTGACTTTCACCTTAGAGGGGTCAGCGGGCCGGCTCGTGGACACCGAAATGGGTGTATCGCCGCCGGAAGGGATGTCGATCTCGTTTCCGCCCTTCAGCTTGTCGTGCAGGAACCACACCGCGGCGCCACCGCTGCCCACGAGCGCCACCAGGGCGCCTCCCGCGGGTACGAGCAGGTTGCCATCGGCGTCGGGATCCTTGAGCTCGGCGGCGGCGGGGTCGTACACCTTGATTTTCGCGTGGTGCGGATCGGTGGAGCCATCCTTCGCGGCGACACGGGTGGAGGCGCGGGCCTTGACGGAAGCGGTGGCCTTTGAACTCGGGAGACCACCGACCGTGCAGGTCGTGACCTTCATCTCCGCGAAACACCGGTTCAACTTCGAATCGCCGGTCAGCGGCGCAGGGGCCCCTTTTTCGCCGGCCGAGGAACAGCCCAGAATGACGCAAAGACAGAACGAGAGTGCAAGTTGCCTCATGAAAGACCTCCCCGGAAATGCCCTGTGGGCGAGGAGTCTCCGGAGGCGGCATGGGCGCAGCAAGGAAAATGCGTCCGGGAGTGGGTTACGACTCCCCCAGGTCCCCCCCGCCTTTCTGCCGCACGTACCGTCGAAGCGTATGCGCGTTGAGATTCAGCGCTTTCGCCGCGCGCTCGCCGACGCCGTTGGCGTCCTGCATCGCGGCGTCGATCAGCAGCGCGCGGAATTCCTCGACCGACTTGTTGAAATCGATTCCGGCGCGCACCGACTTGAGCACAGTTTCCTTGTCAGGGATGAGCGTCGCGGGAGAAGACCGGCCTCCCTCAAAGAGTTCGCTTTCCAGGTGGTATTCCGTGAGCGTCGACTCGCTCTTTTCCATGCGACTGATCCCGGCCTGCAGGATTCCCTGAAGTTCGCGGACGTTTCCGCGGAGCGTCAGCGTCTGGAGCCGCTGCACGACCTTCGGGTCGGTCGAGAGCTGACGGCCGGTTCGCTGTGAATGCGCCGCCAGGAAAAACTGCACCAGCGGCCCCACGTCCTCCGGGCGCTCGCGAAGCGGTGGAACTTCGATTTTCTCGTAGCAGATGCGGTAGTACAGGTCTTCGCGGAAGGTCTTGTCCTTGATCATCTGCTCGAGATTCTTGTTCGTCGCGCAGACAATCCTGACGTCGACTTTTTTCGCTTCTTCGCTCCCGACCGGCGTGAATTCCTGCTCCTCGATCGCCCGCAGCAGTTTCGCCTGCGTCTGGAGCGTCATGTCGGCGATCTCATCGAGGAAGAGCGTGCCCTTGTCCGCCACCTCGAGCTTGCCCTTGCGGCGCTTTACCGCCCCCGTGAATGCCCCTTCCATGTGCCCGAACATTTCGCTTTCGACCAGGGTCTCGGGGAGAGCGGCGCAGTTCATGACGAGAAACGTGCGGTCCTTCCTGCTTGACCAGCGATGGATCTCTTTGGCAATCAACGACTTGCCGGTGCCCGTCTCTCCGACCACCAGGACTGGCGCCTCGCTTCGCGCCGCGCGCCGCGCTTCCAGCAACACTCCCTGCATCAGTCCCGACTTGTAGACGATCTCCGACTTCTGCTCGAGCGTTTCAAGTCGATTGTGGAAGACCTCTTCCGCATTCTTGACGCGAGTCGTGAACTTGAACTGGAAATGGGGCTCCTCGCGGATCAGGTAGTCGAAGATCCGCAGGCGCCGTGCCTTGTCGATGATGTCGTCGTCGAGTTCCTTCTGGCTGAACATGATGACGGGTAAGAAGGGCTTGTGCTGGGCGATGCGTTCGAGGGCCCAGATGCCGCCTTCCTGGTCGGCCAGTCCGGCCTTGGCGTCCTTGCGGGTGTTCGGCATGAGGACGTCGAGTACGACGCAGAAAAACGAGCCGCCGGCCGCCTTTTCGACGGCTTCTTCGCCGCAGGTCGCCGTCTCCACGTCCCATCCTGCGCCGGCTTCCAGGAGCATGTTGCGGTAGCGCTCAAGCTTGTCAGGCTTGTCGTGGGCCAGGAGGATGTCGAAGGGGCGGGGTGTCATGAAGAGGGAAATGCTAGCAGGATTCGGACAATCCTGCACGCGGATCACGTGCAATATTGACTGCCCTCAAGCCGCGCATTCCTGCACGAATTCCGCAAGTCGCGATGGCACCTACTTTTCGGCGGCCAGCACCGCCCGCCACTCCAGCGAATCTCCCTTCCCTTGGCGGACCACAAACGCGAGCCCCGCAATGGGATCCAGCCTTCCCGCGAATTTCCCCATGTCGGCGGCGACGCGCGCCCTCTCCGACTCGATGTGGGCGTTGTAGGCGGCGTCAATATCCAGCACATGCGCCGCCTCGACCCACGCCTGACCGGAATTCGAAGCTTCCCACGACTTGCGGAACTTCTCCGCGACCTTCTGGCGGAGCTTCGCGGCGCCTGTCGCTTCGACCTCTCGCTCCACCTGGGTCTTCGCGGCGAGGTCCTTCATCGCGACCAGGGACGTGCGAAGGGCGCGGACATTGGCGTAGGCCCAGGCCGGTCCATCGGAAGGCGCGGCGGCGCTGAGTTCCATTCCGGAAGAACCCGCCGCGAATCCCGGGACTCCGGCAAGGGTGACGTCGGCGATCTGTTTCAGCGTCGAGAAGCTCGAGGTGAGCACCAGGACGTCGTTGACCACCGTAAATGCCGGCTCGGCACCTTTGCCAAGGATGTCGTGCTGCCCTTCCAGTACTCGAACATCAAGGTCGCGGTAGTTTTCAGAACGGAGCTTGAACAACTTCGCGTTCGGGTCGCCCTTCTTCTCCGGATCCTCGTTCAGCCACAAGAAGTACTGGTACAGCTTCTCCAGCGCCACCTTGCCGTCCTTCACCCGCGCAAACAGCGTCAGCCCCACGAACGGCTCGTCTTTTTCAGCCGTCAGCGCGAACGCCACGTCCCGGTCGAACATCGCGCGAAATTCCTTCGCGCTCCCGTGCTCCTCCGACGACTCGATCCCGTCATGCAGGTACAGGTACACGTTCGAAACGAAATCTCCGAAAGCCTCGCTCACCGTCTTGCGCCTGTTCGTCCCCTTCTCCGGCTTCGTGAGGTTCTTCAGGAAGTCCCACGACGTCCCCGCTTCCGCCTTCGCCCCGGTCGCATAGCACGTGTTCGGCGGCAGCATCGCCGCGAACCCGGGGTCGCCGTCAGGCATGGCGTACATGTGCGCAAGCCGGGCGTCGAGCTTCTGCGAAAGCAACACCGTTCCCTGGAGCCGCGCTTGCGCGCCCTCCAGCACCAGCTTCCCGGTAATCGACCGGGCCGCTTCGAGGTCCAGCATGAACAAGGCTTCGCGCACCGGCACCGAGTTGAACGTCTCCTTGAAGCGGGGCCCGTATTTCGGATCTTTGCGAAGCGCCGCGAGGTCAATCCAGAAGGCGGGTTCGCCGTCGGAGGAGGCGGCCTCAATTTCGAGCGCGACGCGCCCCCGGTCGCCCGATTCGACCCGCGCCGCCGCCGTCGCCACCCAGTCCGGCCGGGATCCCGCGATCAGGATGTCGCCCCGGAATTCGAGCGCGACCTCCGGAGGCGCCGCGCGGCGGATGAAGGATTGGAACAGGAAGTAACTGAAGGGGACGCGCGTGGCGGCGATGAAATCCTGCGAGCCGCTTCCGTACATGAACGCGGCCGCGAAATCGCGACCCGCGGCTTCCATCACGCGGGCTTCGTCCTCCGGCATCGAGCCGCCGAACAGCTCGGCCATTTCCGCCATCGACAGCGGGCCGTCCACGCGCCCCGGGTTGCGCGCGCGCGCGACCGCCACGAGCGCCGGCGCCTTCGCCATCGCCGGCCACCGCGCCGCCAGCCCCGGCACCCGGATCGCCGCCTGCGCTTCGTCCGGCAGAATCGCCAGGAGGTCGACGTTCTGGTAGGCGCGGTACTGCACCCATCGCACCAGCAGCCAGAGCCCGGCAACAAACCCCAGCGCCACCGTCCCCAGCAGCACCCACCAGCGCTTCTTCATCCCTTTCAGACGGGAGACGACGCTCATTTACGGATTCGCTGGTAGTGAGAAAAAATCACGGCGACGTTCTGGATCGCGTGGCTATCGTCGAACTTCACGTCCCGGATTTCCTTCGACTTCAGGAACGGCTTCTTCAGCTCGACGTCCGCGATGAAATTTCCGAGTTGCTGCCGCGTCACATTCTTGATTTCGAGGCGGTACGACTGCTCATTCCATGTGGACCTGTAGACGGTCGTCTGCGGGGCGATGCGCGTGATCGTGAAGCGGTGCTCCTTCGCGGTCTCGTGGAAAAACGTCTGGATCGTGTCCTTTTCGCTTTCTGCCAGCGAACCGCCGCTCAGCTTGATGTCGCGGATGTCGTCGCGCAGGCCGACGACCGCCTTGAGGTCCTTCTCCGACTGCGCGAGCTGCCGCTCCAGTGAACCGGCCTCCTGCTGCAGCATGTATGCGTAGCCTCCGGCGCCGGCCCCGGAAAGCACCAGGACCACGCAAGCCAAAAGCATCAAGTCGACCCCGCCGCTTCGCCGCGAGCGAAGCGAGCGGACGAACCCTGAGCGACCGAAGGGAGTCGAAGGGGAGCAAGGGGAGCGAAGACTCGAAGGGTTCAAGATCATTTCGGACTCTCCTCCGTCACAAGCGGGATATCCATGTCCCATCTCCACATCCCCTTGTCCAGCGTCGTCGCCGGGGCCTTCGCATTCGCGAACGCCTTTTCAGTCCGGATGGCCGTCCAGATCCGCTCCACCTCGGGCGCGGGATCGGCCGTCCCGCCCAGCTTGATCTGCGCCTGCCCGGGCGCCGCACTTACCGTCAGCGTGCTGATGAAGAACTTGTTCTGGACCTGGATTTTATTGAACAACATCGCCCAGTAATTCAGCGCGGACACAGGCACGGGATGCCCGCCGCCGCCCTGCGATTCCTGCCATTCCGCCTTGCGGCTGCGGAACGCTTCCAGCGGTTTTGCAGGCTCCTTCTCCTCGGGGAAGAGGTCCTTCCACATCTTGCGCTCGACCGCCATGAGGTCCTTCGTGCGGCCCTGTACGAATCCGCGATCCGCCCACGCCTTGTACGCCCAGAGGCCGAGGAAGATGTTCACCATGAGGAGCAGCATCGCGACGGCGCGCTTGAGCTGGTCCGTCTTGCGCTCGTACGTGAATTCCTCGCGCCGCAGGTCGATCCCGACGCGATCGAGGCCGATCCCCTTGAGCGCAAGCCCCAGCGCCGCTCCGCCGGCACGGCGGGCCTTCTCCGCGCCCTCGAACTCCAGCCCTTCCGGCATGAGCTCGATCGCCCGCGCCTTCACGCCCGTCTCGCGCGCAATCCGCGCCGCGAGACCCGGCAAGTCGTCCGCGTCGCCGCAGACCAGCACTTCCGGCAGATCCTGCCCGCTCGACACGCGCAAGAGCGTCCGCCCGACCTCCGCCGACGCCTTCCCTTCAAATCCGTCCTCCGCCGACCCGAGCGGCAGCACGCGCAGCAGTTTGAGGCCGCCGCTGACGAAGTAGTGGAAACACCCGGCGCGCGTCGCGTACAGCGCTACGAACGCGTCCGTCCCGTTCAGCCCGCCCGAATTCAGAATCGCGTTCAGCGCCGCCGTCGCGTCGAAGTCGATGGAGGGCGGATCGATCCGGGCCAGCGTCATCTGGTCGATCCGCGCCTTCACATCTTTCTTCTCCGCCGCGAACGCCAGCAGGTACGTCTGTTTCTCCTTCTGGTCCACCCTTACGAAATCCACCACCACCTGCTCGACGTCGATCGCGTGCGAGTGGCTCTCCAGCTCGAACTTCACCGTCTTGCGCAACTGCTCGTCGGAGCCGAACGGAAGCGAGACCTCGCGGATCGTCGCGTGCGCGGCGGCCAACGACGGGATCAGCACACCGCGAGGCAGCTTGGCCTCGACGATGAACGCCGCGACTTCCTTCGCGTACGCTTCCTTGGGATCGACCCCTTCGGCCGGCGGCGGAATTTCCTTCTCCGCATACGCAGTAACGCGCCAGCCCTTCGGCGATCCGTCGACAACGACGGCGCGAAGGGTCGTGGGGGTGAGCTCTAGACCGCAGGCGCGAGGCATGGGAACTATTTAACGATTGATGGAGGCGGGTGTTGGGGGAAATCTGTCATTGCATGAACCTGTGAAAACGGCACAGGCAGGGGAACGGATGGAAAGGTGGGGATGGGGCGGGATTGGGATGGGGATAGGGATCGGGATCAGACACCTCCGGATCTGATGGGCGTTGCTTTCCCCCAGGAGCCGTAGGACCATGCTCGCTTCCGAATCAGGGCTTTTCGTTTTTGCTTTTTCGTTTTTCCTTTCGTTGTTCGACGTGACCCCCCCACCCACCGCAGGCCCTCCCCCATGTTCGCCCAGGTCGTAGTCCCCGTCCCTCTCAACCACGCCTTCGGATATCTCATCCCCGAAGGCGTGTCGGTCCCCATTGGCTCGCGGGTCGTC
>WSZJ01000142.1:0-1336 GCA_009773755.1 Planctomycetota bacterium | reverse complement strand
TGGCCGCGCTGCCGGCGCCCGTTCGCCGGACGGGGGCGCGGCGGTTCGAGAACGTGGCGCGGCTGGCGGTAGAAACGGCGGTTGCAAAGAAAAACATCGACGAGCTGCGATCGACGAACTCGAAGTGGTCGCAGGTGCTGGAAGTACTCCTGGAATCGGCGCAGCCGGTCGCGGTCGCGGATCTGGAGGAAAGGCTCTCGATCAGCGCTTCCCCGATCGCCACGCTCGCGAAAAAGGGGCTCGTCGCGATCGAACGGCGCGAGATCGACGCGGCCGATCCGCTCCTGGCTCACCCGCCCTCCACGACTCCACCCCCCGTCCCGAACCGCGAGCAGGAACTGGCGATCGCCTCCATCATCGCGGGCTTCGGCGGGTTCAAGCCGTACCTGCTGCACGGCGTCACGAGCAGCGGCAAAACAGAGGTCTACCTGCGCGTCATCGCGCAGGCCGTCGCGGCCGGGAAAAAAGCTCTCGTCCTCGTCCCGGAAATCGCCCTCACGCCGCAGACGATCTCGCGCTTCTCGGCCCGCTTCTCCCGCCTCGCCGTCATGCACCACCGCCTGACGGACGCGCAGCGGCTGGACCAGTGGAAGCGGATCAAGGCCGGCGGCGCGGACGTGGTGATCGGCGCACGTTCGGCGGTGTTCGCGCCCCTTCCGGACCTCGGCGTGATCGTCGTCGACGAGGAGCACGAGACGTCCTACAAGGCGGGGAACGAGCCGCGGTACCACGCGCGGGACGTGGCGGTGAAGCGGGCGCAGCTGGAGAAGGCGGTGATCGTGCTGGGGAGTGCGACGCCGGCGCTGGAGTCGTGGCGGAACGCGCAGGAGAAGAAATATGAACTCCTGCGATTGACGCAGCGCGTCAACGACAGGCCGCTTCCGCCCGTGGAGGTCGTCGACATGGCGCAGGAGCGGGGGATCCAGGGGAAGATCCCGGTGCTTTCGCGCAAGCTGGAGGCGGCGGTGAAAGACGCGGTCGCGAAGGGCGAGCAGACGATCCTCTTCCTGAACCGCCGCGGCTTCTCGCCGGTGCTGCTGTGCACCTCGTGCAAGTTCGTGCTGCGGTGCGCGCACTGCGACGTGGCGATGACGTTTCACAAGCGGCGGAATGTGGCGATCTGCCACCACTGCCATGCGGAGGTCGAGCCGCCGGTCGCGTGCCCGGCGTGCCGGGTGCCGGGGATCAAGTTCCTGGGGCTGGGCACGGAGCGAGTCGAGGAGGAAATTCGCGCGGCGTTCGGCGAGGCGGCGGTCGGGCGGCTCGACCTCCGCATGGCAGTGGTGGCAGATCGCCACATTCCGCCGCTTGTGAAACGTCATCGCCACGTCGCAGT
>WSZJ01000141.1:2256-22112 GCA_009773755.1 Planctomycetota bacterium | reverse complement strand
GTGGGCGTCTAAGAGCATAGGTTCTTTTTGATACACGGAGTGCACGGAGATCACGGAGCACACAGAGACAAGGCAAGGATTTGAGCTTGGGGCGCCTTCGGCCTCCCCGGTTCTCCGTGTCCTCCGTGAACTCCGTGATCTCCGTGTAACCCTCAAGAATCTCCACTTCGCCATTTCTCTAACGTCGGCGCCGGACCGCAGCCCGCTTCAGTCCATTTTGTTGACCGTTGTTCGGCGCCCCCCATAGAATCCCGCCCCGACCTGCGGCACGCCTCTTCGTCGGAAACCAAAGCATGCGCTACGATTACGTCGGCGTCCTCATCTACCTGGTGCTGGCCGTCGGCTTCGTTTTGATCGGCATGACCGCGCAGCGTTTCGTGTCGAAATTCCTGCGCACCAACAAGCCCAGCGCGGCCAAATTGTCGCCTTACGAGTGCGGCGAAGAGCCCGTCGGCGGGACGTCCATCCGGTTCAATATCCGGTTCTACGTCATGGCGCTGGTGTTCATCGTGTTCGACGTGGAAATCGTCCTGCTGTTCCCGTGGGCGCGCGTCTTCACGGAACTTTACCCCTACTACCGGATGACCCTGTTCTGGGACATGCTCATCTTCGTAGGCATCCTGGCGCTCGGGCTGGCGTACATCTGGGCTAAGGGCGACCTGGAGTGGGTCAAGACGTTCCGGAAGCACCTGTCGCCGGCGGAGAAGGTGGCGCGGACGCCCTCGAAGAAGGAGGCGGTGTAGGTGCATCCGCTCCTTACCTTTGCGCATGACGTGATGCCCTTCACCAAGGGCTGGCCGGACTGGATTTTGTACGGGCTGCTCGTGTTCATCGTGGCGTTCGGGATCCTGAACACGCTGGTCGCGCCGCTGACGGGGATCAGCACCTACATCGAGCGGCGCCTCGCGGGGCGCGCCCAGTACCGCTGGGGCCCGAACCGGGTTGGGTTCCGCAGCATGCTCTCGGCGCTGCCGATTACGCGCGGGCTTGCAAAACTGGCGGACGTGCAGCCGATCAAGTTCATCGGGTCGAAAATCCCCGGCGGGCTCCTGCAGTTCGCGGCGGACGGGCTGAAACTGTTCACGAAGGAAGACATCATCCCGTCCCAGGCCGACCAGCTCCTCTTCCGCGCCTCCCCCTACGTCATCATGGCCGGCTCCTTCGCCGCCTTCGCCGTGCTCCCGGTCTCGTTCCACTTCCGCGCCGTCAACCTCAACATCGGCATCTTCTACATCCTCGGGATCAGCTCGATCGTGGTGCCGGGGATTCTCATGGCGGGTTGGGGAAGCGCGAACAAGTGGGCGCTGCTCGGCGGGATGCGCGCCGCGGCGCAGATCGTCTCGTACGAGATTCCGGTCGCGATCGCGCTCATGACCGCAGTGATGCTCGCCGGCACGATGAACATGGCGGACATCGTGGACGCGCAGCGAAGCGGCTATGGCATCCAGAAGGCGGGGCTGCTCGGCTGGTACGCGTTCCGGTACTGCGGGCTGATGCTGGTTCCGTTCGTGGTCTATTTCATCGGCGGATGCGCGGAAGTCAACCGCACGCCGTTCGACCTGGTCGAAGGCGAATCCGAGCTCGTCGCCGGGTACCACACCGAGTACTCGGGGTTCCGCTGGTCGTTCTTCTTCATGGCGGAGTACTCGAACATGTTCGCGGTCGGCGCGATCGCGACGACGATGTTCCTCGGCGGGCCGCTTCCGCCGTATCCGGTTCAGTTCACGGAAGCGCTGTTCGGGCCGATGGGGAACCTCGGGATGATCCTGCGGTTCGGCGAAGGGTTCTTCTGGTTCTTCGCGAAGTCGTACTTCTTCGTGCTCGTGATGATCCACATGAGGTGGACGCTTCCGCGTTATCGCGTCGACCAGCTGATGAACGTGTGCTGGAAGGTGCTGATCCCGATCGCGCTGGTGTGGTTCGTGCTGATGTGCGGGGTCAGGATGGTGCGGATGGAGATGGCGCTCGGGCCGGAGAAGGACGCCGTCACGGAGGGGCACAAATGATCGCAGCCCTCGGGATCCGCCTGGGCGATCCGGCCGCGTACGTCTTTCTTGCGTTCGCGGCGATGACGTGCGGCAGCGCGCTGATCGTGGCGGCGTCGCGCAACATCGTCTACAGCGCCTACGCGCTGTTGCTGACCTTCTTCGGCGTGGCAGGGCTGTACGCGTTCCTGGACGCGGACTTCATCGCCGCCGCGCAACTGCTCGTCTACGTCGGCGGCATCCTCGTGCTGATCCTGTTCGGCGTCATGCTCACGCACAAGATCCGGGACATCAACCTCTCGAACGAGACGACCAACCCGATCATCGGCGCGGCGATCGCCGGGTTCATCTTCCTCGCCCTCGCTTACGTCTCGATCTACACGAAGTGGGACGTCGTGGAACGCACTGCCTCCCCGACCACCGGCGAGATCGGGAAGGCGTTCGTCGGGAAATACCTGCTGCCCTTCGAAGCCTCTTCCGTCCTCCTCCTCGGCGCGCTGATCGGCGCCGCTTACCTCGCGCGGCGCGAGAAGGAGAAGCCGTGATGCCCGTCGCCAACCTCGAGTGGTTCCTGCTCATCGGCGCGTTCCTGTTCGCGACCGGCGTGTTCACGATCCTGACGCGGAAAAACGCCGTCTCGGTGCTCATGGGCGTCGAGCTCGTCCTCAACAGCGCGAACATCAACCTCGTCGCCTTCTCCCGCTTCGTCAGGTCCCCCGCGACGCTCGGGCCGACGTCGATCGAGTTTCCGCTGCAGGGGGAAGCGGCGCACCACGTCTACGGCGCGGCGTGGATCGGCGGGAACGTTTTTGCTGCGTTCGTGATCATCCTCGCCGCCGCGGAGGCCGCGGTGGCGCTTGCCATCATCCTGGGGATCTATCGCAACCTCGGCGACGTGGACGTCGACGAGGTGACGGCGATGAAGGGCTAAATGAGCCACGGGCACGACGATCACGGTCATGGCGCGGCCGCCCACGGGGCGGGGGGCCATGGTGCGTCCGGGCACGCGGAAGCGACGCACTTCCAGCCCGCCGGATGGTCGATCGGCCTGGCGGTTCTGTGCGCCGGCGTCGCACTAGGCGGGTTCTGCTTCAACGTCGGGCGCACCGGCCATCTCCTGATCGGCGCGACGGCGATCGACCTGAACGACCTGTTCGAAACGCCCTGGCCCGCACTGACGGTGCTGTGCCTGCCGCTTCTCGCGGCGTTCGTGCAGATCTTCTTCGGGAGCAAGCTCCCTCGTCGCGGCGACTGGGTCTCGACGGGCGCGGTCGCCGTCGGGCTCGCGATCTCGCTCATGATGTTCGGGCGGATGCTCGGGATATACGACTGGCAGTTCCAGAAGGTCCACGAGATCGAGTGGATCGCCCTCCTCGGCCGCGCTCATCCCGGCGGCCCGGAAACTACGGCGTTCAGGATTCCGATGGGGATGCTGATCGACAACGTCACGGTGATCATGCTCGTGGTCGTCACGCTCGTTTCGACGCTCGTTCACATCTTCTCGATCGGGTACATGGCGGACGACCCGCGCTACCCTCGATTTTTCGCCTATCTCTCGATCTTCACGTTCTCCATGCTCGGGCTGATCCTCTGCCACAACCTGTTCGCGCTGTACATGTTCTGGGAGCTGGTCGGCCTCTCGAGCTACCTGCTGATCGGGTTCTGGTTCGAGAAGAAGTCCGCCGCCGACGCGCAGAAGAAGGCGTTCCTCACCAACCGCGTCGGCGATATCGGGATGTTCCTCGGCATCCTCATCCTGTTCTTCGTGACCGGGGAAATCACGTACACGGGATTGTTCGCGGACATTGCCGGCCAATGGGTCCCCGAGTGCAGGCGCCTCCTCAACCTCTCGCCGGAAGCGTCGATCGGGCTCCTCACCACCGCCGGCTGCCTGCTCTTCTGCGGCGCGATCGGCAAATCGGCGCAGTTCCCGCTTCATATCTGGCATGTTCCCGGTCTTCACGCCGAATTGCCTGATCGTCATCGCCTGGTTTGGCGGCTTCACGGCGATCTTCGCCGCAACCATCGCTCTGTGCGCCTACGACATCAAGAAGGTCCTCGCCTATTCCACCGTGTCTCAGCTCGGCTACATGATCATGGGCCTCGGCGCCGCTGCGTACACCAACGGCTTCTTCCACCTCTGGACCCACGCGTTCTTCAAGGCGTGCCTCTTCCTCGGGGCCGGAAGCGTCATCCACGCGGTCCACACGCAGGACCTGCGCGAGATGGGCGGTCTGCGCAAGAAGATGCCGATCACGTTCTGGGCGATGCTGGCGTCGACGCTCGCCATCGCGGGGGTGCCTTTTACTTCCGGTTTCGCTTCGAAGGACGGAATCCTGGGAGACCTGCTTTACGCCGCCGGCAACCACCCGTCTCTCTGGCCGGTCGTGATCTTCGCTTTCGTGGGAGCAGGCCTCACCGCGTTCTACATGTTCCGCCTCGTGTTCATGACGTTCTTCGGCGCGCCGAAGGTGCCGGAGAAATTCGAGCACGCCCACGAGTCGCCCTGGGTCATGGCCGCGCCGCTCGTCGTGCTGGGCACGCTTGCCGTCACCAGCCACTACGCGCCGTTCGCAGATCTCGTGGGCCCGCCCGAATCCGCCGCAAACCAGGCCCTGCAGGTGGCGGGAATCCATGTCGATGACCCCACGGCCCACGCGGTCACTCACGCCGAGGAAAAGCCCCTCTCGGCCAAGAATCCGTACCACGATCCGCTTCATGTCGCCCTGGTGGAAGAGCAGCGCGGGGAACGGCTCGCGAGCGATCCGCTGGTCCACGAAGGACACAAGAAGCACCACGCCCACCTGATCGCCATGTTCCTCTCGCTCTTCGTGGCCGGCACCGGCATTTTCCTGTCGTACCTCACTTACATCGCCGGTCGGATCTCCGCCCCGAAGATCGCCGCGGCCGTGCCAGGGGCGCACCGCATCCTCCTCAATAAGTACTACATCGACGAGTTCATCGAGAACTTCTTCGTCGCCCCATGTCTCCGCTTCGCCCACACCTGCGGACGCTTCGACCTCAAGGTCGTCGATTTCTTCGTCAACGCGTGGGGCCACGTCGTCCTCATGTGGTCCAGCGTCTCGGGCCTCTTCGACCAGAAAGTCGTCGACGGCGCCGTCAACGGCACCGCGGACGTCGTCCAGTCCGCCGGCGCCGCCCTCTCGCGGTTCCAGACCGGCCGCATCAAGACCTACCTCGCCTGGTCCCTCGCCGGCGCGCTCCTGCTCGTCGGCGGGTTCCACATCGTCTCGAACTGGAAACACTTCCGCAGCCGCCCGACGGCGGTCGTTGAGCCCGGCAAATAGGGAGTCCCGAAGGTGAACCACCTCCTGTCGCTCATGACGTTCGTCCCGCTCCTGGGGGCACTGATCATCCTGTGCCTCCCGAAGGGGAAGGACGAGATGGTCAAGTGCATCGCGGCGTGCGCCGCGGGCGTCCCGCTTTTCCTGGGTTTCTTTCTCTGGAAGGGCTTCGCCCGCAACACGGCGGCGATGCAGTTCGTGGAAAAAGCGGACTGGATCCCGATGTTCAACATCCAGTACTCGATGGCGGTGGACGGGATTTCCGTCGTGATGGTGCTGCTCACTGCGCTGATTTCTTTCATCTGCATCTTCGCGAGCTGGGAAATCGGCAAGGGAGTGAAGGGGTACTTCGCGCTGTTCCTGCTGCTCGAGACGGGAATGATGGGTGTGTTCTGCGCGATGGACTTCTTCCTGTTCTACGTCTTCTGGGAAGTGATGCTCCTGCCGATGTACTTCCTGATCGGGATCTGGGGCGGCCCGCGCAAGGAGTACGCCGCTATCAAGTTCTTCATGTACACCCTGGTCGGCAGCGTGCTGATGCTGGTCGTGATGCTGGTGTTCTACTTCAACGTCACCGACCCGGTGACGAACAGGCACACGTTTGATCTGCTCGTGCTGCGGAACCAGGATGCGCGAAGCGGCTCGCTGCTGCTCGAAGGCGTGCGCGACCTCTGCTTCCTCGCGCTGTTCGTCGGCTTCGCGATCAAGGTGCCGGTCTTCCCCTTCCATACGTGGTTGCCGGACGCGCACGTCGAAGCGCCGACCGCCATCTCCGTCATCCTGGCAGGCATCCTGCTGAAGATGGGGACGTACGGCCTCTTCCGGATCGCCTTCCCGCTTCTCCCCGACATGGCGAACAAGTACGCGACGTTCATCGCGGTGCTGGGGGTGATCAACATCGTGTACGGGGCGCTCTGCGCGATGGCGCAGGACGACCTGAAGAAGATGGTCGCGTACTCGTCGGTCAGCCACATGGGGTACTGCCTGCTCGGCATGGGCGCGATGACGACCGCCGGGTTCAACGGGGCGATGATGCAGATGTTCGCGCACGGGCTCATCACGTCGATGCTGTTCCTCTGCGTCGGCGTCATCTACGAGCGCGTCCACCACCGCTGGATCAGCCGTTTCGGCGGGCTCGCGACGATCGTGCCGGTCTACTCGGGGTTCGTGGCGTTCGCGTTCTTCGCGTCGCTCGGCCTTCCCGGCCTGTGCGGATTCATCGGCGAAGCGATGTGCTTCATCGGCGCCTGGCAGAACGGCACGCCGTCGTTCCACAGGCTTACGATGTTCGCAACCCTCGGCATCCTCCTCGGCGCCGCATTCCACCTGTGGGCGCTTCAAAGGATGTTCCTCGGCGAGAAGAACAAGATCTACACCGAGCAGTACCACCATGTGACCGAGATCAACGGCCGCGAGATGTTCTGCCTTATCCCGCTCGCGATCCTCGTGGTCCTGTCGGGCTGCTACCCGCAGCCGGTGTTCGACCTCATGAACAAGTCGATGTCGGAACTCCAGGCGTTCATCGCTCACTACCCGAAATAGGCGAAAGTCCCCTTGCAACTCGGCGTCGTCGAAAACCTGTCGTTCCTGACCCCTGAGATCCTTCTCACGGTCACCCTGGGCGCGGTCATCGCGCTGGACATCGGGGGACCGAAGGACCGGAAGGGCCTCGTCGCGCGCCTCGCGGCGACCGGCCTCGGGGCGACGCTGCTCATGGTGATCCTGACGTACTTCGAGCTCGAGACCAAGCAGCGCGCCCGCGTCTTCCTCTTCGCCGATTCCTTCGTCGTCGACCCGTTCTCCATGTTCTTCAAGCTCGTCGCCGGCGTCTGCTCGTTCATGATCGCGTTGTTCGCGGCGAAAGTGCGGCGGATCGAGTCGCAGGGGGAAGGCGAGTTCTACACGCTGCTCCTCGTCACCACGCTCGGGATCTTTCTCATGGCGGGGGTCACGGACCTCGTCGGCATGGTCGTCGCGATCGAAACCCTCTCGATCCCGTCCTACATCCTCGCCGGCTTCTACAAGCGCGACCGCGGGTCCAGCGAGGCGTCACTCAAGTACGTCCTCTACGGCGCCACCGCCTCCGGCTCGATGCTCTTCGGCCTCGCCTTCCTCTACGGCCTCAGCGGCACCACGTCGTTCCAGGGGATTTCCGCGGCGATCGCAAGCGGCCGCGCCGACGTCCTGTCGATCAGCCTGATGCTCGGGCTCGTCCTCATCGGCCTCGGCTTCAAGATCTCGGCCGCGCCGTTCCACATGTGGACGCCCGACGTGTACGAAGGCTCGCCGACCGCGGTGACCGCGTACCTGTCCACCGCCTCGAAGGCCGGCGGCTTCGCCATCCTCATCCGCCTCTTCTACTCCATCCTCGCCCGCCCCGAAGTCGCCTCCCGGCCGGAAGGCCAGTGGATCCCCATCGGCGACCCCGGCTGGACCACCCTCGTCGCCGTCATCGCCGTCGTGACGATGACCATCGGAAACCTCGCCGCGTACAAGCAGACGAACGTGAAGCGCCTTCTCGCGTACTCCTCGATCGCGCACGCCGGGTACATCCTGCTCGGTTTCGTCGTGATGCACGGCTCCGGGCTCATGGCGATGCTCTTCTACATCGCGACCTACGTCTTCATGAACCTCGGCGCCTTCCTGTGCGTCATCGCGGTCTCGGAAGCGGGCGGCGGCGAGGAAATCTCGGACTTCCGCGGCCTCGGCTGGCGCGCGCCCTTCCTCGGCTTCTGCATGGCCGCGTTCCTCTTTTCGCTCACCGGTTTGCCGCCGCTCGCGGGCTTTGTCGGCAAGGTGTACCTCTTCGCCGCGCTCGTCGAGCACGGCTGGGTCTGGCTGTCGGTCGTCGCCGCGCTCAACAGCGCCGTGTCGCTCTACTACTACGTGCGCGTCGTGAAGACGATGTACCTCGAGGGGATTCCGCGCCGCGCAGGCGACGTCGTGCCGCTCCGCATCGGCTCGCACTTCGGCATCATGCTCTTCGTCTGCCTCGTCCCGACGATCCTCTTCGGCATCTACTGGCAGCCGCTGGCGAGGCTCGCGACGTGGAGCGTGGGAGCAAGCGCGCCCGTGGAGGCTCGCCCGGTTGCGGCGCACAAGTAGTCCGCCATGAAGATCCGCATCATCGGCGTACCGATGGACCTCGGCGGGGACCGGCGCGGCGTCGACATGGGTCCGTCGGCGATCCGGTATGCGAATCTGGAAGAGGGGTTGGAGAAGATCGGGCACAAGGTGGAGGACACGGGGGACATTCCGGTGCCGATCCCCGAGAGCCGGATCATCAAGGACCCGACGGCGAAGTATCTGCCGGAGATCGTGAAGGCGAACAAGATGCTGGCGGACGCGGTGGCGAAGGCGCTGAAGGAGGGGTTCTTCCCGGTGGTGCTGGGGGGCGACCATTCGATCGCGGTGGGGTCGCTGTGGGGCGTGACGCGCGTGCGGAAAAATGTGGGCGTGCTCTGGATGGACGCGCATGGCGATTTCAATACGCCGGAGACGAGCCCGAGCGGGAACGTCCACGGGATGCCGATGGCGGCGGCGCTCGGCCGCGGGCGCGAGTCGCTCGTGAAAAACGAGGACCCGGCCAGCCGCATTAATGCGCAGCACGTTGTGCAGATCGGGATCCGCGACCTCGACCCGCTGGAGAAGCGAGCGATCCGCGCGAGCGGGATCCACGTCTTCACGATGCACGAGGTCGACCGGTACGGGATGCCCGCGGTGATCGAGAAGGCCATGGCGCATTTCGCGGGGTGCGATCACATCCACTTGAGTTTCGACATGGACGTGATCGATCCCGATGAGGCGCCGGGAGTCGGGACGCCCGTGCCGGGAGGAATCACGGCGCGGGAAGCACATCTCGCGCTGGAGATGGTGGCGGAGACGCACCGGATCAGCTCGATGGACCTGGTGGAAGTGAATCCCATTCTGGATGAGCGGAACCGGACGGCGGTGCTGGCCACCGAATTGATTGAGTCGGCGCTTGGGCGACGGATTCTGGAATAGGGGATGACCGGACCGGTGCTTGAACCACAGAGCGCGCAGAGAAAAAAAGATTCTGCTGTTCTCTGTGACCTCTGTGGTTGACGTTAAGTGCGGGTGGGTCCCCGCAGCAGGCCTTCTCCCGATTATGCGGCAACCGCATGCTACTGGTTGCGGCTCTGCCGCGCGGTGGCTCAACCCCTTTCCTTGCGGACACCTCCCCGCAGGCGCACAATCCAGTCGTGACCGAACCCGACCCCGAAGTCGCCTTCGCCGCCCTCGAAATCGACGCCCAGTTCGCGCTCGACCGCCCCTGGGATTCCGCGCCCCCCATCGTCGCGCGCCCCCTCATCTCTCTCGGCATATTCCCCGCGTTCGGCGCCCACCGCGCCTGGTCCGTCTTCGACACCCCCGGCCCCTCCGTCCTCATCCGCGAAATCGCCTGGGACCGAGTCTCCGACCTCGCCGCCTTCGCAGAGCCCTTCCCCGACCGCGTCCTGCCCCGCCCCACCAAACCCACCCTCGCCGTCCGCGACGTCAATTACCCCCGCGCTTCCCTCTCCGAATTCCTCGCCTCCACAGAATCCCTCCCCCTCCCCGCCGAAACCCCGCCCTGGTCCCCCACCGCCAGCGAAATCTCCTTCCTCCGCCTCGACGCCCGCCCCGGCGCCCCGCGCTTCGTCTGGACCTGGGACCTCCCACCCGGCTGGGAAACACTCCTCACGTGGTTTGCCGAAGCGATCCGGACGCTGGAGCACGTGATGGTGGAAAGCCGCTAATGGCCGGGACGTCCGAGGTGGCATAATCCGCGGTGTGAAGCGGCGAATCCTGGACTTGCTGCCATTCGCGCCGGCTCTTTTGTGCGCGGTAGGGCTCTTCGTCCTCGTGGCCCAATCGAAGCAGGCGTGGATCGGACCTGGGCTCCCGATTCCGGCTCCTCCTTGCCCGCTTCCCGCTCCGGACCTCCCTCCGCCCGCTGGATTCAAGGACTGGAAGTCGTTCGAGTATGTCAACGGGCTGCATCCGCGCGTCAGTCTGCCGTTGAAAGACCGGAAACCGACAGAACTGTGGACTTCCCGATTGATGCGCTCCGAACGGCAACTCTGGCAGGCGCTCGAAATCCAAGAGACGGATCCCGAGGCTCGAACGCTCGACCTGCTCCTCCAGACGATCCAGAAGAAGAGCGGTTGGGCCCTTATGCTGGACCGGGATATCTCAGGCGAAAAGCCGGTCCGCGCACCCGGTCCAGATGAAAGCCTGGCGGACGCGCTTCGCTCCACGGCGATCTCTGCGGGGCTTTCCGTGGTCCCCTCGGAGTGGAATCACCGCGGCTACGTGACCCGCAGTCCGCGACAGGCGGAGTGGCCGCAGACGTGGCCGCTCGTCCGGATCCTCAGAGCGCTCCGCGGCGAAGCCCCCGACGCCACGGAACGCGCGTGGCTCGCTCTCGAACGTCCCGCGACTTCCCCTCCTGCCGGGAACCTCAGCGTACGGGAAGTTGCGACCTGGCTCAGCGAGACGACCGGAATGAGCGTCGAGTATTCGGAGGAGGCGCTTGTCCGGGCTGAGGACGCACCGGCGCTTCGTATTCCGCCTCCGGAAGAGGGTGACACGATTTCTTCCTGCGCCCGTGTGGCATTTGTCCGCGCCGGACTGGACGTCGCCGCGCGCCGCGGCGCCGTCCTGATTTGCTTGCGGGGCGAGGCCGATGCGCTGGACGCCGGTCGATTCCTGACGCGCGAGTGGACTGAGAGGGAGTGGTACCAGGGTCTCGAGCAGCTGAAGAAACTCGACCGGCAGCCAGTCGTCATTCACAGCGGTCTGTATCTGCCGGCCGTCGTGATCATGCACATTGCGAACGCCTGCAACCTCTCCGCGTCCATGGACGACGTCACCTGGGACGAATCCACCCTCATCGCGCTTCCCGAAGGCTCCTACACCGTCCGCGAGCTGCGGGAACAGCTCTGGATCAGCGCAGGAATCCGGATGCACGCGCTCAAGGGGTCGATCTGGTTCGTAGAGCCGGTGGCGCAGTAGCCGCTACTCGCTGCACTCGTTCGCGAGCATCTGCTCGAACGTCTGCCGCTTCCGCACGAGCCGAAGCGCGCCATTCTCGTGCATGACTTCGGGGGCCTGCGGGTAGGAGTTGTAGTTCAGCGTGGACATCGCGGCGCAGTACGCGCCGGCGCCGCCGACGACGGCGAGGTCACCCGTCTTCGGGCGGGGGACGTCGCGCGGGGCGAGGGCTTCGGGGTCGGAAGGGGCCGGAGTGAGGATGTCGCCCGACTCACAACAGGGGCCGACGAAGACGACCTTCGCCGAGGGACGCTCTTCCGCCGCGAGGACGTCGATCGGGTGCTGCGCGCCGTAGAGCGACGGGCGCGTGACCTCGTTCATGCCGGTGTCGAGCTTGGCGAAGAGGTAGCCGCCCTTTCCGGTGTCGACGACGTCGATGACGGAAGCGACGACGCAGCCGGCGTTGGCGACGAGCGCGGTGCCGGGCTCGATCTCGAGGTGGAGCGCTCTTCCCGTCCTCTGCCGGAACTCCATGAACTCCTGGCGGACGTTTTCGCCGATGTCCTGCAGGTCGGTGGATTTCTCGTTTGGCATGCGCGCGACCTTGAAGCCGCCGCCGAGGTTCAGGACCTTCACGTCCGGGAGCTGACCTGCGATCCCGAGGCTCATGCGCGCGACGCGTTTCCACACCACCGGGTCCGTCCCGCTGCCGATGTGGGAATGAAGGCGCGTGATTTTCACGCCGTGTTTCGCGGCGAGGTCACGCGCTTCTCCAAGCCGCTCGTGCCAGATGCCGAAACTCGATCCCGGCCCGCCGACGTTCGTGCGGTTCGTCGAGCCGCTTCCAAGCCCCGCGTTGATCCGAATAGAAACTTCGCGGCCGGGGCAGGCCTTGCCGAAGTTCTCGAGCTGCAGAAGCGAGCACGCGTTGTAGAGCACGCCGCGCTCGATGTGGGCCGCGAGGTTCTTCGAGGGCGCCTGGCTCGTGAGCTGGATCTTTGCGGGGGCGAAACCGGCGCGGAGGGCGCGCTCGACTTCATGATCGGAAGAAGCGTCGATATGGAGGCCGAGGTCGAGGAAGAGCTTGAGGATGGCGTGATTCGGGTTCGACTTCATGGCAAAGCGGAGCGTGAAGCCGAACGCGTTGGGAAATGCGAGCGCGTTGCGTGCTGAGGACTCGAGCGTGGAACGGTCGTAGACGAAGCAGGGTGTGCCGAAACGCTCGCGGACCTGCGTAGCTGTGGTGTTCGTCAGGAACATGGGGCGCGGATTGTAGAACGACCAGTTGCGGGTTGCGAGTTGCGAGTTGCGAGGAACTGCGACGCAGTCCGTTGTTGTTGCTGTTCCTCGCAACCCGCAACCCGCAACTGCAGTTATTCCTTTTTCGGCGCGGGCGGCGCGAGCAGCGCTTTGAAACGCGCGTTGGCAGCCAGCGGTGCGAAGTCGGCGTCCTCGGCGGCGATGTCGCGGTATTCCGCGTTCGCTTCGATCGCGACGCCGAGGTCGCGGATGCCTTCTTCGGCCTTGCCGCAACGGCAGCAGGCGATGGCGCGGTTGTAGCGGACATATTTCGCGTTGGCGTCGAGCTTGAGGGCCTTGTCGCAGGTCGCGAGCGCGTCCTCGTTGCGTCCGGCAATGAGCTGGAAGCCGGCGAGCATGTCCATCGCCTTGGCGTCCTTGGCGTTGTAGTACATGTGCTTCTCGAGCATCTGGATCGCCTGGTTGACGTTTCCCTGCATGCCGATGGCATGGGCCTGCCGCCTGGAGGCGTTGAAATCGTCCGGCTTTTTCGACAGCGCGGTCGAGGCCTGCTTCTCGATGACCTTCCAGTCCCAGACGCTCATCGGATCTCCTCTGCGGTTCCTGGTACGGCCTGGATTTTATCGTTGCCTATTTACCCGGCGGGTTTTCCCACTTTTCCTGCGCGTTCTGTCTCAACCAGTCCAGCGCATATCCGGGACCGTAACCGTGGATGAGCACGTTCGGATAGTAACCGCCAGGAGTGAAGCTGAGCGCCCAACGGCATTTCTTGATGATGGGCACAGTCCAGCCGTTCTTGAGTTCGACTTCCATGTCGTAGATGAAGGGGCCGAAAAGCGTCCCGACGATGATCCACAAGACGAATCCCTTGACCTGGGGCGTCACGCGAACTTCGGAGATATCTTCGTAGCGGATCTTCAGCGGTTCCTTGCCCCCCTGAACCCAGTTCGGGACGGAAATGCTCTCGGGGGTGACCTCGAGGATCTCGGGGTAGTACCCGCGCAGCTTGTCGAGCGCTTCCGTCTTCGTCCATTCTTCGCGATCTGCGTGGAGCGTCCTGCAACCGCCGAAGACCGGAAGAATCGCGGTGAACAGCAGCGCCCAGACCCTGGGTGCACGTCCTGCTGGAATACGCATTGTTCAGGCCCCCCACGCAAGACCGTGTGAAAGTACCTTGCAGGTCAGACCCAGCTGACGAATTCCTTCACCATTTTCCCGAACACCTTCGCCGTTCTCAAGCTCGTCAGGCGCGCGAGGTGATTCCCGATCATCGAAGGCCGCAGATAAAACTTCCGGTAAGCCTTCGACCGCGCGGCCTCCACTTCCTCGCTCGTCATCCCGGGGATGTTCAGCGCGCTCTGGTTCTGCTCGTATTTCCTGTAGTCGTCCGTCGCGATCCAGCCTTCCTCCTGCGCCCAGTCGTACAGATCGCAGCCGGGGAACGGGACGGCGCAGTAGAACTGCGCGAAGTCGAGCTTGAGCGAGCGCACGAACGTGACCGTCTTCCCGATCGTCTCCCGCGTTTCGCCGGGGAAGCCGAGCATGCAGTGCGCCGCGGTCTCGAGCCCCGCGGCCTTCGCCCAGTCGATCGCCTGCCGGATCTGCTCGACCGTCGTGCCCTTCTTCATCGCGTCGAGCATGTCCTGCACGCCGCTCTCGACGCCGAAGCCGATGATCTTGCAGCCGGCCTGCTTGAAAAGCCCGAGCAGCTCCGGGTCGACGTCGTCCACGCGCGAATTGCAGACCCATTCGATGTCGAGGCCGCGGGCGATGATCTCGCGGGCGACCGCCTTGGCGCGCGGCGGCGAGAGCGTGAATCCCTCGCTCCAGAAGAGGAACTCGCGGATCCCGAACTGCTTCCCGTAGTACTCGAGCTCGTCGACGAGCGCCTTCGGAGTGCGCAGGCGCAGTTTCTTGCCGTAGTAGGTGTGGTCCGCGCAGAAAACGCACGGGTGCGGGCAGCCGCGGCCGGTCGCGACGAGCAGGAAGGGGTTTCCCGTGTACGGCATCAGGTACAGCCGGTGCTGGATCAGGTCGTACGCCGGCCAGGGCAGCTCGTCGAGATTCTCGACCGGCACCCGCTCCGGCGTCAGCATCATCTCGCCGTTGCGCATCAGCGCGAGTCCCGGGATTCCTTCGATCGGCGCCTTCTCCGAGAACGCCTTCAGCAGCTCCTTCACCGTCAACTCAGGCTCCCCGCGGATCACCGCGTCGAGCCGCTTCGCCCGGTCGAACGCGTCCTTCGGAAGCGCGGTCGAATGGATCCCGATCACCGCCACGAACGCGTTCGGCCAGCCGTTTTTCACCGCTTCGACGGTCGTCAGGTCGCTGTCGAAGCTCGGCGTCACCGCGTTCATGACCACGAGATCGGGCTTCAGCTCCGCCGCGCGCCGCGTCACGTCGACGAAATCGAGATCCTCGACGATGCAGTCGTTCAAGAAGGCCTCGTGTCCCTCAGACCGGGCCATCGAGGCGCAGTACGCCATCGAAAGCGGCGTCCAGATCGTGCACCACGCGCCGCCGCGCTGCATGCAGCGGCCTTCGCGGACCTGCTTTACGCCGTTGTCGGCCGGCGGATTGAGTGCCCAGACGCGCATGGAATCTCCTCCGAGGCCCCCCCACGGGGTCGGAAGGCGCATCCTAGCAACCCGGCGGGGGTGGGTCCACGGACAATGCCTTCGAGGGCGACCCGAAAAGGCAAATTCAAAACGGCGAAACGCAAAGCCAAACGCCAAAGTCAAAGAGGAGAAACAAATGCCCGGAAAGCCGCCGCCGGGAACCAGCAACTTCTCCTGGCCTCGATCGGGGACTTGATCCCGCCCGGACCGCATTCCTTCTCTACTCCTCCTCCCGGCTCCCAAGCCACTTCCCGATCCAGTTCCGCGCGAGCCGCGACGCCGCTTCCAGCGCTCCCGCTTCTTCAAAGCCGTTTGTCGCCTTTTCCACCACCTCCATGCGCGCGGCCGATCTCATCTGGTTCGCGGCGGCCTCGTTCAGGTCGATGATCGCCCAGTCGAAGCCGCCCACGATGAAGAGCGACGGCGCGATCACCTGGCGAGCCGAGTCGCCGGCGAATTCGGGCCGGCCGCCGCAGGAGACGAGCGCGCGGACCGGGCTGGCGGCTTGCGAAGCGGCGACGATGGCGGCGGAGGCGCCGGTTCCCCAGCCTAGAAGTGCGATCGGGACGCCGCGGAGGTTCTGCTGCGCGCCGGCCCAGCGGATGATCTCCGCCAGGCGTTTCGCGGGCGCGGCAACGCTGAACTTGTAGTCGGGCTCCGCACGCTCTTCCGGCGTCAACAGGTCGTAATCCAGCGTCGCCAGCCCGGCCTTTTGCAGCTCGGTCGCGACAAGCGAGCTGCGGCCATCGCCCCGGACGCCGCCCCTGCCGTGTGCGAAAATGACGAGCCCGGCGGGACGGTCCGGCACGGTCAGGCTGGCTTCGATCGAGTGACCTTCGACGGGAATTCGGACGGCGATCTCGCTGCTCAGTACGGGCATCGTCGCGGCTCCGGAGAGACTCTGGCACCGCTTCGCTGCAACCGCGATGCCCTGCCGATCCCCCGGGATTTCGCCCAAGACCGCGCGGAAATCCCCACGCGCCGCGGAATAGCGCGCAGGCTACTTCACGATTTCCTCGACCAGCCTCCCCCCGAACTGGTTCCACCCACGAATGTGCCCCTTGCGCCCGCCCTGGTCGTCCGGCGTGTCCTTGTACGGCCCGTGCCGGATCACCAGCTTCGTTCCCTTCCCCTCCGCCGCGAACGCCACATGCACCTCCTGCGTCGCGATCTCCGGCGCGTCGAAATTCCAGCGCCACGTGAACACGAACGACTTCCCGCGCTCGAAGGATTTCACCGTTCCCTGAAGCGTCCACTTCTGCGCCTTCCAGGTCAGCTCGTACTTCCCGCCCTCCTTCAACTCGACCGACGCCTCCGGCGGCCACCACTTCGTCAGCAGCTCCCCCTTCGTCCACCAGTCGAACACGACCTCCGGCGCCGCCGGGATCACGCCTTCCAGCTCCAGCCACTCCTTCGTGCTCGCCTTGGTCTCCGCGAACGCGGGAGGCTTCGGTTTGTAGAGGTCTTTCGTGGAGGAAGCGGAAATCGTCTGCACGATCCCGTTCCAGTCGGCTTTCACCATCCTCCGGTCGTCCGACACCCAGATGCGCACGCCGGGGCCTTTGTCGTCCTTGTACTTGCGCGTGAAGCGCCAGCTCTTGATTCCCTCGACTACTTCTTCCGCTTCGCACGTCAGGGTCGTCTGCCGGAGTTGGAGCGAGTCCATTTCGCTCACCTGCTCGTAGGCGAAGGTCTCGCCCAGTTTGAGCGGCATCGTCGCGGCCAGCGCGAACCCGAGTTCCGACATCGAAGGGTCCTTCATCTCGACCGCGCCGTCCTTCCAGGCCGCGTCCGCATCGCCCCGCGTCCGCCCGACAAACTTCGCGCCGTCGCGTTTTCCCTCGCCCAGCGTCACGCCGAACCGCCCGCCGGAAGCGCTCACGAGGCGCCGGTCCTTGTCGAATTCGGCCGCCCGCGTTTCTTCGTAGTTCCCGCCCGTCCACGCGAACTTCATCTCCCACTCGACGCGCGTCCCGCCGCCGTCGACCGCCGTCACCACCATCCGCGTGTACCCCTGCGGCTTCCCCGCCTTGTCGTCGATCCGGTACCAGAACTCCCCGGGCTTCATCGGCTCGGCGGCGGTGGCGAGAGGCAAAGACAGGGCTGCGGCGAGGGCGACGCGGGTCATGGGGGCTCCGAGAAATAGGTGAAGGGGCGAAAGTCTACTACGGCGCCGGGGCTCGCATTGTTCCGACCTTGAGCCTGTCGTCATGGCTTCCGGAAGAATTCGGTCGATGGATCCCACTCGTACGAAACGGCGCGGAATTCCTCGAAACGCTTCGCGCGGTCTACTGAAACACAAGTGCCATCAGACTCGATTCGATAGCGCGCCCCAAGTCCGAAGCCGGCTGCTCGCGCCGCCTGATCCCAGACATCAAAGATGTACTTCTGGCCGACGCCGCAGGATTCCAATTCGGCCAGCAGTTGCGCTGCGGTCTTCCCGGGAGACTGCTTCGGACAGAGCAGGCCTGTCCGAAAGCGCCCGTGACTGCTTGCCCATTCCAGATCTTCTTTCCCAGGCGCTAACCAGACTCCAAAGAGGGCCTTCCAGTCCACGAGCAGGAAGGGCAAATCGTCGATGAATACGATCGGCAAAGTCGGGTGCTTCACTCGCAAAATCTCGTGGTCCCGGTTCATGATCTGTGATTCGAAGGGAGGTAACTCGTCTGAATCCGCGAGGTATAGCGCCCGGACTAGGATGGACAATTGATCGCGGAAGAAATACCGGTTCGGGGCGGGCATCTCGAGAAGCGCTCGAAGGGACTCCATCGCGTGCACTTCCCCGGCACGGATGTATGAATTGACGACTCGAAGCAGCTCGGATGGATCGTGGCCGTCTGGAAAAAAGTAGTCGCAGAGGCCGATCGTCCTCAGCATGAGTTCAATATCGCCACGTGGCAGCGCGGCAAGGTCGTCTGCAAATCCATAGACGCGCCACCCGGTCAGCCGCGGATTCGCGGCACGCCCGAAGTCGGACCACGCAAGGGCCAGCCGCCAATTCGAATCAAGTGGCCATTGATCCAGCGCTTGAAAGCCCTCATTGGGGCCTGGCCAATAGGGAACTTCGCTGGCTTCTAGTAATTTGCGCACCTCGTCGCGAGTCATTCCGATCGAGAGTTGCGCCACCCGGTCCGACCAGCGTTGTCGAACTGCGCGAATTCTTTCCGGCAAGGGCCGGCCCACGGGAATTACTGAGACGAAAGATTTCGCTCTCGCAATTTCCTCGGCCCCAGGGACGTAGTCCGGCGCGCTGAAGCCCGGCAGGGGCTGATACGCCGGAGCGACTTCCTTCGATGTCGAGTCAGGCGCTCGACTACAAGAAGTCGATCCGAGAAGCACTGGAAACAACAGCAAGCCGAGGGACAGCAACCGCCTCACACCAAATTCCTCTGCGGACACCGAGGCGGTATCGCTCGTCAGCTCGTGAGGGCTTGGAAGACTCATCTGGGGGGCCATTCTACCGGATCCTTCAAGCAACCTCTCTTTGCGTGTTCGCTCGTTTTCCTCGGCGATCTCCGCCCGCAGGGTCTCGTGCCGGGCCTCCCTTCGGGTCTTTCGAGTCTGCCAGTCGCTCGCGCTCGAGGTCGTGAAAGTCGCGCAAAGCGCGAGGGCCACGAGAGTCGCTAGCCGGCCGCGCTTCACACGATGTCCCGCGCGAGCCTCAGCAGAAACCTCCAGCTGCTGGAGGTCGCGAGTTTCGATTTGCCCCAGGCGCGTTCGTACTCGTGGCTCGGCACCTCGACGACGCGCAACCCTTTCTTGAGGGCCTTCATCACCATTTCGGGCTCGATGTCGAAGTGGTTCGAGTTCATGTGGAGCGCGAGGAGCTTGTCGCGAAAACCCGCGCGGAAGCCGTTGAGGATGTCGGTCAGGTTGGCGCGCCAGCGGACGTTGACCATCCAGGTCGCGAACTGGCTTCCCCACTGGCGGAAGGAGTGTTCGAAGTCCATGCGGAACTCGTCCGAGCCGCCGGTCGCGCGCGACCCGATGACAAGGTCGGCGATTCCGAGCGACAGCGGCGCAAGGAGGTTCGGGATGTCGGCGGGTTCGTGGGAGCCGTCGGCGTCGAAGAAGCAGACGACGGGGTGGGCGGCTTCGCGCAGCGCGGTCCGGACGCCGTCGCCTTTGCCGCGGCCGCCGTCGAGGACGACGCGCGCTCCCGCCGACTCGGCGATCTGGCGGGTGTCGTCGGTCGAGTGGCCGTCGACGACGAGAACTTCGTCCCCCCACGGGCGGACCTGCTCGATGACGCGGGCGATGCCGCCGCCTTCGTTGCGGGTCGGGAGGACGATCGTGACTTTGTGGCCGGGAGCAATCACGCGGGATTCCCCAACGGGAGGGTTCCCCCCCGCGAGGGGGGCATTGAAGCGGCTCGAGCCGCTCCGATCAAGCAGGGATTCCGCGAACGAGGCAGGTTACCGCATCCGATCGGCGCCGCTTCGACTCGCCCTTCGGGCTCGCTCAGGGCAAGACGGGCCTGGAAAGGCGATCGCGTTAGACCGCGCCTCCCTGGCCCGTCTTGGTTGCGACGATGGAAATCATCGCCCATGTGCCGGGGTCCGAGTTGCGCTCGAGCGTGGAAATTACCTTGTCCATGGTGCGGGCGAAGAGCTTCGACTTGCCGAGTGAGGGTAGACCGAACTTGTGGTGGAGAATCGCGCGGTAGACGAGCGTCGGCTCGCGGACGGTCA
>WSZJ01000141.1:0-2244 GCA_009773755.1 Planctomycetota bacterium | reverse complement strand
GACCGGGTCGACCGGGAGGCCGTCGAAGAGCGCCGCCAGCCCCTTCGGAGTCTGCTTCGCGATGTTCTTCTCCGTCGGGTCAATCGCCGAAAACAGCCGCAGGATCGGGTTTCGCCCGTTGTCGTCGAGGATGCACACCTTCCCGCCCGGCGCGCAGACGCGGACCATCTCCGCGATCGAACCGCGCGGATCCTCGACATGGTGCAGGATGTCGCGCGCGAAAACGCGGTCGAACGCCCCTTCCCGGAAAGGCAGCCGCGCGGCGTCCGACTGCGCGAACTTCCCGTCGGTGCGCTTCCCCGCCGTCCGCAAAGACTCGCGGTTGATGTCGATCCCGAACGCGCCCTTGATCCCGCGCACGATCAGGTTGTTCCCCTCGCCGCACCCGACCTCCAGCACGCGTTCGCCGGCGACATCGAGCGCCGCCAGGATCGCCGCTTCGCGTGACCTCATGTAGGGATTTTCCGTGAGCCAGTCGACGCGCATGGGGGGCGCATTGTAGCGGTGGGCTAGCTCCCGGTCGACGCGTACCGCCGGACGCCAAGCCGCCACGCAGCGAGCGACAGGAAAAGGAATGCCGGTCCGGCGAGCGGCGCGCCCCAGGCGAGGGCGGGAGGGACTTCGCGTCCCAGCGCGCCCAGCACGGGAAACCAGCAGACGCAGGCCAGCGGGACGACACCGGTGAAGAATCTCCTGAACCACGGGCGGTAAATGTCCATGGGGTAGCCGGCCGCGTAGACGCCGCCGTAGGTGAGGGCATTCATCATTTCGAGGGAATCGACGGTCCAGAAGGCCATGGTGGCCTGGAAGACGATGAGGCCGTAGAAGAGGCAGAAGGCGCCGGCGACGGAAGCGGCGGCGAGGGCGGCGCGATCGGGAGTCCACGCGAGCTGCGACGCGGCCCAGGCGAAGACTGCGGCGCCCTGCGCGAGGCGGCCGAGCGGGCGGAGGCGGAATTCGGAGAAGGCGATCTGCCAGGCGGCGGGGCGGGGGCGCAGGAGGACGCGGTCGAAGGAGCCGGCGCGGAGTGAGTCGGCGAAGACGTCGAAACCGCGCGAGAAGAGGTCGGTGAAGGAAAAGGCGATGTTGACGAGGGCGTAGAAGAGGCCGACCTCCGCCAGCGACCAGCCGCGGAGGCCGCCGAAGCTGCGAAAGAGCGCGGCAACGCCGAGGAACTCGACGCCGTTGATGGCGAGGGCGGCGAGGATCTGGACGACGAACGAGAAGCGGTCCTCCATATGGGAGCGGAGCGACGCGGAGAGGAGGCGAAGCGGGAGGATCGTCATCCGCCGAGCACCGAGAGACGGCGAAGGCCCCAGGAGAGCGAGACGCGGCCGAGCGCGACGAGAGCGACGACCCAGGCGAGCTGGCGCGCGATGAAAACGGCCGCTTCGCCGGCGGGAATGTTGCCGGTGTAGATTCGCAGCGGCACATCGAGAAGCCCGGAGAAGGGGCACCAGCGCACGAACGGCTGCAGCCACTCGGGGAAGAACGGGAGAGGGATGATGAGCCCCGAGAAAACCATCACGGCGATGAGAAGCGCCTGCGAGGCCCCTTCCCCGCTCACCGTGCGGAGCATCGAAATGCTGATGAGCACCGTGAGCGCGCACGAAATCAGGAGCGCCGACAGGACCGACGCCGCGAACGCCGCGGCCGACGCGACCGACGGCGGCGGACCCATCCCGAAGAACGCCGCCGCGATCACCACCATCGGCGCGGCGCGCAGCAGAACCGGCGCGGTGCGCAGCGCCAGCGCCCGACTGAACCAGAAGCCGTACAGGTCCACCGGCCGCAGAAGTTCGTAGGCCACGCCCCCGCTCCGGATCTGCGCGGCGACGTCCCGGTCGAGCGCCCAGGGGACCATCTGGAAGAGCGCCTGGCCGAGCCAAATGTACGCCGGCATGTCGGCCGCAGTCATCGGCTGCGGCCCCGTCGATGCCCGGAAGAACGCTTCCAGGATCGAAAGCCGCACGACTCCGAAAAACGTCTGCGTGACGATGCCGGCGACCGCGGCCGCGCGGTACTGGAGGAGCGTGCGGAAGCGGGCCGAGACGATCGCGAGGTACGCGGTCATCGCTTCCCCTCGTACAGCTTGGCGATCACGGTCTCGATCGGCGGGTTTTCGACGAAGAGGTCGCGGACTGCGTGCTTCGCCGCGATGCGCGCGATGAGCGCGGCGGCGGTGACGCGCGCGGGGTCGAAGGCGAGGCGGACGCGGCGGCCCTCGCGGTCGACGACGGGGGC
>WSZJ01000140.1 GCA_009773755.1 Planctomycetota bacterium | reverse complement strand
ACGTCGGGCGGACGCGTCGTTCGGCGCGTGCCGCGGCGCTCCTCGATCGCCTCCATCGCGGTCTTCGGAACGGCCTCCCCTGGAGCGACTTCTCGCAGGAACTCTCCGCATTGGGAGCACCGCACGTCTTCGCTGCGATTCAGGAAATGGCACTTCGGGCAGGAGACCTTCGCCTGCGGCGCCGGAACCAGGATCGACTCCCCGCACTTGGGGCATTTCCCCTGCCGGCCTGCGAACTTCATTTCCACAGTGAAATTCGCGCCGCACGGGCAGGCGACCGGGATTCGACCGACGACGGTTGCGGGTTGTGGCACGGGACCCCCCGATATGGAATTCGTGCCTATCCTACCTCGCCACACGGACTCTTCATAAATTCCGCGAACCTCCCCGCCACTTCCCCGCTTCACCCTCGACAGCGGCAGGGGGACCCATGGTCTATTCGCGAAGGAGGGACGATGAAAGCCACGTACAGAAGGGCTGGATGGCTGGCGGCCACGGCGGCGGCGGCAACGATGGTCGGGTGCAGCAGCATGGCGTTCATGGACGGAGCCACGACCGCGCGGCGCGAGGTCGGATTCACGGCGGAAGCGCCGCCGCCTGCGGACCCGGAGTTCAACACGGAGGAGTACGCGCACTTCCAGGACAACCCGTTCTACCGCGTCGCCGACCAGCCGCTCTCGACATTCTCGATCGACGTCGACACGGCGTCGTACGCCAACGTGCGCCGCTTCATCAATGACGGCCATCTCCCGCCTCCCGGCGCGGTGCGTCTGGAGGAGATGGTGAACTACTTCTCGTACGACTACGCGCCGCCGGCCGACGGGAAGCCGTTCTCAGCGGCGGTCGAAGTCCGTCCGGCGCCGTGGGAGCCGAAGCACCGGCTGGCGCGGATCGGGATCCAGGGGAAGAAGGTGGAGATGACGGAGGCGCCGCGGGCGAATCTGGTGTTCCTGATCGATGTTTCGGGGTCGATGGAGTCCGCGGACAAATTGCCGCTGGTGAAGAAGTGCCTGCGGATGCTGGTGAAGCAGTTGCGGGTGAAGGACACGGTCTCGATCGTCGTGTACGCGGGGAGTTCGGGGCTGGTTCTGCCCCCGACGACGGGCGCGGCGCGCGAGGCGATGGAGAACGCGCTCGACCGGCTATCGGCGGGCGGCTCGACGAACGGCGGCGAGGGGATCGAACTGGCGTACAAAGTGGCGCAGGAAAACTTCGTCAAGGGCGGCGTCAACCGCGTGATCCTCTGCACCGATGGCGACTTCAACGTGGGTGTGACAAGCGAAGGCAGCCTCGTGAAACTGATCGAGGAGAAGCGGAAATCGGGTGTCTTTCTGAGCGTGCTCGGATTCGGCACGGGGAATTACGCCGATTCGCGGATGCAGCAGCTCGCCGACAAAGGGAACGGGAACGCGGCGTACATCGACTCGGTGAAGGAAGGACGCAAGGTGCTCGTCGAGCAGGCAACCGGGACGCTCATTACGATCGCGAAGGACGTGAAGATCCAGGTCGAATTCAACCCGGCGAAGGTCGCGGGGTACCGGCTGATCGGCTACGAGAACCGCGTGATGGCGAACCAGGACTTCAACGACGACACGAAGGACGCGGGCGAGATCGGCGCGGGCCACCAGGTCACGGCGCTCTATGAGATTATTCCCGCGGGAGATCCCGTCCCCGGCGGCATAGTCGACACGCTGAAGTACCAGACTCCGACGACCGCCAGCGGTCCGGCGTCGACCGAGCTCTGCACCGTCAAAATGCGCTACAAGCTCCCCGACGGGGAGACCAGCGACCGCTTCGACATCGCGGTCAACGATCCAGGCAGCGACGCGGTCGGGACGCCGGAGTTCGATTTCGCGGCGTCCGTCGCCGCGTTCGGAATGCTGCTCCGCAACTCGCCTCACAAGGGGCAGGCGAACTGGAATCTCGTGCTCGAACTTGCCAAAGGCGGGCTTGGTCGGGACAAGGAAGGCTACCGGGCGGAATTCGTCGACCTGGTGGAAGAGGCGAAGGACCTTCAGGGCTCAAAGTAGACAGACGCGGGCCGGGCGCTGCCGAAGCGTCCGGCCCGCCTACTGCGCGTCCCCAGGGTCGCCCTTCACGACGACGGCAATCTGGCGCGCGCGCTCCCGCAGCTCCACGTGCGCCTTTTCCCCGTCCGTCACGCCGCGCAGCCAGAGCAGGACGACCGGGAAGCGGAGCAGGCCGGAGAGGCCGAAGACGACGAGGAACGGGGAGGCGAGCTTCCAGTTCCCCGGCACATGGGCGACGAGGAAGGCGCCGACGGTCGCGCCGATGATGATCCCGATCGACGTGATGACGTTGAAGTACGCGGCGCAGCGGGCGCGCTTCGGCGGCGTCACCGCTTCAAAAAGAAAATTACTGGTCGCGAGGTTGAAGCCGCCCCACGCGAATCCGGCGAGGAGCTGGATGCCCAGGATCAGCCAGTAGTTCGTCGTGAAGCACCAGAGGAGCGGGAGGACGGCGCAGCCTGCGCCGCTGGCGACCAGGACGAACTGCGAGCCGCGGCGGTCGCCGACTCTTCCCCACCATCCCTGCGTGAGGAACGTGGACACGGTCTGGACGCCGATCGAGATCATGAGCTGCGAGTAGGTCCAGCCGAGCGTCTTGAGCTGGTAGAGGATGAAAAACGGGCCGGAGAGGTGAACGCAGAAATACATGAGCGCGATGCCGTAGGTGAACCAGGCGAAGTTCGAGTGCATCGAGCGTCCGAGGAACTGCCGGAACGTGAAATAGTCGCCGGTCCCCGACTCGTACGGCGGTTCCGCGACGCGCGTCAGGAAGCCGACGGAGATGAACTTGAGCACGCCGGCGACCGTCAGGCACAGCACGAACCCGTCGAATTCGCGGCCGGAGGCTCGAAACCTGTCGAGCAGCCAGCCCGCCAACAGCAGGCACGCAAAGGTGACCGCGTTGATCAGCCCGGAACGCCTTCCGAAATACTCGCCGCGCCTCGCCGGCGGCACGAGGTCGCCCATCCACGAATTCCACGGCGGCCCGGCGACGTTGTTCCCGGCGAAGTAGAGCAGCCAGCAGAACACCACGGCGTGAGCGCCGAATTCCGGAAACGCCAGGGGAAGCAGGATGAGAAGCGGGTAGACGAGCCCGGCGACGCTTGCGCCGGCGATCGTGATGCCCTTGCGGCGCTTCACGCGGTCAACCAGATTCACCGCAAGCGCACCGAAGATCGCGCCGAGAAGCGGGGGCCAGGAACCGAGAGCTGCCGCGAGGGCGGGGCCGGCGCTGAGAAACACCGCCCACGCGCCGACGTACGTTTCGCCGAAGCCGACCATGCCGCCGTGGAAGCAGCCATCGACGATGGAGACGACGAGGGAGCGGTCGCGCTGCTCGGGGGTTATGGGATGCGGCCTCGGTGGTGCAGCGAGGCCGGTGGTGGGAATCAAGGGGGTGGGACTCCGAGGGGCGCCGTCCCTACATCTCGAACGGGGTAGACGGCTCGAACAAACTTCCGCTCCGGTGGCACACCAGCAGCGCCTGGATCACCGCATCGTCATATTTCCCCGTCCCTGCGCGCCCCATGTCGATCAGCACCTCCTTCACGGGCAATCCGTCGCCCTTGAGACCCCCGCGCGCCGTGGCGTTGTCGAAATCGTTCGCGACCGCCAGAATCCTGGCGATCTGCGGGATGGCGTCCCCCTTGAGCTTGTGCGGGAAACCGCTTCCGTCGAGGTACTCGTGGTGGTACTTGACGCCGGGGAGCACGTCCTCGAATCCCTCGATGCTGGCGACGAGTTTTTCGCCGAGGTGCACGTGCTCTTCTTTCCACTTTTCCTTGTCGGAGCCTTCGGGGGCGTGAAGGGGCAATCCCATTTTTCCGATGTCGTGAAGGAGCGCGGCGAGGTGGATTTTCTGGAGCTCCGCCTTGGAGAGCTTCAACTGGGTGCCGATCGCCATCGAGAAATTGGCGACGCGCTCGGAGTGGCCCTGCATCTTCGGGTCGCGGATCTCCGTCGCGGTGACGAGCGTCCTGACGAAAGACACGAGCGTCTTGCGGAGGACTTCCCCGGACGAGAACGCGCTGATCGCCATGCCGGCCTGAAGCGAGATCGCCGTCGCCAGCTCGAGATCCTCGCTGCTGAATTCCTGGGCGACCTTGCTGGAATGCAGGTACAGGATGCCGGTGATCTTGTCGCGGCTGACGAGCGGCGCGCAGATGACCGACTTGATGTTCTTCATCACGATCGACTCGCTTCCGGCGAAGCGCGAATCGAGCATCGCGTCGCTCGTAAGAATGGCGCGGGCGTACTGCATGACGCGCTTGACGATGGTGCGGGAGATTTTCGGCTCGGTCTTCTCTTTCGAAATGGCGGCCTTCGGGACCAGCTTGCCCGTTCCCTTTTCGAGGAGCAGGAGGTAACCCGTGTCGGCGTTTGTGGACTGGAGGGCGAGCTCGAGAATCTTGTTCAGCAGGCCCTGCGCATCCCTTTCCGTCCCGATAATGCGCGCCACGTCGTAAAGCGCTGAGAGGTTGCGGTTTTCGAGCTCCTTGCCGACCTTTTCGGGGGCGGGGAGATTCTTGTCGGGAGTGCGGTCGAGTTTCAGCTCGATCGTCGAGTGCGCCGAAAGTTCGCGCCCCTGGTCGAAATCGACCTGCTTTTCCTCCGGTCGGGGCGCCCCGCCGTCCTCGAACGTCAGGATCGTGTTGCCGATCCGGACAAGGTCACCTGCACGCAGCAGCTCTTCCGTGATCTTCTGGTCGTTCACAAACGTCCCGTTCGTCGATTTCAGATCCCGGATGAAACACATCTCCCCGATCTTGAAGATCTCCGCGTGCTGCCGCGAAACGCCGTGGTCCATGACCTTGACCATCGCATTCGGGTCACGCCCGATCGTGATCACCTCGTTGGTGATGTCGGTCGTGCGTCCGACTTCGGCTCCGGCTTTGACCCGGATGAGGGGCATTCAGGACTCCTGCGGGCGGGTGGATGGGCTACGTGGGAGGTTCTTTATACGGTTTTCCGGCCGCGATAGTCAAAGTTGCTGTATCGCGCCCAAACGCCGGCCCCATGCGATCCGTACGGATAAGCAGTCCAGGCAACGGCTTCCGCAACTTCTTCAGGGGGGATCCTGCATGCGCCGTCTCTTCGTGCTCGCCTTCGCAGCCACCGCATCTTTTGTCCTCTTCCCCTCTCACAACGCCGCCGAGCCGCCCGCCCGGCCGAAGCTCTTTCCCGATTTTTCGCTTCCGGACATCGCCATGAAAACGGTGAAGCGCGGGGACTTCGCGGGTTCGAAGGCGGTTGTCGTGGTTTTCACGGGGACACAGTGCCCGGAATGCAATCGCCATGTGCCCGAGATCGGGAAGATCCAGGCTGCCTACAAGGACAAGGGCGTGCGGGTGTTCGGGATCAACTCGAACCGGAACGAGCAGGAGGAGATCGCGGCCCACGCGAAGGAGCACGAAGTCGCGTTTCCGATCCTGCGCGACGCGGACCATGCGATTGCGGACGCGCTCGGAATCGAAGTCACCCCCACGGCGCTGGTCGTGGATGAGAAGGGGATGATCCGCTACCGCGGGCGCATCGACCGGACGCAGATGGGGTTTGCGACTACGGGCGAGGACGTGCGAGCCGCTGTGGATGCGATCCTGGAAGGGCGCGACGTCCCGAAGGCGGAGACGATCGCGCGCGGCTGCACGATCCGGCGGGATGCGCCGAAAAAAGACGGCGACGTGACCTGGGCGAAAGATGTCGCGCCGATCGTGTTCCAGAACTGCGTGCAGTGCCACCGTCCCGGCAACATCGGGCCGATGCCCCTCGTCGATTTCAATCACGTGAGCGCGTTCTCCCAGGAAATCAAGAACGCGGTGGTGGCGAAGCGCATGCCCCCGTGGAAGCCGGTCGGCGGCCTCGAAATGCACGGCGAGCGCAAGCTGACCCAGGCGCAGATCGACACGATCGTGAAGTGGGCCGACTCCGGTACGCCGGAAGGCAACCCGAAGGACGAGCCGGCGCTTCCCGAGTTCAAGAGCGACTGGACGCTCGGCGAGCCGGACATGATTCTGGACGCCGGGGAGGACTTCGAAGTGCGCGCGGGCCCGGACCTGTACTGGCACTTCGTGATGCCTACAAAGTGGACCGAGGACAAGTGGGTCTCGGCGGCGGAAGTGCTTGTCGGGAATTCGCGAATCGTGCACCACGTGCTGGCGTATCTCGACCAGACCGGGACGGCGAAGCGGCTGGACGAAAACGACGAGGGAGTTGGATACAGCGGCGGAGGCGGCTTCCCCGGCTTCCTGCCGTCGGGTGAAATGGGAGGGTGGACCCCCGGATTCTTCGCGCGTCCGTTGCCTGAGGGCGTGGCGCGAAAGCTGCCGAAGGATTCGACGCTTGTTCTGCAGATCCACTACAACAACCCGACCGGAAAATCGCTGAAGGATCGTACGAAAATCGGGCTGCACTTCGCGAAGACCCCGGTCAAGCAGCGCCTCCACCAGGCGCGCATCGTCAATCCCTGGTTCAAGATCCCGGCGGGAGAGCCGGCCTGCGAAGTCCAGGCGTCGTGGCCGGTGAGCCGCGATATCACGGTGATTTCAGTGATGCCGCACTGCCACCTGATCGGCAAGCGGGCGAGCATGGTGGCGGAGACTCCCAAGGGAAAAGAGATCCCTCTCGTCGAGATTGCCGACTGGGATTTCAAGTGGCAGGACACCTATCACCTTGCCGAACCTCTTCACCTGAAGGACGGTTCCCGCGTGCGGTTGACGATGGTCTACGACAATTCAGAGGAAAACCCGAGGAACCCCCATAGTCCGCCCAGGAGCATCCGCTGGGGGGAGAACACGACGGACGAGATGTGCCTCGGGTACGTGAATTACGTGAAGGACCACGAGGACCTGACGAAGAAGAAGACGAAATGAACATGAAGAAACTCAGCGTCGTCCTGCCCGCGTTTTTCGTGGCCGCCGTTTTCCTCCGCCCGTCGGCGGACCCGAAGCCCGGCGCGCCCGGCGCTTCGCTGGACGGGTTCACGCTCAAAGACCAGGGCGGCGGGGAGCGGACGCTCGCGTCGCTGGCGGACCAAAAGGCCGTTGTGCTCGTGTTCATCAGCACGCAATGCCCCATTTCGAACCGCTACCTTCCCGAGCTTGCCGGGATCGCGAAGGACTATTCCGGAAGGGCCGTCGCGGTCCTCGCCGTGAATTCAAATCTCAACGAACAGCTCGAGCTGGCGGCCCACGCGAAAGAACAGGGCATCCCCTTCCCCGTCCTCCACGACGGCGACCACGCGCTCGCCGACCGGCTGGCGATTGAGACGGTGCCGACGGTGGTGGTGCTGGACGAGAAGCGTGTCGTGCGCTACCGCGGGCGGATCGACGACGACCCGATGGGCGGGCGGCCGAAGCGGCGCGACCTGCGCGAGGCGCTGGAAGCGGTGCTGTCCGGAAAGGAAATCGCCGAGCCCGAGACGACGCCTCGCGGCTGCGCGCTTCGCCGGACGGAGCCGCCGAAGGACGGGCCGGTGACGTGGGCGAAGGACGTCGCGCCGATCATTCAGCAGAACTGCGTGACGTGCCACCGGCAGGGACAGATCGGCCCCTTCCACCTGACCGACTACGAGCATGCGAGTGCGTTCGCGAAGGAAATCCGGAGCGCGGTTTCAGAGAAGCGGATGCCGCCGTGGAAGCCGTCCGACGGCCTTTCTTTCATGAACGACCGGCGTCTGACGAAGGACCAGGTGGACACGATTCTCAAGTGGGCCGACTGCGGCGCGCCGATGGGCGACGAGGCGCTTGAGCCCCCGGTGAGGGAGTTCAAGGACGAATGGGTCCTGGGTCCGCCGGATCTGGTGCTGGAGCTTGAAGCGGACTTTGACCTGAGCGGCACGGGTCCCGCCGACGTCTACCGGCATTTCGTCTGTCGCACGGACCTTCCTGAGGACAAATGGGTGATGGCGACGGAGATCAGGCCTGGGAATCCGCGGATCGTCCATCACGTGCTGGCGTACATCGACACGAGCGGGACGGCGCGCAAGCTGGACGAACAGGCGGACGGCATCGGCTATCCGGGCGAGGGCACCTGGCCGGGGTTCATCCCGACGGGCGAAATGGGAGGCTGGGCGCCGGGCGACATGCCCTACGTTCTGCCGGACGGAATCGGGCGCAAGCTCAAGAAGGGCGCGGACGTTGTTCTGCAGATCCACTACAACCGCTGCGGCACGCCGCAGAAGGACAAGACCCGTCTCGGGATCTACTTCTCGAAGAAGCCGGTGAAGCAGCAGATCCGCTGGGCGGAGATGGTGAACGCGTCGTTCGAGATTCCGCCGGGCGCCGAGCGCCACGAGGTCAAGGCCGGCTGGAGTTTCACGAAGGACGTCACGATCCACGTGGTGTCGCCGCACCAGCACCTGCTCGGAAAGTCCGCGAAAATGGTCGCGCGCTTCCCCGACGGCAAGGAACAGACGGTCATCGAGATCGACGACTGGGATTTCAAGTGGCAGGACGCGTACATGCCCAAGGAACCGCTCAAGCTCCCCAAGGGATCCAAGATCCTGTACACGGCCATCTATGACAATTCCGAAAAGAACCCGCGCAACCCGAACCGGCCGCCGAAGGCCGTTTACTGGGGAGAGAAGACGAGCGACGAGATGTGCCTGGGGTATGTGGGATATGTGGAAGACAAGGAGGACCTGACGAAGGTGAAGAAGAAGAACAAGTAGGCGATGGTTTCCTCGTAGCACGGTATCCGAACGACCAACCCCAAATCCCAACTCCAACTCCAAATCCCAACCGGTAACTATCGAGTCGGTTGGGATTTGGAGTTGGGGTTGGGATTTGGGGTTTGTCTTCGCCTTGTTCGCCCCTACGAGATCCCCAACACCTTGTATTTGATGGTTCCCCTCGGCGCTTTCACCTCCGCCACTTCCCCGATCTTCTTCCCGATCAGCGCCTGCGCGATCGGCGCCGACACCGAAATCTTGTTCTGCATCGGATCCGCTTCCCCCTCCCCCACGATCTCGAACAGCTCTTCTTCCTTTGATTTCATGTCCACGCACTTCACTTTCGCCCCGAACAGCACCGCATCCTTCGGCTGGCTGTTCGGATCCACGACCTGCACCCGCGCGAGCCGGTCCTCCAGCTCCGTGACCCGCTGGTCGAGCAGCCACAGGTCGCTCCTCGCGGACTCGTACTCCGAGTTCTCGGACAGATCTCCCAGCTCGCGCGCCTCGCCCAGGCGGATTTCGAGCTGCTTGCGCTCGACTTCCTTCATGTGCTTCAGCTTCGCCTTTGACGTCTCAAATCCATCAGGCGACATGGGAACGATGTCCGTCACGCCTTCCTCCCCGCCAAAACGACAAGCCCGCGAAGGAATTTCGCGGGCTGATCACCGGGATTCAAGCAAAGGTTCGGACGGGGCGTCAAGTCCTGCGGCCGAGGTTATTTCAGCCTCGCCGCCAGGTCTGCGACCGCCGGGTCAGAAGGAGCCATCAGGCGCGCTTTTGCGAGAAAGCCGCTCGCTGACGCCGTGTCGCCCTTCCCGAGCGCCTCGCTGCCCCGCCTCGCGTAAATCCGCCCGATGTCCCGCTTCATCCAGTCCTCGCTTCCGGAGGCATCGGCCGCGAGGGCGTCGAACCGGACACCCGCCGGGCCGCCGTCGGTGGCCGCGGTGAGAAGCGGGCTTCCGGAAGCGAGGCGCCCCTCGTCTCGGACCGTCGCGGCGGTGGCGTCATCGAGCCTTCGAAGCGCCGGAGACTTTCCGGCGGGGCAGTTCATCCCGGCGGTTTCCCGCTGGAACAGCTCTTCGGTGGCGCATTCAGATTCTCGAATTCTCGCCACCAGCGTGCAGCCGGTGAAAAGGTTGCCTTCCAGGCAGGGGCCATCGTCATCGCCGCGGAGGAAGAGCGGACAACTCAGGAGAATGGCCCCGGAGGGCGTGGTGAAATCCACGACAGGCGCGAAGAGGTTGTCGCGGATGACGCCGGTTCCCAGGAACGTGAGAGCGGTGAAGGTGCATCCGGCGAAGGTGTTGTGCACGACGGTCGCCCCGGTTCGACAGACGACGAGGGCTCCGGCGTACTTTGAAGTGGAGGGCCGGGCTCCGCAGTTGACGAAGTGGCAGTCGCGGACAAGGAGCCGCTCGGATTTTCCCTCCGCGATGACGCCCCAGTTGGGGCAGTCGCGGAATTCGCATTCGATGAGTTCGGAGTCGGCGCCCTGGAGATGCATCGCGGCGAGTTGTCCGTTCAGGATGCGGCACTTCACGAACCGCGCGCGGTCCGCGGAGGACTCGACACAATCCCAGCCTCCCCCGTCGATCGTGCATCGCAGGGCGAGGCAGCCCGGGAGACGGTCCGAGTGAATGCCGAGATTTCCCTGGCCCGAGAGGATGACGCAATCCCGGGCGTGCCATTCGCCGGAGCTGTGCATTTGAATCCCGGCATTCCCGCGAGAGCTTGAACTGCAGCGGATGATCGACGCGCGGGAAGAGGAGGAGAAGGAGAAGATTGCTCCCGCCGCACTGCCGACCGTGATGTCGCGCAGGCGTATTCCCCAGCACTCCCCGGCGTAAACACCGGGGCCCACGGCATTCGAGATGATCGGGCGCGCGCCGGGAACCGCGGCCAGGAGCAGACCCGGCTTGTTGTGAATCTCGATGCCGCCGAAGCCCATCGATTCGAGAAGAATCGCACCTCCGGGACGGGCGGCGTCCAGGGCGTCTTCCAGTCGGGCATGCGTCGCGTCGGCCGAGCCGCCGACGCGGAAAACGCGGTACTCGAACGACCTCGATGTATTGCGGGCGAAGTTGACCGGGATGAGACGAACCGGAACGCCGTCACGGCTGAGCACGATGTGGACTTCGCCGAAAGCAATGTCACGCGGAGCGATCGGCGCCGCGCCGACCCGGACACAGAGCCCCGCGGCTCGCGCAGCCGCCATCGGCGGAAAAATCTCCTCGTCCCAGTAAATCCCGGGCTCAGCGGCCGCGATGTCCACCTCGATTCCCTCGACCGCGGATTCGAGCGACCACGAGCAGGTCCCTTCCACCAGCCGCGCCAGCCTCCGCACCTCCGGCTCCCCGGCCAGGTCGGAGTTCATCGCGAGCAGCGACCTCGCGGTCGAAAGTTCTTCCGCCGAAGGCTCGGGCTTCGCCGCAACTTCGCCCACGCGTTTCATCACGAACTGCACCCGAACTTCGCGCGCCGCCGCCTCGACGGCCGGGTCCCCTGGCTTCAGGGCGCGCGCGGCCGACACGCGCACATCCGCAGCCCCGAATTCACCCGACTTCGCAAGCTCAAGGGCCTCTTCCAGCGCCTTTCGCACTTTTTCGCCGAGTTCACGCGTCGCTGCTTCCGAGTGCAGCCGATCCTCGGCCCGCCGCACGACGGCGCGCCGCCACAGGATTCCACTTCCGGCAACCGCCGCCGCCAGCGCCACCACCCCCGCCGCGGCCAGCG
>WSZJ01000139.1 GCA_009773755.1 Planctomycetota bacterium | reverse complement strand
AGTGCGGATGGAAGCGTGGCGGGAGCTGGCTCCGGCGTGCAAGTCTCAAAGATATCCTTGATCCGGGGGGCCTTCTCATGGAAGGCAAAAAGGAGAACTTTCAAGCAAACGGCAAAAGGCAAAGGACAAGTCCGGCCGCTTCGTCGATGCAGCGGATCATGGCGCTCAGCGCACGAAGCGCGAACCGAATCGTCCGTTCGCTGATGGCGAATAGCTTGCCGGGCGGCGGCTTTCCGGGCACTTGTTTGTCTTTGCGTTTCGCCGTTTTGATTTTGCCTTTTCGGGTCGCCCTCGAAGGCTATTGCAATACCGGCCATGCACCCGAAGCGCTTCTCGACCTACGGTAGGGGTTGGGCCAGTTCGTATCATGGCGGCCGTCGTTTCCCTAATGCCCCTTCGGATGCCCCCGCGTGCCCCACGCCTCCGACCTCCTCCTCGGCCTCCTCGCGCTGCAGATGCGCCTCCTCACCAAGGCGCAGTTCATCGAGTGCGCTGCCGAGTGGGCGAAGAATCCCGAGCGACGGTTCGCCGATCTCCTCCTCGCCCGCGAACTCCTCAACGACCGGCAGGTCAAGGCGCTTCAGGAAGCGGCCGCCGTCGCGGTCGAGGCGAACGACGGCGACGCCAGCCGGACCGTCGCCATGGCGCCCGTCGAGCGCGACGTCCAGGAGACGCTGCTCACGATGTTCGCGTCCTCAGGGATGTCCCGCCCGCTCCGAGGCATGGCTCCCAGCGAGCCGACGACCATCGTCGTGAGCAGCGCCACGCCCGAGCGCTACAACCTCGGCACCGAGCTCGCCCACGGCGGCCTGGGCCGCATCGTCGAAGCGTGGGACGCCACGCTCGAGCGAGAGGTCGCGATCAAGATTCTGCAGAAGGACTTCGTGGCAGGACAGGAAGAGCGCTTCGTCAGGGAGGCGAAGTTGGCCGGCCGCCTCGAACATCCGAACATCGTCCCCGTGTACGATTTCGGCGCACTCCCCGGCGACGATCAGCAGCTCTTTCTTTCCATGAAGCGGATCCGGGGACGCGACCTGAAGCACGTGCTTCGTGCGTTGGCGGGAGGGGACGCCAAGGCGCGCGAGGATTATTCGCGAACGCGGCTGCTGCAGATTTTCCAGGCGATCTGCCAGGGGGTCGCGTTCGCGCACGACCGCGGCGTCCTGCACCGCGACCTCAAGCCCGCGAACGTGATGCTGGGCGACTATGGCGAAGTGCACATCGTGGACTGGGGGCTCGCGCGGACCTACCGCGCGGCGCCGGGCCCCGCGGCGCCCGGAGCATCGTCCGCCGAACCCGGACTGACGCAGGACGGGGAAGTGCTGGGGACGCCGGGGTACATGTCGCCGGAGCAGGCGGCCGGGCGGCAGTCGGAGCTGGACCCGCGCAGCGACGTCTGGTCCCTGGGGGCGATCCTGCACGAGCTGCTCACGTGGCGCCCGCTCTTCGAGGGAAAAAACGCGCAGGAATTGCTGCACCGCGTCATTGAAGCCGGCGTCGAGCCGCCCTCCGCGCGCGTCATGGCGGGCGCTCCCCCGGTTCCGCCCGAACTCGACGCGATCTGCCTGAAGGCGCTGTCGAAACGCAAGCAGGACCGTCCCGCCTCCGCCATGGACCTCCACCGCGACGTCCAGCTCTTCCTTGAAGGCGTCCGCGAACGCGAGCGGGAGCAGCGGATCGCCGACGCGGCCGTCGCGCGCGCCCGCGCCGCGATCGCGCGACGAGACGAACTCAGGACCCTCGTGCGCCAGGCCGCGGAGGCGGCCGCGCTTCTCGCCGGCGAATCGCAGCCCTGGAACCCCGACAAGGCCCGCCTCTGGGCGGCGCAGGACCGCGCCGGCGCTCTCGAAACCGCCGTCGTCGAAGCCTACGCGGACGCGGTCGGCTCGCTGGGAAGCGCCCTCTCGTCGCGGCGCGAGCACGCCGAGGCGCGCCGGCTCATGGCCACCCTTGCATGGGAGAAATTCGAGGAGGCCGAGGCCCGCGAAAACGAAAAGGACATGCTCCTCCATCGCCGCGCCGTCGAACGCTTCAATGACGGCCCCTTCGACGCCCTGCTCCGCGGCGACGGCACGCTCGCCATCCGGACGCTGGCATGGCCGTGCCGATGTCTTGAGGAGGGAAGAGACTTCCGTCCCGAACAGATCGTGCGTCACTTGTATCATCCGTTTTCCGGCCGCACGGTCATCCCCGACTCACGTACTCCGGGCCTTCGGGACTTCGAGCCCAAGGCCCCCGTCCGTATCCGCGCGCACGCTGCTTCCTGCCGCGCGGAAACGCTGGCAGGCCCGCACGTCTGGCTCTTCCGGTTGCGCGAAATCGGCCGCCGTCTCGTTCCGACCGAGCCTGCGGGCGACGAAATCGAAGCCAGGACGGAGCAGACGGACGCGCCGCCGCCGCCGCTCGACGCCGTGTTTTCCGCCGACTCTCCCTTTCACCCGAAATGCAACGGCTTCTACCTCGGCCGCGCCCCGATCGCGCCTTTTACGGTCCGCACCGGATCCTGGCTCCTCGTCGTCGCTCACGAGGGATTCGCCCCCGTCCGCTGTCCCGTCCTGGTGCCGCGCGGCGGCACCGCCGAGCCCGTCGTAACCCTGTTTCGCCCCGGAGAAATCCCCGCCGGCCACCTCCTCGTCCCCGCAGGACCCTTCTCTTACCAGGGCGATGCCGACAGCCCCTTCAGCGAAACCGCCGAAGCCCACACCCTTCCCGACTTCTTCCTCGCCCGCCATCCGGTCACCTGCGGGGAGTACCGCGACTTCCTCAACGATCTGGCGAAGCGCGACCCGGCCGAGGCGCGCCGGCGCTCCCCGCGCGAATCTCACGACAGCGGCTGGTGGTGGAGCGGCCCCCCGTTCGAGGTCCCGACCGCGGCCTGGCTGGCGAAGACGCCGGAATCGAAGCGCGACCAGGCGAGGCGGCTGCCGAACGCGGTGGCCGACTGGGAGGAGGACTGGCCGGTCCTCGGCGTTTCATGGGAGGACGCGATGGCGTACTGCGCGTGGAAGCGCTCGCGCGACCGCTTCGCGCACACGCTTCCGCTTGAGTTCGAATGGGAAAAGGCGGCCCGCGGTCCCGACCGCCGGCCGTTTCCGTGGGGCCGGCATTTCGACGAAACGTGGGCCAACACGAACCGCTCGCACCCCGACGGCCCGAGGCCTGTGAAGGTCGCGGAGTTTCCATCGGACGAATCTCCCTACGGCATCCGCGGTCTCGGCGGAAACGCCCGCGACCTCTGCCTCAACATTCCGAACGCGAATTTCCCCGATTGGCGGATTTCGCGCGGAGGGTTCTGGTCCGACACGGGCATCCGATGCCGCTCGACGGACCGGACCGGCGGTCCCGGGACGAGGGTGAACTGGTATTTCGGGTTCCGGGTTGCGGTGGTGCCGCAGATGGGAATCTGAGCGGCTGGCGGGAAAGCGGGTCGCATTGCCGCTTGTTTGGGCCTTGACCAGCGGAATAGCATGGGCTCCTGCTGTACCTTCTCCAGGAGGTATCTCGATGCGCGCTTGCATGGCGACCCTGCTCGGCTTTCTGCTCTTGCAGGCGAATTCCGCCCGTGCGGACTACAACGAAGACAAGACCGCGGACTCTCCCTCGGGCCGCTTCCGCATCGAAGCCCGGTCGCCGGACAACGCGGCGGGGAAGCGGGAAGACCAGGGGCATTTTGAATATTCGATGATCGACACGACCACCGGCAAGGCGTTGTGGACGCGCAAGCAGCCGGAGCCCGGTGCGGGGGAAGATGTGGAAGCGGTCCCCGAGGGCGTGTTCGCAGGCGACGACGGGGTGGCGATCGTTCGGACGGAAGAAGACGAGATCTTCATGCTCGACACTTCCGGAAAGAAGAAAACTCCCTTCTTCATCGACGAACGGTTTCCGCTTCGCGAACGCGCGGAATTTGCCGAAAACTCCGACCGTCCGATTCACTGGTCGGGGAACTCGCGCTGGTATTTTCTGAACGTGAAGTCCGATGCCGGGACGGCGTCGTACTTCGTGATCCGGGCCTACTGGGGCCGGCGGGTCGTACTCGACATTTCGGCGGGCGTGGTGATGGAGGACGAGAAGGTCACGGCGGACATCCAGGCGGCGGCCAGGGAAGCGGAGGAAGCGTGGGTCAGGGAGGTGCTGGCGCGCTTTGCGAAGAAGGCTGAGACGTCGAAGTACCCCGTCGAGAGCGCGACCGAACAGGGAAACCGGGACGCGAAGGACCTGGCATGCGCGATCTTCCTCGCCGGAGCGATGGAGTTGAGCACGGAGATTCCCGCGCTCAAGAAGCTGGAGAAATGCCACGTGCACGGTTCGACGGGCATGGGGAGACACTCGCTCAGTTTTCACGACGACCAGGTCCGCCAGGCCTGCCAGACTGCCCTGCGCCGCCTCGGAAAGACGCCGCGTCAGGCGACAGGCGTCGAAGTCAGCGTGGGAAAGGGCGCCGGTTCCGACGAACTCAAGTCGGAGGTGTCGATCAAGGAGCGCGTTTCCCATGCCGGGGAGATCGAGAAGGGGATGACGATCCAGGAAACGGTGAAGCGGATCGGCCTCCCGGACTTTCATCCGTGGGGCGGGAACAACACGTTCGAATACGACATGGACGGAGAGGCGCCCTTTACGCTGCGGGTTCACTTTGACGACGACTTCATGAAGGTGACGTGGGTGCAGCGGGTGGAAACGCCGGTCTGGAAGAAGATCTCGAAGCGCGACAAGGGAATGTGGTGGTAGCGGTGTTCTTCGAGATCGACTTTGCTGACGGGCCATTCGAGGAGGTGATGATGCACACGGTGCGGCGGACGAGCCGGAGATTCGGCTTCGCGACCATGATCGCCTTCCTTCTTTTCGCCTGCGTCGCGGCGGCCCAGGACGAGACGCCGCGCGTTCGCATTCCGGATGAGCCCACTGAGGAGCTTGCGTTCAAGGGCTATGCCGGCGGGATGATGCTCCGCGACCTCAACAGCGACGGCTTTCCCGATCTGCTCCTTGCAGTCAACGAGGGCGGCCGGGAAGCCTCGAGCTTCATGTTCCTCTCCGACAAGGGCCGCTTCGACAAGCCCTCGTGGACTTCCGACGATCCGGGCGTCTCAGCCGGCATCGGCGTGGCGGACATGGACGGCGACGGCAAGGACGACATCGTGCTGACGCGTTACAACCACGACCACGCCGTGGCCTATCGAGGGAAGGGCGGCGGGAAATTCGAGACGGCGCCGTTCTGGCAGAACGTCGACACGGAGTGGGCGTACCACGCGCTCGTGGGCGACTTTAACGGTGACGGCTTCAATGACATCCTCGCCGAAGAGCGGATCTACTTCGGGACGAAGGAGGGGCCGGACACGGTCTTCGGATGGAGGATGAACGGGCGTCACACGCCGTCCGCGCTCGCGCTGGGGGACATCGACGGCGACGGTCGGCAGGACCTTGTCATCTGCAACTGGCTGAAGGGCCCGGCCTGGGAAGTTTTCCGGGGCGTGAAGGAAGGCTTCGAGGCTCAGCCGTGTGCGGCGGCGCCCTTGCGGGGTGAATTTTCCGGCCTGGCGATCGGCGACGTGAATGGCGACGGGCTGCCGGAAGTCGTCGTCGGCGCGACAGGGGGGCGCGGCGGAGACGGGCGCGTGCGGATGTACGTCAACTCGAAGGGAAAGCTGCAGGCGGAGCCGGGATGGATGAGCGACGATCCCGACTGCGATGTCCAGGATCTGAAGCTGGTGGACGCCGACGCCGACCGGGATCTGGACCTCTTCGTTCTCGCCGGCGCGCATTCGGCGATCTACGAGAACCGGAAAGGCGAGCTCGCGACGCAGCCGTACTGGCGAGCTTCGGTTCCCGGCGCGCATGTCGCGCTCCTCGACCTCGACAAAGACGGATTCCTCGATCTCGTCGCCGGCGATACGGGGAAGATTCGCTTCTACAGGGGAGGCGCCGGCGTGAATCCGCCGAAGGCCGAACCGTTCGCGGCGCTGCCGCAGTTGCCGCCGCTCACCCGCCGTGACCTGGCGCCCGACATGGACCCCGCCGTCGAAACCCTGATCGACGCCTGGCGCAGTGCAGGGACGAAGGAAGCGCGCGACGACTCCGTCGCCGCGATCCGTCCGCGCGCGGCGGAGGTCGCCGGCGCGCTGGTGGTTCTAGGCGATCCGGCGCTCGAGCCGCTCCTGAAGGAGATCGCCGCCGACGCCGAGAAGTGCCTGACCGCGCTGGTGAACGGCCTCGGCGGCGAGACCGCCGGCGAAGCCGAATTGGCGCTTTCCCACCTGATCGCCTGCGGCGACTTCGCCATTCCGGCCCTCGAAAAGGCAGCGGCCGAAAAGAACGGCACCGGCGCCGTGGCGGGGGCCGCGCTCGAGAAGGTCCGAACGGCTGCGGCAAAGCGGAAGCCTGAGGCGATCGAAGTGCTCGGCATCCGCCTGGCGCTTCTGACCGCGCGCCTTCGCAAACGCTACGGTCACCCGGTCGATCTTGAAGGCGTGGTCGTTCTCCACGTGCCCGCGGGGCTCGGGCCGTCGCTCGACCTCGCCAACATCGGCGAAGGCGACGTGTTCCAGGGGATCGGAAGTCTCGGGGATTACGGTAGAAAGGTCGACCCGATCCGAACTCCTCTCGATCTGCTCGGACTCGTCCTCAAACACGACGCCGAGGGCGAGGCTTCCAACCGGGGCTGGCGCCTGGCGGGGTACCGCTATGTGTGCGGGCCGCTCCACCCCTCGGAGCGCGGCGCGGTCAGAGAAGGGCGGATGATCCTGACGCCCGACCAGTGGAACCTGATCAAAAAGAAGGTTGCCGACCCCAAGCCCTGGGCACCGGAGAAGTAAGCGGGGTCACGATCCCCGCCAGTTCGGCATATGTATCGACGAAGGGTGCTCTTCACTCAGCTCGTCTCCGTAGGAGTCAGCGCAGGGGCGCGGAAGCGAGGCCAGGAGAGGCGCGATTGTCGATTTTCGATTGGGAAGCGCGCTGGGCGCCCATGCAGCTGATTCGAAGGAAGACGCACCACGGACATGCGTGGGCCATCGCTCCTCCTCACCGGGTTTTCAGGTATTCCACCAGGTCGCGTTTTGCTTCGGTCGCCAGCGACGTTCCGTAGTCGTGCCCCGCGTTGGAATTTCCAGGCGTGGAAGTGTCGAGGACGTACGAACCCGAGTCCGCGTATCCCAGCGCGGCCGTGTCGTACTCGCGAGACCCGCGGCGATACGTCTTCGCCCGCGACGCCGGCGGCGACAACAGATCTGCCATCGTCCGCACCGAACCGTTGTGCAGGTACGGCGCGCGCGCCCAGACGCCGGCGAGGTCGGCCGCCCAGTATTTCTGCGTGCCGCGGATCGGGGGTTCCTTCGAAGCGTCGAAGTTCGCGACCTCAACGGTCCGGAGGAATTCGTTGAAGCCGTCCGCCTGCTTCTGCGTGAAGTTCCGCGCCCGCACCGGATCCGTTCCGACTTCCGACACCGCGAAAAGCCGCGCGTCGCTCTCCGGCCCGTCGTGGCACTTCGCGCAGTTCGCCCGGTAGTGCGCTTCGCCGCGCTTCGCCGCTTCGTTGTCGACATCCCACGGATACTTCGGAGGCCGGATCGTCTCCGAAAGCTGCGTCTGCCGTTTGAGGACCGCGATGTCGAGCACCGCTTTTTTTCCGAGCAGCGGCGCGCCGAGCCCGACGGCGGCCAGCAGATTGCGGGCCATCGGGGAAGGGGTGTTCCCGTCCCAGTGGACCCAGCGGCGCCGGTCGACGTTCCAGAGGAGGCCGAACTTCACGGGCGCGTATTCCTGGGGAGAACCGAGGAGCACGAGCGACAGCAGGCCGAACGCGTCGTTGCGCCCGGGGCCGGAGGGCGGCGGGCCGGTCGAAGGGAGGTTGTCCGGAAGGTGCAGGGCGGTGCGCATGTTGTGGAGCAGGCGGAGCAGGTTTCGGGCGAGGTCGGGAAGCGCGACGAGCGTCGTGGTGCCCCGCTGGAAAATTTCGAGGTCCGCCGGCGCGATCGCGTGCAGCTCGCCCGCGGCCGCGCCTCGATTCGCGAACGGATCGTCCTTTACCGCCGCGACGATCGCCGCTCCGTTCTTCTCGATCTCCGCCTCCATCTCGCGCACGGCCTGCGCTTCCGCGCGACGCAGCCGGGCGCGCGCGTACGCCGGCAGGAACTTCTTCATCGCCTCGGGGTCGAGCGTCTTCACCATCGCCACGATCACCGACCCGAAGAACGCTTCCGCATCGAACGGCGCCGGATTTCCGAGGAGCGTGATCGCCGTTCCGCCGCCGGCAGGCATGACCTGCCCCGCATGGCACGACGCGCAATTGATGCCGAGCGACGGCAACCCGCCGAGGTGCTCGACCCGCCGGAGGCTGAATCCGACCGGCGGCCCGTCCGGCCGGTCGGCGATGGCGCCGAAGTTGGTGAGCGTGACCGTCGGAAACAGGCCGGGCTCCGTCTCCGCCCACGCGCGCAGCAGAATTTCCGGAAGGACTTCCGTCCCCATGGAACCGTGCAGGAAAAACTCGCGGTCTTCGGCGGACCACCCGGGAACCTGTTCCGGCAGCAGCACGTGAGTCGTGAATTCGGCGGCGATTTCACCTCCGTCCTCCTCGCCCGTGCCGCCGCAGGAGATCACGAAAAGAACTGCCCCCAGCCCCGCCGCCCCGAACGCCTTCGCGATCCATCGATGCCGCTTCATGAAGGGTCTCCCCGTCCGCGCGTGGTGTGGCGGGGAGTGTACATCCGGGCGAGCCCTTGACCTGCGGTCATCGCGAGGGGAACGCTTCGAACATCGGGACGCCTGCGGAGGCGCAAGCCGATCTCATGGTCGCGGCGTGAGTTTCCAGATCCAGGACGAAGCCCAGCGTCCGAAGCCGTGCCGCCCCCTGCAGCCAGTCGGTACGCGCCTCTTCGGCTCTCCCAGTCGCCAGCAGAAACAGCGCGAAATCGCACCGGTGCGCCGCCTCACTCCGCCCATTCCCGACTTCCCGATGAATGGCCAGCGCCTTGCCGAACGCCGCTTCCGCTCGCTGGTTTCGACCGGTGACGCCGAGCAGGCCGGCCAGATTACCCTGCGTGATTCCCTCATAATGGCGGTCGCTGACTTCGCGGTGGATGGCCAGGGCTTCCTCGAAGATGCGCTCGGCGGACTCAATCCGGCCCGTTTCCTGATGCAGCAGGGCCAGGTTGCTGAGAGCGACGCCCTCTGCGCGCCGGTTTCCAACCTCTCTCAGAGCGGCCAGCGCCTGCGAGTAGAATTCCTCGGATTCCTTGAACCTGCCGGTGTCGCCGAGAAAATTGGCGATGTTCCCGAGCAGCCTCCCTACTGCGCGACGGTCTCCCGTCTCGCGCTTGATGGCCAGGGCTTCTCCGAAGGCTCTCTCGGCTTCCGCCAGCCGGCCGGATTCCTTGTGCACGGTCGCCAGTGAAGCCAGGCAGTTGCTTTCGAACTCGCGATTCCTGACTTCCCGATGAACTGCCAGCGCCTGATAGAAAACCGGTTCGGCTACGTGCACCCCTGCGGTTTCCAGCATCCATTGCGCCTGGAATCCCAGCGCGATGCCCTCGGACCGCCGGTTCCCGGTCTCGCGGTGGATGGCCAGGGCCTGTTCGAATCCTTCGGCGGCCTGGGGGCCCCGGCCCGTCACCTGATACAACTTGGCCAGGTTGGTGAGGGCGATGCCTTCCGCTTTCCGGTTCCCGGTTTCCCGGTAAATCTCAAGGGCCTGCTTCAGGCCCCGCTCGGCCTCCTGAACTCGCCCGGTTTCCGCGTCGAGGGTGGCCAGCTCCTCGAGAGCGATGCCAATCGAATCTCGCCAACACGATTCCTGATACAGGGCAAGGACACGCTCCAGCAGACCTCTGGCGCTCTTCGTCCGTCCGGCTGAGTGTGCTGCCCTTGAAGCGCGGCGAAGCGATTCGGCAATCTCGTCTCCTTCGACGAGTTCGGAGTACTGCCTCCATAACGCCTCTGAAGCGCTGTTTCGATATCGTCTGTCTGCCTCCTCGGCGGCGCGGCGCATGTAGAGCAATCGGAGCCGGGGGGCGACCTCGCCGGGCGCGTTCCCCGCGTGGATCGCCAGGTCTTCCGCGAACGCGTCCGACGGGTGGGTCGGACAAGCCGCCGGTTTGCCCGGTTCCAGCGGCGCGGGCGCCGGCGGCCGCCCGCCGGCAAGGCCTTCGATCATCGCGAACGCCAGCCCGTGAAGACGCGCGCGGTCGCCGGGGAGCTGGAGCTGGTAAGCCGCATCGCGCAGGAGTGCGTGGCGGAAGAGGTAGATCTGTTCCGCCTTGAGAGAGAGCTGCGAGCCGATCGGGGCGTTCACAGAGGCACCTCGTCGAACGGCGGCAGGCCGGCGCTTGCACAGGCCTTCCGCATCTCCTCCGACTGCTGACGGAGCTGGGCCGCGTCGCCGACCTCCCGAAGAATGGCCGCGCCTCGAAGCCATGACGCGCGAGCGGGATCAGCGAGTCCCATCGCGAGTTCAAGCAGCCCGTATTCGCACAGGTCAGCGCCTTCCTGGCGCCGGTTCCGGGTTTCGCGGTGAAAGGCGAGAACCTGCTCGAGCGCCTGCTTCGAGTCTTCAAAGCGGCCGATCGTCCTGTAGAGGCTTGCCAGGTTTACCAGCGAAATGTTTTCGGAAGGGCGATCGCTGACGGAGCGGTGCAGTTCAAGCGCCTGCCGATACGTTTTCTCCGCCAGCTCGAGCCGCCCGCTCTCCTGGTAGAGCACGGCCAGAATGCCGAGCGCGATGCCCTCGTGCCGGCGATTGTCGATTCCCCGGTGAATGACGAGCGCCTGCTCCAAGGTCCGCTCGGCCAGCTCCTTGCGGTCGGTCTCCTTGTAGACCTGGGCCAGGTTTGCCAGGGCGATTCCCTCCGATCGCCGGTCGAGGACTTCCCGATGGATTACCAGGGCCTCCAGATGCGTTCGTTCCGCCTGCGCCGCCCGGCCGGTCCGGTTGAACAGGTTCGCGAGCCCTCCAAGTGTCACACCCTCGGACCTGCGAAAGCCCGCCTCGCGGTGAATGGCGAGCGCCTCGGCAAAACACCGCTCCGCTTCTGCAATCTGCGCCGTGCCGGCGTACAGCCCCGCCAGATTCCCCAGGCACACCCCCTCGACTCGCCGATTCCCCACCTGCCGATGGATCGAAATCGCTTCTCGATAGGTCTCCTCGGCCAGGTCGACCCGACCCGTCACCACGTAGAGCGAAGCCAGGTTGCCCAGGGTATTCCCCTCAGAGCGCCGGTCGCCGAATTCTCGATGAAGCGCCAGCGCCCGGCGACTCAGGTCCTCCGATTCTTCCGTGCGCCCCGATTGATTCCGAAGAATCGCCAGGTTGTCCAGCCCGGTGCCCTCGGCCCTGCGGTCGCCTGTCGAAACACAAATGGCGAGCGCTTCCTGATGCAGGCGCTCCAACGCCTCCCACCGGCCGCACTCCCGGTGAATTCCTGCGAGAGTCCCGAGGCACCCCGCCTCGGATCGACGATCGCCGGCTTCGCGATTTCGGCGAGTACCTTCTTCGCCAGTCCCTGCCTTCGCCGGTCTCCCGCGTCACGACCCGCCTCAAGCGCGATCAGGAACTGAGCCTCGGCCTCAGTCGCAAAGCTGCCCCGCTGAAGCGCCTGCGCCGCGCGACGGATCGAATCGCCCTTGTCCGCTCCGGTCACGATTCCGGCGTGTTCCTGCCAATGACTCGCCGCGGCCGAATGCCGGAAATTCACTTCCGCATGATTCGCCGCCCTCCGCAGATACAGCGCGTGCAGCTCCGCCATGCCCGTCGCCGCGGCCCGCGCGAACCGGGCGTGGCCCGCCAATTCCTGCGCGAGCGCATCCGTCGGATGCGGCTGAATCGCGACGCCTTCCGCACATCCCGGATCCTGCGGCCGGCCCCCGAAGAACATTTCGATCAGACTCACCGCGAGAGCGTGCAGCCGCGCGCGGTCTCCAGGGAGCTGAAGCTGATACGCAGCGTCGCGCAGGACGGCGTGGCGGAAGAGGTAGACAGCCTCGGCGTGCACGCGAGGTAGTCTAGCGTTGCGGTGCGGGCCATTGGCGAGAGACTGGCGTTCGGTTGGAACTGGTACAAGTACGGCACAAGATTGAGGCGTTCCAGGCGCCCTCGACATAAGTCCTTGCCCATTAATGTCCCCGGTGCGATTCGAACGCACGACCTGCGGTTTAGGAAACCGCCGCTCTATCCAACTGAGCTACGGGGACGCTGGGGGGAGTCTATGCCGTGGAAGGCGATTCATGAAGCTCCGCCGTGTCCGCTTCACACGATCCTGTACCCCAGCCTGGCGGCCGCGTTGCTGAGCCATGGGGACATGGCAGGGTCGGTGAGGGCGCGGTGGAAGACGGGGGCGTGGGGGAGAGCGGGGCGGGCGCGTTCGTAGAGGGCGAGAGCCGGCCTGTTGCCGTGCATCGACGAAGCGTAGAGGAGGCCCTGGACGTCCCGGTAGGCCGTGTGGATGGCGCGCGACCAGCGGCGGGCGCGCGGGCGGGGGCCGGAGTTAATGGCCATGGAGGCGCCGGCGCGGGTGGGCCAGGCGCCGGTGAGGTCGAGCAATTTGATGGGCTTCGTGATCTCGAAGCCCGCGAGCCACGGGCTGTTTCCTGCGCGGTCGATGGTGCGCGCAGCCTGGAAGACCTCGGCGAGGCAGGTCAGGGGGTGCTCGGCGGCGTAGAGAATGCCTCGGGCCTGGAGATGGGGTGGCGGGTCGTGGTGGTCGAAGCGGGCCGAGGTGGGGCCGAAGTGGCGGAGGTCTCTCCAGGAAGCCGGGTGGGGTCCGGCGGCGTAGGTGACTCGCCAGAGCATCGTGGCGCGGCGGAGGACGCGCACCTCGGGCCGGGTCGTGAGGAGACTCGGGGGCTCCGGGAACTTCGGCATCCGGGATCAGATTTCTTCGGCCAGGGAAGCGACGATCGCCGGGGCGTGCCCCGCGGCGAGCCATTCCAGCGGCGTGACGCCGCGTTCGTCCCCGGCCGGGAGGAGGTCCTGGTGCGGGGTGGTGAACCACGTCTGGACGGCGAGGGGGTGGGCGTCCGGGCGGACGTGCGGCAGGACGGCCTGGATGCCGCGAACTGTTTCCCCGCCCTGGGCGAACTGGAATTTCGGGAGTCGCCAGGAGCGGCCTTCCTTGATGCCGAAGAGCGTCCGGGCGGCCGGCGACAGGCGCTGGCGCAGGCGGCTCGTGCCCACGTGGAGGCGCCGCGCCGCCTCGCTCAAGGTCAGGCTGTCCCGGAGCAGCATTTCGTAGTCGAGGCGAGAGCGCTCGAACGCGCCGGGGAAGTCCCCGGAGGATCTCGCCATTCCCGCCTTCTCGAGCAGTTGCTCCTCGCCCCGGGAGAGCCGGAGATCGCTCTTCGCGACCGCCTCCGCCGCGACCTTGTCAACCGCGAGTTCCGCGGCGCAGAGCATGAGGCGAATCGCCTCCAGCGTCCGGTCGTTTTCCGGCAGCTTCCGGTGATGGACGACCGCCCCGTCCCGCGAAAGGACCACCAGGAGAACATCGTCGCTCTCCATGGGTGTTGAACCACGGGCCAGTCGCAGCGCGACCGGCTTCCGGGGCGCGGAGACCGTTCCCATCGCGTGCCGAAGGGCGGCGAGCCCTTCGCTTTCCTCGGCGGTCAGCTGGATCGAGGTCCGGTCCATGGAACTCCTCCGGTTTCTAACGATAACTAACGCAATATCATGAACGTTAGGATACCGCTTCGTTGAGCCTTCGGCAACCCCGATGGCCCGTCGCGGCTTGCCCCCCGGACCACTGCGTACAATCGCTTCACCGTGACCTTCCTCGACCTCGGCTCCGGCCCTCCGATCCTCTTTCTCCACGGCGTCGGCATGCGAGCCGTGGCCTACCGGCGCATGCTGACGCTGGTGGGAGAGCGCTTCCGCGTCCTCGCGCCGGACCTGCCGGGGGCAGGAGGGACGCCGATGCCTTCGGGAGAAGCCACGCTCGAGGGATTCGCCCAGGAAGTCGGGGCCCTGCTGGACGCGCGCGGGGTGAAGCCGGTGGCGGTGGTCGGGCATTCGCTGGGCGGGGCGGTCGGGCTGGCGCTGGCGGCGGCGCGCGGGTGGCCGGAGCGCATGGTGCTGCTGGACTCGGCGGGGTGCGGGACGCCGTTCTCGATGGTGTCGCTGGTGCTGCGGTTTTTCCTGCTGAAGAACCTGCGGGTGGCGCTGTGGCCGCCGGCGTGGACCGCGCTGTGGCGCGTGCTGCCGCATTTCATGTCGACGGTGGGATTCCGTCCGCGGAAGGCGGTGCGGCTGGGGAAGCTGGCGTTGGCGGCGGCGAAGGTGTGCTACCGGATTCCGGCGGAAGTAGGGAGCCGGGTGGTGTTCGTCGCGGCGAGCCATGACGAGCTGTTTCCCGTGAAATTCGTGCGGGAGAGGGCGGAAGCGCTTCCCGGCTCGCGGTTGATCGTGGTTCGCGGGGGGCACGATTGGTGCCTGCTGCAGCCGCGGGAAGGGGCGCGAGTGGTGCTCGAAGCGCTGCAGTAAGGTGTCGGCAGTGGGCAGGGGGTAGGAAGGGCACGCGTTGACCGGGAGCGATCTGCGATGGCCGAGGCCCTTCCCTCGAGAGGATGCCCGCCGTCAGCGCTTTCGCAGGACGATCTCGGCCGGCGTCCACTTGGCCGCGCGCCGCGCACGCGTTTCCGCCGCGGATTCGCCTGAATAATCCATGAGCCGCGGCCGCTGCGTGAACTCCTGCGTGCGGTCGAGCGCGTTCACATTGATCGTCGCGAGCCAGCGGCCGCCGATGCAGCGGGCGGTCGCGACGTAGGCGCCGCAGAAGCCGCAGAGCAGGCGGCCGCCGGTCTGCGGGCGGAAATCGAAGCGCGACAGGCGGCCGGGGCGGCGTATTTCGAGGCGCGCGCGTCCCTCGGGGTCGCTCGTGTTGCGCGCGCCATGCTTGAGGCAGAACGTGCAGGTGCAGGAGCGCAGCGGCGTGGCGCGGGGCGGCGTGTGCGCTTCGAATGAGACGCGGATCGAGCCGCAGAAGCAGCGGCCGCGGTAAACGTGCGGGAATCGGCGTGGCATGCCGGAGGTTATCATTCCTGCGCCCACTTTCAGGAATCGACGTCATGCGCCTGACCTCCACGCTCCTCCTCGCACTCACCGCTTCGATGGCCGCCGCGCAGGACACGCGCGAGCAGATCATTGAAACGGACTGCGAATTCTCCGCGGACCTCGAGGTCAAGAAGGACTGGAAGCTGATCATCAAGTCCGGCGTGACGCTGAAATTCGCGCCCGGGGTCGGCATCATCTGCCGCGGCATCCTCGACGCGCGCGGGACGCCGTCGAAGCCGGTGAAATTCATCGCTCGCGACCCCGAAAAAGGCTGGGCCAACGTCGCCTTCCTCGCCCCCGGCACCGACGGCTCGACGCTCGACAATTGCCGCTTCTCCAACGGCCGCGGCCGGATCGCCCGCTTCACTGCGGAAAACGAATTCAAGGACTTCGCGAAACCGGAGGACGCCAAGGGCGCAGCATTCTCTGTCCTCGCCGGCGGTGCCCTGTTCATCTGCGGAGACGCGCGCGTCGAAATCCGCTCGTGCCGCTTCGAGGACAACTCCGCCGACTGGGGGGGCGCCGTCGCGGCGTGGAACAAGGCGAAGGTGCAGATCGTGAAGTGCGACTTCCGGGCGAACCGGGCGCGCGAGGACGCCGGGGCCGTGCACTGCGTGGCGTGCGATCCGTTCATCGAAAAGTGTATTTTCGCCGCGAACTTCTCGAAATACGGCGGCGCCGTCCACTGCCTCCGGGGCGCTTCACCGGCGATCGAGAAATGCTGGTTCGGGCTGAACGGGGCGGGCGGCACGGGCGGGGCGATTTCGTGCTACGACCGGGGATGTCCGGTGGTGCAGGACTGCTGGATCGACCGGAACAATGCGACGAACCAGGGCGGCGGCGTCGGCGCGGTCGGTGACTCCAAAGTCCTGCTCCGGCTGTGCTGGATCGGCGTAAACCACGACTCGACGGGCGATCGCAAGGGCCTGTGGATGAACGGCGAGGAGCTGGGCGGGAAGCCGGACATGTCGCAGATCATCGAAGAAACGGTGGGTGCGAAAATGGACGTGGAGAAGGTCCTGGAGAGCGCGGGCGTTCTGAAGCGCCTGAAGGACATCGCGGAGGCGAAAGACCTGAAGTAGTCCGACCGCGGAATTTCGCTCAAAATTCCTCGCAGCTTCCCCCGCCTTTCCTGCTATCTTTCCTCCGTCAGTACGGAACCGTCCGGCAGTCGGCGCTCCAACGAGGGAGCCCGGCCGGTCCGGCGAAAGCCGGCTCGGTCCGATTTCGGGTCAGGCGGCGGATCCGTGGTGCAGTAAGAGGAGATAGAGACATGGCGACGGGCACTGTGAAGTGGTTTAACGACCAGAAGGGGTACGGCTTTATCGCTCCGGACGACGGCGGCAAGGATGTGTTTGTCCACCACACGGCGATTCAGGAGCAGGGCTTCCGGTCTCTGAAGGAGGGCCAGAAAGTCCAGTTCGACCTTCAGCAGGATGCGAAGGGCGGACGTGCGGTCAACGTGACGAAGGTGCCCGGAACATAGCGCGTGAAACTGCGAGCCCCACAGCCGCGTAGGCTGTGGGGCTTTTCTTTTTGGTGCGGTTGATGCCGGCTGGCGGAAGCTGCGGAGGCTGGCGAAGGCTGCGGAGGCTGGCGAAGGCTGCGGAGGCTGGCGAAGGCTGCGGAGGCTGGCGAAGGCTGCGGAGGCTGGCGAA
>WSZJ01000138.1 GCA_009773755.1 Planctomycetota bacterium | reverse complement strand
GATGTTGTCCTCGACCATGAAGGCGGTGGCGCGGCCGGCGAGCCGGGCGCGAAGCCGCGCGAGCGTTGCGTACGCCGTCGCGCCATCCGGCATCACCGCCAGCCCGGTGCGTTTTCGCGTCCCCTCGAAGACAGCCGGCTCGCCGCATTCTTCACGCAGCGCCTGCAGGTCCGCCATCGACAGCCCGGCGTCCTTGATGTCGCGAGGGTCGAGAGATTCGCCCGAGGGAACGGAGTCCATGGCTTCGCGCTGGGAGCGCAGCAGGATGGCGAGCAGGAACACCAGGCCGCCCGCGGCGGCGATGATCGGGATGAAATCGGGGAGGTTGGGGGGGAGGAGCGGCATGGTTTGCGGGGGAAAGGCAAGGGCACGAAACGAAAAACGAAAAACAAAAAACGAAGACCCGATCGCCCGGCAAGTCTTACTTTTCGTTTTTCGTTTTTTGTTTTTCGTTTTCCGTTTCGTTGTTGCTTTTGACGTCCTAAACCGTGGTGAGTTCCTCCAGCACGTTCTCAATCGCGGGCCGGATCGTCCGCTCGCTCAGATCGAATTCCGCACCCGCCGCCCTGAACAATTCCGGCAGCCCCTTCGTCCCACCGAGCTTCAGCGCGGCCTGATACTGCTTTACAGCGCCCACCGAATCCCGCTTCTTGTTCGCCCACACCTGCAACGCGCCGAGTTGCGCAATGCCGTACTCAATGTAATAGAAGGGGCTCGTGAAGAGGTGCAGCTGCCGCTGCCAGGCGCAGTCCGACATCGCTTCGTACCCGGACATGTCGTCGATCCCGCCGAACCGCTTGCGAAGCGCGCGCCACTGCGCTGTCCGCTCTTCGCGCGCGTGTTCCGGGTGGGTGTAAATCCAGTGCTGGAACGCGTCGATCGTCGCCACCCACGGGAACAGGTTGAGAATCCCCTCCAGCTCTTTCCGCTTCGCGCGTTTCACGTCCTCCGGCGCGTAGAAAACGTCCAGGTGCTCGAACGCGAGAAGCTCCATCGCCATCGACGCAACCTCGTTGAACTCCATCGGCGCGTGCCGGTACCGCAGGATCGGTTCTTCCTTCGCCAGCAGCGCATGGAAGGCGTGCCCGCCCTCGTGCAGAAACGTGAACACGTCGTGGTTCATGCCCGCGGCGTTCATGAAGATGAACGGCTTGCGGATTTCGTGAAGCGTCGCCTGGTACCCGCCGGGCGCCTTTCCCCGGCGACTTTCGAGATCCAGGTTCCCCGATTCGCGCAGCGTGTCGATCAACCCCGAGAAAATCGGGTCGACCCGCCGGAACATCTCGCGGCACCCGTCGAACAACTGCTCGCTCTTCTCGAACGGTTTGAGCGGCGGCTTGTCGTGGATGTCGACGGAGAGATCCCAGGGGCGAAGCGTGGCGACGCCCAGCGCCTTGCGGCGTTCCTCCTGCATCTTGCGGACCTGCGGGACCACGAGCTTCTCGACGGCCTCGTGGAAGCGGAAGCAGTCCTCCGGCGTGTAGTCCCATCGCTCCTTAGAGCGGAAGGCAAGGTCGCGGAAATTCTCGAACCCGGCGTTCTTCGCCATCCGGTGCCGGAGCGGGACCATTTTTTCGTACACCGCGTCCAGCGCGTCCCGGTCCTGCTGGCGTCGATTCGCCGTCGCCTCCCAGGCCTTCTGGCGCACCGCGCGGTCGCGGACTTCCTGGAAGGGGCCCATCTGCTGAAGGGTCAGCTCTTTCCCTTCCCAGTTCACCGTCATTGCGCCCGTGATTTTCTGATATTCGTTGGAAAGCCGGGTGTCTTCGACGCCCAGCGGGATGTTTTCTTCACGGAAAAGCGCCACGTGATTCTCGACTGAACGGAGCAGCAGTCCCCACCGATCCAGGTTCAGCGCGGATCGCTTCGGATGCTCCAGCAGCACGCGGTCCAGCTTCTGCCAGCGCGGCTGGCACTTCGGCATGATGTTCTCGGCGTATTCGAGGAACGCCGAAACCTTTTCGGAGTTGTCGGTGGCGCCGGTCTTGTCGATGTAGCGTCGCGTGTACTCCTCGGCGACGGCCGCCTGCAGTTCGCTGCACTGCACCAGCCACGCGGGGAGATCCACGTCCGGCAGCGCCGCGATCCGCTCGAGATTGTCGAACTGCGCCGAAATGGCGGTCCAGTCGGTCGGTGCGAATTTCTTCGAAAGATAGCGGCGCGTGGTGGCGCCGGCGGTGGGGCTCATGTGTTGATCCTGTGGCGGTAGATTCCGGTGGCGCAGGATAATGCGGCGCGGGATTGCATACAAGACGCGAAGAAACGAGGATCTAGGGCATGCCATCCTGGCTCTTCAAGACCGACCCCGACACCTTCTCGCTCGACGACCTCGAGCGCGACCGCCGCGCGACCTGGGACGGCGTCGCGAACAACACGGCGCTCATCCACCTGCGAAAGACGGCGCCGGGGGACGAGGTGCTCGTCTACCACTCGGGCGAAGACAAGGCGATCCTGGGCGTTGCGAAAGTGGTGAGGGGTTCGTATGCGGACCCGAAGCTGCGGGATCCGAAACGAGTGGTGTGCGATGTGGAGTTCGTGAAGCGGCTTCGGGCACCCGTGCCGCTCGCGGCGATGAAGGCCGTCAGGAAACTCGCCGATTTCGACCTGATCCGGATCTCGCGGCTTTCCGTGATGCCCGTGAGGCCCGCGCACCGCGCCATCCTGGCGAAGCTGGGGGTTTAGAGCAGGAAGCGTTCGCCTTCTTCTGCGACCCGGAATCCGCGCGCCTTCACCAGCCGTCCCTCCCGGCTCCGCGGGTTGTGTGCCGGGTTCGTGTGATTCAAATGCACGAAGCGGACCTTCGCGCGCTCGCGGGTCGGAAGCGACGACAGGCGTTCGAGCGTCTCCGAGAGCGGCGGGTGGGGGACCTCTGACGTGGGGCGGAAGGGGAGTTCGTCGAGGCTGAAGAAGGTGGCGTCGAGCCACGCGGCGTCGACCTCCGCGATCGCGTCCTCGAGGCGCTGCTCCCACTGATCCCACCGGTCGATATCGGGCAGCCAGAGCACGGACCGGCGCGGCCCGGCGACGCGGAAGGCGACGGTCTCCGTGTATTCGGCGCGATGCGGCACCGGGACGGGAGTGATCGAGAGCGACGGCCGAAGCGGCACGGAGCGTCCGGCGCGGAGCGGCCGGATGTCGATGTTTTTATTTCGGACGAGCTGCTCCCAGGGGGCATTGCGTCTGAGCAGCTCCGCCATCCGTTTCATCGCATGCACCGCGACGCCGCGCGCGTTCATTGCTTCGCGGCCCAGTTGAAGCAGCCCGGCGTAATGTCCCATGTGCCCGTGCGTCAGGAAAACCCCCTCCAGCGTCGCGCCGTCCAGCGCTGCGAGCTGCTCCCTGAAGTCGGGCGTCGCGTCGATCAGCCAGCTCTTCCCGCCCGAGGCTACCGCCGCGCAGGCCGCACGGCGGCGAGATTGCGGGTCGCGGCGTGCCTTCGCGCAGCAGCGCCGCCGGCATCCCGCCTGCGGGAGCCCGGCGTCCTGGGCGATGCCGAGGACGGTGAAGCAGGGCCGCTCGAGGCGCGAGGGCATGGGGCGGGATTGTCACCGGGGTGCGCGGAATCGCCAGCGATAGCGCGCCTACGGCTTCCCGTACTTGCCCATCGACCACTTCCATTCGAAGCGCAGCTTCCAGCGCTCGTCGGCTTCCGGCGCTCTCCAATCCGTGACTCCCTCGGGCGCGCCGATCAGGTCGATCAGTGCCGTCCACGCGGCGCTTGAGATGCCCGGGTACGGGTCGTGCGCGAGGTGCCAGAGCGTGATCGCCGCGCGGTTGCTCTCGCAACTCGCAATGACCGCGAGCGCCAGCTCGTGCCGCTTTTCAGATCCCGAGCGGTCCAGCGCCTCGACAGCGGCGGTGAACTTCTCCGTCGCTTCGTCCCAGCGGGGCGTCCCCGAGCCGCGGGCAGGGTAGGCGCGGCACGAAGCGCCCTCCGGGACCCAGGTTTCGCGCCCGCCGTCGACGAACGCGACCTGACCGAAGTCGACGGTAACGAGAGTGCTGCCGTCCGCTTCGACCGTCAGCGTGTAGTGGCATCCGAGGTCGACGCACAGGGTGCTGGGGGTTTCGACCTGGAAGAGCCTCGGCCTCGCGGCGTACGTGATGCGGGCGTCGATCGTGCCGCGCTGCAGCCGGAGGCGGATTTCCTCGGAGGACTGGCGGATCACCTCGACCACGGCGCCCGCGTGCGCGTTGACGCTTCCGTACTTGCCCAGGTCAAATTCCTTCGCTTCAGCGAGAGGGACGAGGGTCGGATTCTTGCGAGGAGCGTCGGAAGGCATGGCCCAGCGCACCGCGAAAAGCACGGCGGCCGCGGTCGCGAGGACGGCCAGCAGGGAGCCCCACGCGGGGCTGCGAGGCATCGCCGCGGGCGGACTGGAGAGCTCGCGGTGCGCCAGCGGCGCCAGCAGGTCCTCGATCGCCTCGATCTCGGGATCGCGTCCCGACTTGTCCCACAGGTAGTTGTCGTTCATGGCCAGCCTTCTTTCTTGAGCAGCTCACGGAGCAGGTCCATCCCACGGCACAGGTTGACGCGCACGGAGCCGGCGGTCAGTCCCGTCGCCTCCGCGATTTCCGGTCCCGTCAGTCCTTCCACCAATCGCATGGTCAACGTCTCGCGGTACGCCTCCGGCAGCGACCGCAGGTGCGACATCACGCGCTCCCGAAGCTCACCGCGGTCCGCCGCAGGGCCCTCGACGCGCGCGCTTTCCTCGAACAGCGGTTCTTCCTTCCCCCGCCGCGCCCGCGCGCGGTGCCTGTCTGTTGCGACGTTTCGCGCGATCGCGTGCAGCCAGGGACCGACCGCGCCCGGCTCGCGAAGCGACTCCAGCCTCTTCCACGCCGCGACGAACGTCTCCTGCAGGCCGTCATCCGCATCCGCCGGCGAAAGGCGGGCGAGGAGGATGGCGTGCACCGACCTGGCGAAGCGGGAGTGCAGCAAAGCGAAGGCGTCCGCGTCGCCGCGCTGAGCGCGATGCACCATGCTTGCGACCTCGGCTTGCGCTGCGGACTCGAGTGTTTGCGGCATCGTTGGGGATTCTACGAACATCTGACGCTCCAGTTGCCAGCGGCCAGCGGCCAGCGGCCAGCGACCAGCGGCCAGCGACCAGCGGCCAGCGACCAGCGGCCAGTCAGGGACCGTACACCGCAAGGTCGATTTGCCTTGCCTGGCCGCTGGCAACTGGCCGCTGGCCGCTGGCCGCTTGGACTACTTCTTCTTCACGTCTTTCTTCGGCAGCTCCTTTTTCTCTTCCAGGCCGCGAACCTCCTCCGCATTCGAGTGAATCCCGGCGAGAATCGCTTTCGCGTTCGCGAGAACCACCTCGTCCGTCGAGAGCGTCAGCACCCGCCGCACGTGCGGCTCGAGAAACCGCCCCAGCTTGTTCAGATCCGCGAGCGACTTCGCGCGCGTCGGTCCGTCCTGGCTCGACCACCCGCGCACCGCCGCCAGAACCGTCGCCTCTTCTCCCGGAGTCACGCACTCGAGCCGCCCGACCAGCACGCGCACCAGTTCTTTCGGCGCGGGGTCCAGCGCGAGCGGCAGCACCCGGTCGACCATGGAACGCGGCACGATATAGAGAATGCGCAGCCCCTGCGTCTTGAAGTAGCTGCGTTCCCAGGTCCGCACCATCGATTCCGCTTCCTTCGGATACAACCCCTCCTCGACCAGCTTCGCCTCCAGCGCCGGCCGCAGCTCCGCGATCATCCCCTCCACCGTCTTCGCAACCTTCGTGATCGGGCACATAAGTTCGACCGTCCCGCCGGCAGGCGCCTCTTTCGCGTACCTCCATCCCGCCACGCTGCCGCGGATGTTCACGATGAAGAGGTGCCGCACGGGCTCCGCGCTGTTGTTGGTCAACGACACGCGTGCATCCATGTATCCGTCGCCGAGCGTCTTCGCGACCAGCGGCAGCTCGAACCGTCCGAGCCCGCGATAGAAGATGAACTTTTCGTGCTCTTGCGGGCCCATGCGCGGCGCCTTGCGCGCGTCAGTCCGGACCACGTTGGCGTCCGGAATGCGCTGCGCTTCCCACGGCGAGCCCGCCTCGCACGCCGGGATCTTGTCCAGCCCCGCGCCCTTCCCGAGCACGTCCACGCCCCACTCGAGATAGCTCTTCTCCACCTTCGCCATGTCCAGCGGCCCGTCCTCCGGTTTCGCCTCCGCCGGCCCCAGCAGGTCGCTCACCGGGTACCACTGCGTCAGAAGGCCGTGGTTGAAGCAGACGCGGGCCCGGACGTGAAGCGGCTGATCTGCGTAAAAGTAAATCACGGGCGTTTCCATCTTCTTGGTCACGTTCTCGACGTCGACCTCGAGCCCCTTGTAGCCAAATTCGCGAAGCGGGCAGGTGCGGACTTCGGAGCGCGAGTAGACGAAATCGGGAAGGCCTTCTTCTTCGTGCTGGAGCCCCTCGAGCGTCACGCCGTCGGAACCCTGCATCGAGGTGAATGTCCCCCATTCATGGGCAACGTAGGACGGCGCGGGGGAAGGGTCTTCGCCGCGCAGAAGTGCGATGGAAAAGAGGGCGACGGTCGCGAGCACGGCCGCTGAGGCGATTCGGAACATGACGGGCTCCTTTGAGCGAGGTGTTATGAGGGAGACGAATTTCGTTCGGCAGGTGTTAACGGGAGATTTCCCGTTTCGCCGCTTCCAGCGCCTTCGTCACGATCGCGCAGAATTCGCACTTCTCCTGCACGGCTTCCTCCGAGCACGCTTCGCACGTCCTGGCGCCGAGCGATTTCACGCCGTTCGTCACGGCCGTCTTCAGCGTCGCCTTCAGCCACCGCATCTGCGCATCGCGCAACCACTCCAGCTGCGGCGCGGTCAGCTCTTCCTTCAGAATCGCCGCCCACTTCCTCCCCAGGTCGTCCCGCTTCTGCCCGAGCGCCGCGAGCTTCTTCTTCTGCTCTTCCGTCAGGGCCCCGAAGTCGGATTCCTCGTACTGGAACCGGGCCTCCATGCCCGTCCGCACCGCGATGCACAGCGCGCACCAGCGCGACTTCTCGCCGCCCTTGCTGGCCGCCATCGCCTCGTCGTCGGCGAGCCAGAACTCTCCCGCCGATTCCGTGTCGATCAGGATGGCCCGACCGCGAGTCGCCCGGGAAAGGAACGCCGTGACGAGCTCGGGAAGCGGCTTTCCGGCGAGATCAGCGGCGGGAGCGCCCTTGCCCGCGGGGAGCTTGGCGAGCTGTTCGTCGAGATCCCGCAAGGCGAGCCGGAAGTGGGTGTCCGCTTCCGCAAGCCTGTCGATCTGTGCTCCCTTGAGCCAGGCGTTGTCCGGCAGAGGGTTCGAGGTCGAGCCCATGGCGAGCTCCCGGAGTCCGGGCGTCGGGATTGCGGACTCCGAAACCTGGCAGGCCTTGCCGCCGGCGTCGGCGGGGAGGGGGAGAAGGGCGATGAGTGCGGCGACGGCAGCGAATGTGCGCATGGGGGTCTCCTTTCGGGTATGAGAGGGAGACGATTCCCCGCGACCCTTGTTAACGGGAATTCGGCGAATTCTCCGCTCTTGCGGCTCGCTCTGGCTCCGCGCGAGAATGGGTCTGTGCGTGAAATTCCCGACAACCTGCCCGGAGCCGACCTCGTCAAGAAGGGGATTCAGGACCTTCAGGAGGGTCGACTGACCGTGGAGTCCCTGCTTGTCTCCGTGGGAGCCCGCAGAATCCGGGAATCGGGCGTTGAGGTGCCGCCTGGGCTCGCAACTCCTGAAGAGCGCCTTTACGAGCTTGTGGCCGGGTCACACGGCGACGACGCACACTCGCAATACAACGCACTGATCCGCCGGCTCATCAGCTTCGAACAGGCGCTCGAATGCGCGAGTCGGTGACTCCCGGAAAAATTCGCAAGTTCATGACCCGGGTCAGCGATGCGGCGCGGGGACCTGCGCGCATTTACCTTACCGGCGGGGGTACTGCGGTTCTCACGGGATGGCGCAAGAGCACGGACGATATCGACATCAAGGTCGTGCCGGACAGAGACGAGATTTTTCGTGCGCTGCCCGCGCTTAAGGACGACCTTTCGCTGAACGTCGAGCTCGCCAGCCCCGACCAATTCATTCCCGCGCTTCCGGGGTGGGAGACGCGCAGTCTCTTCATCGAGCGGGTTGGAACCGTCGACTGGTACCACTACGACCCCTACTCGCAGGCCCTCGCCAAGATTGAGCGCAATCACGAACGCGATCAATTGGACGTCGCGGAGATGTTCAAGCGGGGCATGGTGGAACCGATGACGCTGCGTGAGTTGTTTAACCGGATCAAGCCTGAGTTGCATCGGTATCCAGCATTGAACCCGGCTGCGTTCGAGCGCCGCTTGACCACCGTGCTTGAGTCAATTGCGCACTGATGGAGCAGTCTTCGATTCCGACGGCTTACTTGTCCAATGCCCGACGTGTCCCTCGATTCCCGGCATTCCCTCGTCTACCACGAAGCCTTAAGCGAGTGGCCGGATTTCTCCGGGCACGCCAGGCGATAGCAGTCGACGGGCCGAGAAGTGCAGGGTAACGAGGCTAACCTCAATGAGCGCTGCGACCGGGATCGGGATCAAGACCTCGATGTCAGGATCGATCCGGCCAGACAGCAGAATCGCCAAGGGTACAACGGACAGTGCTGCCAGCAGGATCGGCACTCGACCGCTCGCGGATCTTGGCGCCGCGGAAGCCAGGGCGGACAGAGTCGCAAGGAGGAGGACCGCACCGAGCGGAACGAGGAAGAACAGCAGCATCAGGACGCCAATCCCAGGCCCGCTGATCATGTGGGGCTCTTGCCGCCAGGGGGCCGCAATGAGGATCGAGCACGCCAGGTACCAGAACCATCCCGTCGCGGGTAGCAGGGACGCAATCCCCAGGAATTGCCATGCCTTGCCGGCCCGGCGTGAACTCATGGCGCTTGTACCGGCTGTGGCTCGGTCCCCTGCCAGTTCCCGACCTGCCCGCCGCGCCCCGGCGTGTCCTTCGCGAGGCCTCGCGTCAGTGCGAACCAGCAGAAGTAGCAGTGATTAGTCGTCTTGCCGGGAAGCGCCTCCGGGTTCTCGGCGAGGATTTCCTGCTTGATCGCGCTCAACCCTCTCGAGAACACCTTGCCGACGTAGGGATGCGCGCGACCGCGCTTGAGGATCTCCATCGCCGAGTGCTCGTGGATGTTCCCGATCGTGAGCTGGTCAAGATCGCTCGCGAAGCCGCAGCAGGGTTTGACCTCGCCGCGCGGCGTGACGACGAACGCCTGCCCGGGGCCTTCACAATAGTCTTCCTTGAACCACGCGCCGTCCCAGTTGTCTGTCAAGCCCTCGGCGCGCTCGACGGCTGCGAGGTGGTTGAAGTTGAGCGTCGCGCTGACGTCGGGGGCGATGAGCATCCAGGCGCCGAGAGCGGGGGAGAATTCGACGAAGCCGCCGAGCGCTTTCGCGACGGCCTGCACTTTTTCGAGGCCGGCGTCAGGCGCGCCCGCGGCGTAGCTGATGGTGAGAATGTCGTCGCGCTTCGAGACCTTTGCGGCGCTCCTCGCGAATTGCGCGAGAACGTCGATCTTCACGGGATGAAACCGATCGACGCTCAACCCGAGGCGCCCGGAGTAGCCGGCGCGCAACAGCCGCTTCAGCGTCACCTCCAGCTCGTCCACCGTCTTCCACCACGCGCCGTTGGTCGAGATCTTGTCGAAGCGGAACCCGAGCTTCGCCGCGTGGCGCGAGACCTTCTCGAGGAACTCCGGGTAGATGAACGGCTCGCCGCCGGTGAAACCCATCGTCCTGATGCCCATGTCCGCGCATTCGCTCGTGAAGCGCTTCGCCACATCGATGTCGAGGTAGTCCTTCCACTCGATCGGCACGCAGCAGTGCGCGCAGGTCAGGTTGCACTGGTAGGTTCCACTGAACGAGAGGTAGTTCGGGCGGAACGTGTGCGACTTCGAGCGGGTGCGTGCCTCGCCGCGCGAGAGAATCGGGTTCGGCGCGTCTTCCTTGCAGCTCACGTCGACCTTCGGATATTTCGCCTCGCCGCGGAATCCGGATTCACGAACTTCGCCGCTTCCGCAGCGGGCGGCGGCGGCTGAAAACCGAGGGCATTGCGGACGTCTTCGAGCGAAATCTTGCCGTCGGCCTTGCCGTCGAGCGCATCGAGCTGGGCGAAATATTTCCCGATGTCCTCGTAGGTGAGGATCCCCTTGTCGAGAAGCGCCCTCATGGTCACGAGCATCAGAAGGTTGAGTTCGCCGACGTTTTCGGCGAGGCGCTGAGCGCGCGCGGCGGCACGGACGTCCTGCCCGCCGGAATGCGCGAACTGCGCCGACATTTCGCGGATCTGCGAATCCTGCCGCATGTTCGTGAACATGTTGATGATGCCCATGGAAGCGTCCTGAATGCGGTTGAACCCGAAGTCTAGCCGTCTTCCAGATTTTTGTACGATCTTTGCCTCGGCGGCGTCGTATTACCTGAGGCACTCTCGAGATCCCCGATGAGCTCCTGGGAATCACTCGTCCGCGAACACCTGCCGGTCGTCACCGGCGTGGCGCTTCGCGTCCTCGGCGACCGCGCGGCGGCGGAGGACGTCGCGCAGGACGTGTTCCTGCACCTCCTGCAGAACCCTCACGCGCTCGACCACGCCGCCAACGTGAAGTCCTTCCTTTGCCGTTCGGCCATCAATCGCTCCCTCGACCGCATCCGCGAACGCGACCGGCGTAATCGCCGCGAAGCCGCGATCGAACAGACTCCTCGCGACCCCAATCCTGTCGACGCCGCCTCTCACGACGAAATCCGCCGCAGCGTCGAAGCGCTTCCACAACCCGAACGCGACGCCGTCGCCGCGCGGTATTTCCGCGGGCTGACCGTGCGAGAAGCGGCAAAGGAGATGCAGGTGTCGGTAGGGACGGTGTGCAACCGGCTCGAAGCGGGCGTCAAGCGGTTGCGAAAGTGGCTCGGCGCCGCGGCGTTCGGCCTGATGTTCGCGGTGTTCGATGACGATGCGTTCGCCGTTGAGACGGTTAAGGCGGGCGAACGGCTTCTAAGTCGTCACCGGACGTCGGGAGACGGGAGTTCGGAGTTCGGAGTGAAGGCCAGCAGTCGGCGGATGGGCAGGCTTGCGGTTGGCGCCGGGCTCGCCGGAGTCGCGGCATGGCTGCTCTCTCTCTGGTTGGGGCGTCCCGGCGAGGTCATCGATCCCGGAATTCGTCCGCTGGAAATCGCATCGTCAGGACCGCGCGACGGCCAGCACGCGCCGCACTCTCCCGACGCAGCCGTCGCTTCTCGAAAGTCGGCCACGGCTGTCCCGGCGAGACCTCGCGGTGAGATATTCCGTGCCGAGGGATTTCTCGTCCGCGACGGCAGCCGCCTGATGCTTGTCTCGCCGACGGTTCGCGACCCGAAGCGCGTCGAGGGACCCTGGCGTGAGAAGCTCGCGCAGGCCGGCGGGGCGCTGCGCTGCCGGCCGGCGGCCGTGTCGATCGTGGACGACTTTACGAGCCCCCCGGCTCCGGGTGCCTGCTTCTTCGACGTCTCCGTCGTCACCGATCCGTCAGGCCGGTCGTTCAACTTTGCGCCGAACGCCTTGACCGAAAGGCTGCCCGTCGGCGGAACCCGCACCTTTGACGG
>WSZJ01000137.1 GCA_009773755.1 Planctomycetota bacterium | reverse complement strand
CGCCGAGGTGGGCGAGGGCCCTGGTCAGCTCGCCGGGGCCCGCGGGGGTGGTGGCCTCGATCCGCCGGCCGAGCGCCGCGACGGAGGTTTCCACTTCGGCGCCGCGACCGGGCGCCGTCAGGATCTCGAGGGAAGAAGCGTAGGCCGCGAGCGCTTCAAGGGCGCGGTTCCAATCGGCGATCGACGCCGGGGGGAGCGCGGGGGCGACGTCGGACTCCTTGAGCATCGCGAGCGTCTCGACGCGATCGAGCTGGGTCCGTCGCGCGGTCCGGTTGACCTCCAGGAAAACCGCGCGGCTCTCCTTCTGCACCGCGGAGAGGCCTTCGCGGAAGCTCGACAGGGATTCGCGGGAGGGGGCCGCGCAGCCTGCGGCGGACAGCAAGGCGCAGGCGGCCCACAGGCGGACACTGGCTCGCATGAGCACCTCCAGATGGAACGGGGCTCCGATCGTCCCCGAAGGCCCATATCAGGGGGGAATCGAGCCGCTGTCAAAACAAACCGGCAGCGGAGCGCCAAGTCGAGCGTGCGTCCGCGGCTATTTCTCCGCAGCTCGCCGCAGAGTCTCGAGGGTGATCGCCTTGCCGTGAAAAGTGGACTGGCGGAAACTGGCCTTGGGCGACCCGTCGGGGGAAGTAACCCGAGTGTTCCAGCCGAAGACGTACTCCCCGCCGACAAGCCGTGCTTCCAGGGTCACGCAGAAGACGTCGCCTGCCTCGACTTCCACCGGCGAGGAAAGCGGAAGGAGATTTCGGCCCCAGACAAGTTCGGGCTTGCCGGGGGCGTTCGAGAGAGTGATCCCGTCGGCGAGTTCCGCGTCAAACCAGAGGAGGATGCCGTGAGCCGTGCCTCGGACTCGCGCCGCCACCTCGAACTCTCCTTTCATGTCAGGGGTCTCGACCGCCGGATAGTCGATCGTCCCCCAGCACTGTGAGTCCGCAAGCGGCCGGATCGGTCCCGCCGCGCTTGTTCCGGGATGCCCGCTGTTCGTCACCATCTTCAGCCCCGCGCCGAGATCGAGTCCGAACGGGCGCGATTCCCACGGGCCGATGAAGCGCGCGTGATGCCCCGGCGCCTCGACGGGCGCAGCCCAGAGCGTGTCCCGCTTTCCGATCAGGACGCCGCCGGGGGTGAGGAAGCGACGGCGGGCGTCAATGATCGAGGGTATGTTGTAAGGAAGGAGCGGGAGCGCCCCGCGCAGGTCGGAGACGATCACGTCGGCGCGGCCGGGGAGTTCGACGCGCGCGGATTCGCCATGGAAGAAACGGATGCGATCGCCGAAGCCATTTGCTGCAGCGATGTCTCGCGCGACCTGGATCGCTTCGCTCGGCTCGATTCCCCAGACTCGCGCGGCCCCGAGGCGGCACGCGATGAACGAGAACATGCCGGTCCCCGCGCCTATGTCGAGGACCGTCGATCGCGGCGTCACGACGCGACGAAGCGCTTCCTCGTACGCCCGCATGCGGGCGTCGTCCGCGAACATCCGGCCGTACTCGGCGAGGTTGTAGATTCGGGTGATCTTACCGGAGGGCGGCGCCGCTATCGCATCGTCAACTTTCTGGCGGCCAATCCCGGCAGCGCCGCGGCCGCCCGCGCTACGCCCCTCGCCCCGTCCTGGCTGAGAATCTTCAGCGCATAGCGCGCAGTCACCCCCGACGCGAGCTCCGTCTGCGCCAAAGACTCGGGCTTCAGGAGCCGCCGGAATAGGGCGCGCTGCCAGCGTGGAAGAACGAGCGCGCGCGCCAGGGGCTCAGGGACCACGGTGCCGAACAGCGCTTGAGCGAGCGCCAGTGCGGCAGAAAGGGCGGTGGACGTGCGGGTCGCCGCAGCGCGTGAGGCGAGGAGCCCCGGGTCGGCGCCGCGGAGGAGCTCGCGAAAATCGAGGATGTTTCCGAGGGGGCGGAAGCCGTGGCGGACGAGGTTTACGGCGGCGAAGCAGAGGGCGTCTTCGGGGGACGGGAAGCGCAGGCCGGGGAACGCGGGAGTCGAGCGCTCCCGTGTGCCTTCGTCGTCGGGGCGCATCTCCCGGACCAGGCTGAGGGCGCCCATGAGCTTCCAGTGCAGGTCGATGTCGAGGACGACACGGGATCCCAGCTCGCGCAGGAACGATTTCTCCATTGCGCCGGCGCCGGATTGGGAGCGGCCGTGCGTGAAGCCGAGCGCCAGCAGCGCTTCCTCCGCTGCAGGCAGATTCGCGCGCCTGACGAGGAGGTCTACGTCGCCGAAAGGGCGGTCGGCGGGGTCGGCGTACACGCCGTACGCGTAGTGAAATCCTTTGAGCGCGACGGCCTCAATGGCGCGCGCCGCGAACGCCTCCCCTGCCGCGCGCACGGCCGCTGCCTTGAGTGCGTTCTCGTGGCCGTGCAGCAGCGAGCGTGCTTCCAGCGAAGGCCGAAGTGTCGCCGCCCATCCCGGCGCCAAGGTGCCGGCCGCCGCGATTCGCCGGCCCAGCTCTCCCGAGACGCGGTTCTCGACGGCACGCGCCTCGAGCCTGCCGCTATCGGCAGGTGCGGGCCAGGCCGCGGGCGCAAGCCCCCGGATCGGCGCAAGCAAGGCCCTCGTATCGACGCCGGCGACGGCAGCGAGGTCCGCGTCCACCCACGATGCGAACGGAGTCATCGAGGCTCCAGAAAACGACCCGGCGCGCGAAGCTCGATGAGCCGCGCGCGCCGGGAAGATACGCTTCGGACGTCGCCGCCTACTTGTTGCGGCACTCCATGCGCCACTGGCCGAGCTTGCTGGGGAGGTCGGTTCTGTCCGCCCCCACGATGAAGATCTTTCCTCCTGCCTCTGTGATGGCCCAAGCCCGGTCCGGCAGGCCGTAGATGTCGGCAATGCCGACCTTGTAGGTGTAATGATAATACTCACCGGAACCGGGATCGTAGTAGATGTCCCCGTAGGCCGGGCCGGGATCGCCATCGACTCCCCACGTTTCGGTCCAGCGCTCGGGGATTCCGGGCACGCCGAACGAAGGATTGAATTCGATTGAACCCGGCTGCGCACCCTCTGTGTTGAACAAGGAATCAAAGGCGAAGGTGCTGATCTTCCGTTTCTCGATTCTCCACAGCAAGTCGCTCTCCGTGGGCGGGACCAGGTAGGGCTGCGACGATGAATTGGGCCCGGCGGCGAAGATCCGATTACCGTCGATCCAGAGCTGGTGGGGGCCGAAATCCTGGACGGACGGCGAATTCGGCACCGGCCCGTAGATGCCGTAGAGATACATGTTCGCGATGAGGAGCGTTCCCGACGAAACGTCCCGTTTCTCGAACCCCCAGTAGTCAAATCCGCCCTTGAGATTGTAGGGCCACGGCAGGTCAAAGGTCACCCGGTAGCTCAGGAAGGCGTAGAAATACGTTCCGTCATTCACGATCGATTGGACCTCGTCGTCGTCGGAACCCAGACTCCAACTGATGTATGAGGTCCCGTCGCCGTAGCCGCCGAAGCCCGGGTTGAAGGGCGTCTCAACGTAGACGTCCAGGGCGCCGGTCGAGAGGTACCGCTTCTGGTAAAGCGTGTCCTTGGTCGTGGCACCTGCGTACATCCAGGAGCCTCCCAGGATCATGCTCGGAGGAGATGAGCCGGGAACGATCGTAATGCAATTCGCGGTTCTGCTGCCGTAGGTGCTGATACCCAGTCCAGCGCCGAGTTCATCCCAGGACAGATCCGTGACAACGCCTGGGATCGCAGGGTACTCGGGACTGCGAGGCGGCGATGGTGCCGCCGTCGTGGGATACCCCGTTGCGTCCGGTGGCTGGATCCACGTATCGGGCGTCCCGAATCCTGCCTCCAGCGCGCCCGTCGTCGCGTCCCTCTTCTCCACCCGGATGTGCTTCATGGCTGGCGTGTACACGTCGGATTGGTACCCCGTGGCGTACAGGAATCCGCCGTCAAGCGCGATGTCCCCGGCGGTCCCATTGGTCGGGATTGCCGTCGTGATCTTGCCGTCGCCGTCGAACGCGGTGACCAGCGCGCCGGTCGACAGCGAACGCTTCTCGTAGTACCACTGGTAGGTTCCGCCGCCCACCGCCGTTTCGCGGCCGCCGAACAGGTACATGAAACCGCCCGCGCCGTCCACGACGATCTTCCGGGGGATGTCGTTTCCCGGACCGGGATTGGTCGTCACGATTCCGTCGCCGTCAAAGGTGGTCACCAGGGCGCCCGTGGACTGAAGGCGCTTCTCGACTCTCCAGCTGTTGTCGAGGCCAGGGCCCGAACCGAATCCCCCCTGGAACCCGAAGGTGTAGAAGTTCGTCGCGTCGCATCCGACCGACCGCGCTTCGTCGAGCTTCGTCACGTCCGGATCGCTCACCACTGCCGGGTAGAACAGGAGTCCTCCGGTGCTGTCCGAGAAAATCGTGTTCGAGGACATGGTGATCGAGCCGTTAAGGGCGATCACGCGCCCCTGGATGACCGCGTCGGAGTCCAGGACGATCGCCGTGGGGGAGGAAGACGTGGCGAAGATCGTTCCTCGGAAATTCGTGCTGGGCCCCACATGAATAGTGTCCGCAATCCAGATGACGTTGTCGGCGTTGGCGCTGCGTTCGTACTTGAACTGGAATGTGCCCAGGAGGCTGGAGATGTCGAGCGCCCCGGTGGCCCGGAAGATCCAGACCGCCGCAGGGTCGTTGCGTCCGTCCAGGGTGATGGGTCCGTCAGCCTTCGGATCGCCTGAAAAAGCCGTGGAGTCGATCTTGTATACGCCGCCGGGAAGCTTCTTGCCCAGAAGGCTCACGCCGATGAGATTGTAGTCCGCGTCGCGGGCGAGCACGTCCACCGCGGCGAGCGAAGCGGTCGCGAGGGCGGTGTCGGGCTCCGGCGCAGTGTCCGCGTACAGGATTCCGGGTAGCTCCATGACTATCCCCGGTGGAGGACCTGGATCGATCGTGCCTGTCGAAACGCCAACGCTTCCTTTGATGAGCGTCTCGCCGGTATTCGTGATGCTCCCGTAGGCGAGCGCGGCGAACGCGGCGGGGGCATCCGGGGTGGACGCGGAGCCGAGGTTCACCGGCGCGGTGTCGTTGATCGCAACGGAGCCGTAGGCCCAGATCCCGTAAATCCAGAAAGTGTAGAGGAGCGAGATGGCGCGCCCGGTCAGGTTGCTTCCCGGCCCGATGACGATGCTCCCGTTACAGATGATCGTTCCGATAAAACTGGCGTAACCGGTTACCGCTGGATCCTTCCACGGCGGAATCGACGCTTCGTCGCCGATGTACGCTCCCGGAATGGGGTCGTACGTGTAGCCGCTCGGACCCAGATCCGGCCCGGTGGTTCGATAATCGTCCCCGTAGCTCGGATGTTCGACTCCCACCTGCCACCACACGTTCTTCGCCAGCGCGCCGCCTGTGAGCACCACCCTGGATTTTCCCGGGGCGAACAGGTTTCCAGGGATCCGGAAGATCCAGGTGTCCGTAGCGCTGCCGCTCAAGGTCAGAGTGCCGCCACCCAGCGTAACGTCGTTGTGGTCATGCCCGAATGAATCGAGAACCGTGTTGTCGAAGAGGTATACGCCCGGGCCCAGGGTCTCGCCCGACAGGTTGCAGTCTGTTCGGGTCACCGTCGGCGTTCGGGTCGAGAGGTCCGTGTAGCAAGCCGTGGCATCCGACATGGCGGTCGTGTAGCTGAAGGGAGCGGGGGGATCGGCCGGGTCGGGACCGGGATAGAAGTAGTGCTCGTCGCCGTAAAGCGTGGCCTGGGTGAACGGAGGCCAGGCGCCGCCGTAACCGGGGGTCATGATGGACGAGTAGTCGGTCGAGTCGTAGTCGCCCCAGTTGGCGCCCACGTCACCCCAGATCACCGTGTCTTTCTTGTGATACAGGTAGTAGTAGGAAAGCACCGGCAAGTAGTACGCCTTGCCCAGGTACGGTTTCGGGGGGTCGGCGGGGGGAATGAGGAGGGGTTCGGAAGTCGAACTCGTCCCCGAAGCCGAGGAAGAATCCCCGGACGAAGACGAACCCCCGCCAGAGTTCCGCTTGCACCCCGCGAACACCAGCACGGCGAGACTCAGTGCGAGGACCGGAATGGCGCTTTTCGAGTAGGTCACGGAACCCTCCGAGAATCTTGACCTTGCTGAAGAATCTGAAAACCCCCGAAACGCTTGATGGGCGGAGCATACCCCAAAACGCCCGAAACGCTTGATTGGGAGAGTATATGCCAAACCCATCCGCTGCCTGAAAATTTTATGAAGAAAATTCACAGATTTTTATTTGCACTGACTGCAGGTCTGCCAGAGTCCGGGGATGAGCCAGGATGAGCGCTGGAAACGCCGCGGAGAGTTGCCCGAGGAAGCGAAACTCGGCGCCGGCTCGGTCGCGATCAGTGGGGTCCAGCCTGTACGCCTGCCGCACCAGCGCGAGCATCGCCTCGGCGCCGGAGGCGCGCTCGATCCACTCCCGGCCGGGAATGTGCGGGGCAAGCACGAAAACGCGGAAGAGGGGAACGGACGAAGTCCTCCAGGCCGAGGCAGAGGGAGCGCGCCGCTGTTTTTCTTTCGAATCCAGGACGGACGCGCTTCCGAGCACCGGCAGGGCGGCCGGCCAGAGCCGATGCACCGGGTAGGCCGGAACGACCCGCATCTCCGTGTCGATCAGGACCCCGTCGTCCGACAGCAGCCGCGCACCCGCTGCGCAGAAGCTCGCAGCCAACGTGGATTTTCCGCTTCCGCTTTCCCCCACGAACACAAGCGCGCCACGATCCGTTTCGACGGCGCTGGCGTGGAGCACAGTACGGCCGGAAGCGGCGAGGGCGCGCGGGAGGACGTGGTCGAGAAAGTGCCAGCGGACGTCGTCGATCGAGGCACCGGGAGCAGGGCGCGCCTCGACGTCGAGCCCGCCGTGCGCGAAGTGAAAATCGGCGACGCCGTGAAAGCGGAGGAGCATAGCGTCGCCCGCGCGGCCGACCGAGAGCCAGGGCGCGCCGTTCTCCCTCGGGATTTCGAGGACCCAACGGTTCCTGGAGGAAGGACATGCAGGCGCCCTCAGGCGAAAGGCCGCAGGGGCGCCATACTCGGCTGCCGGTGTCAACTCCGGAAACTCAATGTCGCTGGCAAGACTAAGCCCGAAGACAGCGTAGCGAGGCATGCCGTTCCCGCGCTCACTCGCAGGCGACGGCGATGAGGCCGCGCTGGGCGAGCGCTTCCACAAACTCCTGCATGTCCTGGCGGATCCTGTCCGGGGGCGCATCAAATTCCCGGGCAAGCAGCTCGCACGCGGCGGCGATGGTCGGAGACGTCGAGAGGCGGGCCCAGAATGCGGTACCGACGTCGTTCAGGCCGTAGTAGCTCTCGTTTTTCAGGTTCAGGATCACCGACTCGCCGTCGACGACCCGGATCAGGGTTTCGGGCGATACCGCGACACGGCGCGCGAAGGAGAACGCAGAAGGCATGGCCGCAATGCCTATAGGAACACTTTCCCGGTCAGGTCTCCCCCGAGCGATCCCTTCGTGTCCTGGGTCAATTTCACCAGGCTCCCGTAATCGCGAAGGCGAGGCGCGTGGTACGGCTTCTTATGCACGGGGGGTTCGATCGCCGGAACCGGCTTCGTCTCTTCGGGCTGCTTCACGGTTTCTCCGCCTTATTCTGGTCGCCGCAGTAGTTGGATCCGCGAAGAGCGGAATGTACCAGATTCGCGCAGAGCCAGGTCCCGGTTTATTTCGAAAACTGCGGTGCCGACCCTACTTTCGCCCTTTCTCCATCTTCTCGATCTCCGCCCCATAAACGAGCGCCCGGGGTTCCGCCGGGTCGAGAGCCAGGGCCTTCGCGAAACACTGCTTCGCCGCAAACAGTTGCCGGTGCATGAAATGAAATTCGCCTTTCATTCCCCACGCCGTCGCAGTCCCCGGGTCGACCCGCACCAGGCCCTCGAAGCACTCAAGCGCCAGCGCCGTCTGGCCGTCCATCGCGGCCGCAACGGCGAGGTGAACCAGCACCGCCGGTTCCTCCGGCCGCAGGAGCCTCGCCTGGGTGAACTTCTCGATCGCCCCCTTGATGTCTCCCTGCTTGCGCAGAAGCGACCCGAGGTTGAGCCACGTATTGACGTGCCCCGGGTCCAGCTCGGCCGATCGGCGCAGGCGGGCAATCCCTTCCACATCGCGCCCCAGGGCGGCGAGCGCGAGGCCGGTGTGGTAATTGGCCACAGGCGAATCCGGAGCGGCCGCCAGGGCCCTCTCGAACCACTGGAGCGCCTCGGCGTCCCTGCCCATCTGGTGCTCGCGAAAGCCGCGCAGGCCGAGCTCGCTCGCGCTGGTCCCCTCGTCGCCGAAGCTGTCCAGGAGCGATTTCATCTCGGCTTCGGTCACTTCGCGTCGGAAAACGCGTCGCAAGGCGCCGTCCGGGTCGAAGACGAAGGTGGACGGAAGCGGGGCGTCGCCGCCCGGACCGAAGAAGCGCCGGAGCAGGTTTTCGTCGGCGAGGAATTGCGGGTAGGTGACGCCGGCGGCCTCTACGGCGGCGCGAACTGCATTCAGGTCCTTCGTTTCGACGCTGACGCCGGCGAATTGGGCGCGATCGCGGAACGTCACAGACAGCGCGGCGATGGCCGGCATTTCGTGCCTGCAGGGCTCACAGGCGGGCGACCAGAAGTTGATGACCGCGGGCAGTCCCTTCATCGCAAGCGGCGCTTCGCCTCCCTCAAGCCGACGCGCTGTGGCCTCGAAAGAGAAGACGGGGCGTTGGCCCTTCGGCCCGGCGCTCCAGCGCGGCAGTTCACGCGCTTCGAATTCCGCGCGCCCCCGGCGGATCGTGACCAGGCGATTTGAAGGGACTTTTTCGACCGATTGAGATTCCCCTCCGGGCCACGTCACGGTCACCCGGTCGACGACGTCGGCAGCTCCGAGCCCGAAATGCAGATCGAAAGGCACCTGCGACTGAAATCCGTCGGTGAGGCGCGTGTATTCCTGCTGCGTAACGCCGCCGGCTTCGACTTTCACGAGGGCACCCAGCGCGTCGGCGAGCCCGTGCTTTCCTTCGAGGCGCAGCCGGAGAAACCGCCGCGCGGGGAACGTGTTCTCAACGACGCGCAGTCCCTGGAGCGAGAAACCGATGAGGTCGAGGTCGCCATCGCCATCGATATCCGCGGGCGCGGCGGCGCGTCCGTCATCGTCGAAATCGAGGCCGCACACGTAGGCGGCGTTGGGATAGGTCCGCGACGGGCCGTCCGGATTGTAGAAGAGGAAATCGCGTTCGTACCCGCTCCACGAGCCGCGGAAGGTGGGATCGACCTTGCGTTCGAAGTCGGGTTGCTTCTTTTTGGTCTCGAGGGCCCGGGCATCCGCGGCGACCTGCCGCCAGAAATGAGTTCAGAAATCCGGCGCGTTCGCGTCGGTGTTGGTGGTAAATCCGTTGGCGACGAAAATCTCGCGGTCGCCGTCGTTGTCGAAGTCAAGGAACAGACACGCCCAGGCCCAGTCGGCCCAGTTGACCCGGCGGGCGATCGACGTCTCGCGCCACTCCGACGACCTCGGGTCGCGTTCGTAATACTGGTTTCCCTGCGCCAGCAAGAGCCCCAGCCGCCGCATTTCCGGCCCCAGGTTCTCGGCAAGCAGGAACACGCGGTTCCCTGCGTGGCTGTACATGTTCGAGATGTACATCCCCCACGTCCCGTCGTTTTCGGAGTCCGCGATCGTTACGCCCATCGTGTAGTTCGTGTCCGCATTGAAGAGGTGCGTTTTGTCGTCTACGAAGCGCCCGGCGCCGTCGTTGACGAAAAGGTGATTCGGCCCGAAGTCGTTCCCCTCAAACAAATCGAGGTCGCCGTCGAAATCGAAGTCCCACCACTTTGCGACGTAGGAGAACTGCGTTCCGGTGATACCTCGCGCGTCCGACTCCTCCGTGAAGCGCAGGCCGCCCTGATTGATGAACAGGTAATTGTCCGCGCCGCCGAAATCCATGACTCGGTTGTTCTGGTGATCTTTCGAGTTACGGGTCTTGTAGCAGCAGAGGTACAGGTCGATGTCGCCGTCCCGGTCGAAGTCCGACGGCACGATCCCCTGCACGACCACCCCTTCGGTTCCCGGCGGCACCTGGAATTCGCTTCTCCGCACGTCCCACCCATCACCCCGGCGCACGTGCACTTTCAAATTGGCCTTGCCTCGGGACTCCGCGCTGAGATCGCCGCTCACGAGTTCGTCGACGCCGTCGCCGTCCAGGTCCAGCACCATGTACGACCAGCTCACATCGTCCAGCTTGATCTCCGGCCCCCGGCCTCGCACGAATCCTCCCTTCCCGTCGTTCAGGAACAGCGCGAGTTCGCCTCCACGCATCCATGCGAGCACGTCCGGGAATTCGTCGCGGTTCCAGTCCGAAACCACCAGTCCTCCCGTGTTCGTGATCCCGCGGTCGTTGATCATCGACCGCCGAATTTCGCGATTAGCAGGAGACTCATTGAAGTTCAGCCCGGTCTCGTCCGTGATGTCGATCCACGGCGGGCGCCGCGCATCGAGGCGCGTTCCCTCGACCCACTCGAGTCGCTCGACGAGCCAGGTTTTTTCGTCCGCAGTCACCCACCTGCTGCGCACCGTCCCCGCAAGATCCGACCGCATCCCGTCGGGCCTGCGGCCGCCGAATTCGAAATGAAGGACCACGTACGCGGACTTGTGACCGGGGTCGAGGAGGAACTCGAAGGGACGCCAGGTCGTCCGCTCGACTGCGACCCAATCCGCCATGTGGTCGCGGATGGTCGCGACGAACGCCGCGGCCCCCAGATCGGGAAGTCCCTCCGCTCCGTATTCGCGGATTCCCATCCAGGCGTCAGGCACCGCTGTCCCCGCCCCCGGCGCCGGAAATTTTCCGAGAAAGCCCGGCGCGAGCGCCGCCTTCGCGCGACCCCAGTCCATCTCGCGCAGCGCCTTCATGAAGCTCCGCTTGACAGAGGCGTTCGCCACGTCGTACGCCGCCTCCGAGAGATCGACGTCCCGAACATACGCCGTGGGACGCTCGAATGGGGGCGTCACGACAGGCCGCTTGCCGCGCTTCTCGAGAACGACCGCCGCGACGAGCAGCAGGAACCCCGCCGCCGCCGCCGCCGCCGCCGCACCGCCCGCGCCTCGCACGCTCATGCTCCGCATTCTAGCCGTGCAGCGCTTCCGCTCCAGACCTCAATTCCCCGGATCATCCAGAGCGGCCACATGTAAAGCCCGGGTCCTTCCGCTTCCAGGAATTCCCGGCGCATCGCGGCGGCCGCTTCGGGGTCCACCCAGCCACGTGAAGCGATGCTGAGTTCGACGCCATGGGGGCGGAGGGCGTCCGCGAAGAGGTGCGAGAATTCCGCCTTGGACGTGCGGTCCCGGACGGCGGGGGGCAGCAGATCGTGGAGCGCGCGTCGCAGGACGATCTTGGTGAGCGGGCCCTGGCGGAGCAGATTCGGCGGGAGGGCGAGGGCGAATTCCACGACGCGGCGGTCGAGGAACGGGAAGCGCAGTTCGAGGCCGAGCCAGGCGGCGTCGCGTTCGTCGGTTTCGAGAAGGTGCTGCTCCCAGCCGCGGCAGACGCGAGCAAGGCGGCGCGCGGAGGTCGCGCTCGGGGCGGGCTGGAGGATCGGGTCTTTGGCGCGGAGGCGGTCGGCGAGAGAGATCCTGCGCGCGAACTCCTTCGGAATCCACGCCAGCGGCCGCGGCTTCCCGGCCAGGGTCCGCAGTGCCTGGTACGCCGGGCGCGGCAGGACGGCCCTGACCCCGGCGCGGATCAGGCCCCCGCGCCGCGGCAGCGCGCCGCTAAGCCACTCA
>WSZJ01000136.1:846-12578 GCA_009773755.1 Planctomycetota bacterium | reverse complement strand
GCCACGAGGTTCCTGCGGCCGCCGAGGCGCCCGCCGTACCGTCCGCCGCCGCCTGCGCCGCCGCCCGTGCCCATCGTGTCCACCATGCCCACGGCCTTGCCGGGCTGCCGGCCGCGGATGCCGCCGCCTTCACCAGGCAGCGAAGAAAGGTACTCCAGCGAGTCGCCCTTCATCTTCCCGTAGTCTTCGTTGTCCGCGGTTTCGTTGTGGTCCGATTCCTCCGCCTCCGGGAAGAAGATCGCGGGCTCCTCCGTCGCGGGCCCCGACTCAGGCTTCGGCATGCCCTTGCGGTCGAAGAGGTCGCGCGGCCGGTCGAGATCCAGTTTTTTGTCGACCTTTGCCGCGAGCGGAATGATCGTCGGCGATTCGGTGATCTTCACCTTCTCGTCGAACGTGATGACCGTCATGCCGGCCAGCACGATCAGGTGGAAAGCAATCGAGATGAGCCACCACGGCGTGTTGCGGACCTGCTCTTCGACCCACGAAGAGACGGAGAACTGTCCGCCCTCGGCCTGCATCGGGGATTCCTGCTGATACTCGTCGCCGTGCCCGGGCTGCTGCTCCATCGGCTGCTGACCACGCATGTTCGGCTCCTTGACTGGCGTTCGGATGTGGGCCTGCTAACGAAGGCGAAGCGGTGCGGGTTCGATCCAAGCCGAATATTCCCGCCGGCCGGACTCGTGTATGCTCTCCTCCCCCATGAAAGTCGCCCTCATCTACCCCCCGACCTGCGACCCGACGGCACCGTACCTGTCGGTGCCGACGCTCGCCGCGTGGCTGCGGAAGCATGGCATCGAGGTGCTGCCGATCGACGCGAACCTGGAATCGTGGGAGTGGCTGCTGCAAGCGGGCCGCCTGCGTTCGCTCGGAGCGCGCATCGAGAAGCGGCTCGCGGCGCTGGAAGCGAAGCCGGCGCTGTCGCACGTCGAGCAGATGGACTACGCCGCGCTCTGGGCCGCGCGGGGAGACGCCGCCGCCGTGCCGCCGGCCATCGCCGGCGCTCTCGCGACGCTGCGCGACCGGGACCGCTTCTATGATGCCGACGCCTACGCCGGCGCGGTCGCGGTCATTGAAGCGGCGCAGCGCGTGGTCAGCGCGGCGTACGCGCCGCTCACCGTCGATTTCGTCTCTTACCGGACGCCGTTTTCGCTGCTCTCCGCGGAAGAAATCGCACGCGACGCTTCCGCAGAACGCGATCCGTTCCACGGCTACTTCGAATCGCTGGCCGGGCGGCTGCGCGCGGCCGGAGTCGGGCTTGTGGGCCTCTCGGTCGCTTTCCCCGGCCAGATCCAGCCGGCGTACTCGCTCGCGCACGTGCTTCGCAAACTTCTGCCGGGCGTTCACGTGACGGTGGGCGGCCCGGCGCTGACGCAGATGCTCCTGCGGCTGCAGGGGGAGCGGCTCGACAAGGCGATCGGCCCGTTCTCGAGCGCGGTCGTGTTCGAAGGGGAAGTCGGGCTTCTCGATCTCGTGCGAAAACTCGAGCGCGGCGAAGACCCGTGCGCCGGCGACCGGCTCATCCGCGGAAAAATGATCGAAGACCTCGGGCTGCTTCCGCCCCCGGATTTCGACGGGCTCCCGCTCGACCGTTACCTTGCGCCCGAGCTGATCCTGCCCTACGACCCGACGCGCGGCTGCTACTGGGGGACCTGTACGTTCTGCCACTACGGTCTGGCGGAGGTCGGCACCGCGCGTTACCGCCAGCGCCCCGTCCCGACCGTGCTCGACCACCTGACAATGCTCTCCGCGAAACACGGCGCAAAAATCTTCTACATGTCGCAGGACGTCTTCCCGCCGAAGATCGCTTCCGACGTCGCGCAGGGAATCATCGACCGGAGGCTCGACGTCCGCTGGGGGACCGACATGCGCCCGGAGACGTCGCTCGACAAGGAAACCTGCGAGCTGCTCGTCCGTGGCGGTCTCCTCAGCACCGCGCTCGGCGTCGAGTCCGCCGCCCCGCGGGTGCTGAAGCTGATCGACAAGGGAATCGCCCCCGACGACGTGGCGCGCGTCGTCCGAAACCTGTCTGCGGCGGGCGCCGCGGTGGAAGCCATGTGCTTCTCCGATTTCCCGACCGAGACTTACGACGAAGCGATGCAGACGGTTCGCTTCTGCGCCGACCTTCACGACTCGCTTTCGCTCTTCATCGTCGGCCGCTTCGATCTCACGCACGGCTCCCTCGTAGCGCAGCGGCCGGGCGAATTCGGCATCAAGGAAGTCTGGCAGGTGGAAGGGGACGAGCTGGGCACCGGGCTTTTCTTTGCAGAGCGACGGCGCGCGAAGCACCCGAAGGACCAATCCCGCCTCGACGTCGCGATCCGCGAGCTTTCTTCCGGCTGGCGGCTCCGGCGCTACCCCTGGGCGGGCGCCCTCTCGACCGCGCACACGATGCTCTGGTACGTCTGCCACGGCCCGGAAGTCTTCCGTGACCTCGGTGCCCTCCCCCGCACCGGCGTACCCGGCGCCCGCCCGAGGACCAAACCGGCGCGCTTCGATGTCGTGCGCATCGCCGAAAGCAGTGCGGCGCGCGAAGCGGAGATCTGGGAGCGCCTGGTGCACGAGGACCGTCGGGTCGGCCGCGAGGTCTACGCTGCGCTGGCGGACGCGTTGCCGAGGGTGAATCCGCGTCAGGGCCGGTATCGCTTCGTGTCCGGAAACGACCCCGTGCCCGCCACTCGCCCTGCCTCGCCTCGCGTACGGCCGTCGCACTCGGGCCGCCGGCAGTCGCACGCGGCGAACGCAACGAAGCGCTGACAGGAAGCGGGTCTCGATCCAGCTTCGTCGATGCGGCGGATCCTGGCGCTCAGCGCACGAAGCGCGAACCGATTCGTCCATTCGCAGATGTCGAATGGCTTGCCGGGCGGCGGCTTTCCGGGCATTTGTTTCTGCTCTTTGACTTTGGCGTTTGGCTTTGCGTTTCGCCGTTTTGAATTTGCTTTTTCGGGTCGCCCTCGAAGGTTTTTGCAATACCGGCCATGCACCCCGGTCGCATTTCGCGCTTGTTTCAGGAATGCTCGAAGTACACAATATTCGCCGCAGTGGACCGTTCCTGATGCGGGGGAAGCACCTGTTCTCACACCGGAGAAGCGCCATGATGCACCGAATTCTCGCAGCCCTGCTCTCCACGGCACTTCTGGCCGTGGTCGCGTCGGCCGATGACAAGGGAGCGCCTGCCGTGGAGCGGGGGAGGGGCGACGGTCACCAGAAGGGTGGAGACAAGGCAGAGGGCCCCAAGGAAAGAGTCGCCAACGGCGGCGACAAGGCCAAGGGTCCTGGCGACAAGATCGGCAAGGGCGGCAAGGACGGCGAAAAGGGCGGTGGCTGACCCGGTATGGAAGGCGGCGACAAGTCGCCGCGGCCTCCGGTGGTAGGCCCGAATCATCGCAAGGGAGTAGGAGCTCCGGCGTCGCGCAGGACCGATGGGGGTGGCGTGGTGCGGGGTCCGAAATCGCCGAGAGCGCCGGTGGCTCCGGGCGACCGAAAAGCTCCGCAGCCTCCGGGCGACGGCAAGGGACTGCGTCCGCCGCAGCCGCCCGGCGACGGCAAGGGGCTCCGGGACGGGATGCCTCCGCGGCCGGGGGTCGAGCCTGGCGAAGGGGATCGTGGCGATAAGGGCGGAGACAAGGCGCCCGGCAACGACCGGGATCCGAAAGGAAACAAAGGCCACGGCAACAACGAAGACCACGACGACGAGGACAATCCCGGCAAGGGCAAGGGCGGTCACGGCGCCGACCCCGGGCACGACGACGACGGGAAGGACGACGACGAAAAGGGAATTGGAAAGCCCGAGGATCCGACTGACGACCTGAAATAGGCGAGACGTTCAGACGCAATTCACTCAGGCCCGGCGAAAGCCGGGCCTTTTTCATGCGCGGAGCCGCTTCGACCGTACCCCCTTATTCGTGGAGAGGACGCGCGCCGCCTCTTATCGTGACGAAATGCCCGATGCCAACGCTCCCACCGGATTTCTCCTCGTCGACAAGCCGGCCGGGCCGACGTCCCACGATGTCGTAGAGGACGCCCGCACGCGGCTCAAGACGATGGAGATCGGGCACACGGGGACGCTAGACCCGATGGCGACCGGGTTGCTCGTGCTCGCGATCGGGCGGGCGACCGCAATACTGCAGTTTCTCGAATGGGACAAAGGGTATCTCGGGACGGCGCGCCTGGGAGTCGAGACGGACTCGCTCGACGCGACGGGAAAAATCCTCGCGACCCGCGCCGTGACGTGCAACGACGACCAGGCCGCAGCGGCGTTCCGCGCTCTTCTTGGAACGCGGCGCCAGCGCCCGCCGATGGTGAGCGCGGTCAAGGTGAAGGGAAAGCGGCTGCACACGCTCGCGCGCAAGGGGAAAACGGTCGACCGGCCGGAGCGGGTGATCACCGTGTCAAAGTCGGAGGTCGTGCGAGTCGCGCTCCCCGACGTCGAGTTCGCCGTCGACGTCTCGAGCGGAACGTATGTCCGCGTCCTCGCCGAAGAAGCCGGCCGCGCGCTCGGCTGCGGCGCGCACCTCAAGGCGCTCCGGCGCACGCGCGTCGGCCCCTTCAGGGTGGAAGACGCGGTCAAGCCCAGCGAGATCGACGTGAAGCGCCTGCGTCCGCCGGCTGAGGCGCTCGCGCATCTGCCGGAGTTCGCGATGGAAGAGGGGCAGGCGCAGGCGGTGGCGCACGGGCGCGTCGTGAGATGGGCGGGAACCGGGCTCGTGCGGATGACGCGTGACGGTAAACTGATGGCGGTCGGCGAGGGGGACGGGAAAGTCGCGAAGCCGCGGCGGGTCTTTCCGGAGGGGCTGTAGATGCGTGAGATCCGGTATTCGGGCGGCCTCCGCATGCTCGAGTCGATCGTTCGCACGCCGGCGAAGCGCCGCGTGCTGCGCATCGAAGTGCACGGCGCCTGGACGGGCGCGGAGCGCGGCGCAAGCGGCGATGTCATGGACTACGCGAACGCGTGGCCGCTTCAGGCGGAGCGCGTGCTGATGAACCTGAAAAACGCGACGGCGTGCACCGAGGCAGCCGCCAATTTCGCCGGCCGCGTGCGGGACGACCTCCAGCCGCTGGGCGGGGACGCCGTCGTGTCGGAAGCCGGAGGATCCGTCATCGGGGAGCTTGCAGGGACGGAAGCGGCATTCGCCGCGGACGATGCGGCTGCGCTGGTGCGGTTCGACCGGGCCGCCTCCGCTTCGCCGGATTCCGAGACGGCGCTTCTGCCTCCGGGAGAAGGCTGGTTCCGAAGCGTCGCGACGCCGACGTGCGAGTTTCGCGAAGCGATCGTGGTTACTCCCGAGGGGCGCCTCGTTCTGTGCGTCGCGCCGAGCGGGAACTGTGCGGGCAGCGACTGGATCGCGGGTCGTTCGGCGCGCGAGCATCTCGAATCGCTGGCCGGGCTGACGAATTTCGTTCTTCTTGACCTTGCCGGGGCGCCGACCTGGTCCGACGCGGCGACGGCGGCCGCCTGGGTCCTCCGCACGCGCCTCAAGTCGAAGGCAGGCGACTGCCTTCTGGCCGGCACGCACGCGGCGATTCGCCGCGCGTTGATTCCGTTCCAATGGAACATTTCCCCGGACGTCGCGCAGGCGCTCGAGAGGATTGACAAGGGCGAGTAGGGCTCACAGCGTGTCATGGGCGCGCCGCAACATGCGGCAGAAAGGAACCTGGATGAAACTGAAATTGCTCGTGGCGGCGATGGCGCTGGCGGGATGCGCTTCGGGAGAGAAGCAGCCCGATCCGGATTCGCTTTATGCGCGGATGGGAGGCCTCAACGGCGTCGCGCTCGCGACGGAAGAAATGGTGAACCGGGTGCTCACCGATCCGGAGATCCTCGCGAACGTCGAACTGCAGAAGCGCGCCAAACCGGGCAACGTCCCGGGGATCAAGGTGCAGATCACGAACCTTCTGGCCGGGCTCGCGGGCGGGCCGGAGACGTACCACGGGCGGTCGATGGTGGACGCGCACAAGGGAATGCAGGTCACCGAGAAGCAGTGGTACGCGTTCATCAAGGCCTGCCGGGACGGGATGGTCGCGGCGAAGATCGGGCCGAAGGAGGTCGAGGAGATGGTGGTGATCCTTGAGAGCATGAAGCCGGAGATCGTGGAAGAGAAGTAGCGGTTTCGGTGCAGACCGGAGTTCGGAGTCGGGAGTCGGGAGAGGGGGGAGAATGGGCACGACGGTTGGGCATCTTGAAGTGTTCGTGCCGGATCCTTCGCGCGCGAAGGACTTCTACAAGAACGTCCTTGGGTTTGAGATCGGAGACGTGCAGCACGAAGGGAAAGTCGTGTGGCTGACGAAGGAGGACTTCACGATCCTTCTGCGCCCGGGAACTCCTCGCGCCGCCGCTTCGTACCAGGACACGGCGATCGCGTTCGTTCTCTACTGCGAAGATCTCGACAAGGAAGCGGCGGAGCTGAAGGGGCGGGGGCTGGTGTTCAAGGGGACGGACGGATCCGACCGGTGCCTCACGTTTTCCGATCCGGACGGAAACTGGTTTCAGCTCGTAAATCCCGAAGAGCAGTAAGAGCGCAAATCAACTCCCGCGGATCAGGCTGCGTCGGCCCGGTTGGGATATGTCGGGAAGTTACTCCGGTGCGGGCCGACTCCGCCCGATCCGCAGGAGTTGATTCGCGCTCCTGGAAACAGCCGGCTCATACCTGTGTGGGTGAGCAGGCTCTCAGTCATCGTCAAACCCCCGGATGTTTCAACTCACGCCAGTTACTTCGTTTCGCCGAGCCGGAGCTCGACCGTCTGGCCGGCCGGTGTGACCGCTTCGGCGCGCGCGGGCAACAGCTCCGAGTTGTCTCCCGCGGGCTTCGCGACCACCGTCCAGCGGATGACGGGCAGATCGCGAAACTCGGCGCGGCCGGAGGCATCCGTCGTTGCCGATCGCGCGGGCATCGGGAACGAGGACAGGAGCTCAACCCGGGCGCCGGCGGCGGGAGTGCCGCCGGGGCCGAGCACCAGCACGCTCAGGGCTCCGTCCCTCGCGATCCGCGGCGCCGTCAGGCGAAGTCCCGTCGCTCCCGCGCTCGCGTGACCGAGCGGGAACTCCTCTTCGACGGGCGGCGTTCGAACCAGCGCCGTGTTGCGTTCCTGTTCGACCGTCAGACTCAACGACAGCGTGGCCTCGCTTCCGGCCGGCACCAGGAGCTCGAACGTGCCGTCCTCCCTCGAAACTTCCGCTTCGGCGCGGAACGAGCCGGTGTCGGCCGTGATCCAGGCACCGGCCGGCGGCGCGCCATCCGCGTCGAGCAGAACGCCGCCGATCGTCGCCGCCTCGCGCACGACGATCGTGACTTCCAGGTCCGTTGGCCCGGCTTTCACGTCTCCGCGGGGACGCAGGAATTTTCGGGAGGCTTTTTCCTGCGTCGGCATGACCATGATCGAGACTTCAGCGTCAGCGACGGGGACGAAAGCCCTTCCCGAAGCGTCCGTCGTGGCGTGAAGTCCCCCGGACTTTCCATCGATCTGGAGGCGGACGCCTTCGATGGCGCCGCCGGTCTCGTCGGTGACGCGGATGACGAGGTCGCGTCGCGCGGCTTCGCGGAGTTCGACGTCAAGCACGTCTTTCCCTGCGGGGAGCTCCACGGCCACGGTTTTCTCGACGCCGTCGTCCGACCAGGTGATCGCCTTGTAGCGCCCGGCGGGGAGGTCGGCGAAGCGAAACCGGCCGGCGGAATCCGTGAGCGCGGTTTCGACCGCGCCTGCAAGACCTGCGGACAGGAAATCGAACGGCAGGCGCGCGTCCAGCCCCTCGGTCCACGCCGCTTCGCCCCCCTGGATCCGCACCCGCCGGCGCGGAACCGGCGCGCCGTCCGCCGTCACGACGCGCCCTTCCAGCCGCCGCGACTCCTCCAGCGCGATGTCGCCGAGGTTGACGCCCGGGCTCGCGAGGTCCACGTGACGCCGCGCGAATCCGTCGGCGAGGACCAACAGTGCGTGCGCGTGGCCGTCTACGGCGCCGATGAAGCGGAACGAGCCGTCCTTCGACGAGCGCGTGAACATTCTCGGTTCCGGCCGGTAGTTTTCTTCGTGCGCGTCCAGGAGCGCGACGCGGGCGTCCGGAATCGCCCGCCCGTCGGGACCGACCACGCGACCGCGCACTTCGAGCGTTCCCGCTGCCAGCACGCGCCTGCCGAATTTGGTTTCGGCGTTAGCGAGAAGTTCGAAGGTCGATTCCCCGGACAGCGGAAGGTCGACGTAGTCTCCCGCCTTTTCCGTCCGCACTTTCAGCCAGAGGCCGCCCGGCAAATCGCCGAAGAACGCTTCGCCCTTCTCGTCTGTGACCGCCATCCGCTGGAATTCCGTGTCGGGAATTCCCGGATGCCGGTACGAGACCATGCTCGACTTGAACTCCTCGAACACCGCTTCGATTTCCACGCGCTCCCGTGCCGCCGGTCGCCCGTCCTCCCCGGTGACGCGGACGAGCAGCCGCACCCCGGGCCGAAGAGTGACATCGAGCCGGTCGCCGCCGGTGCACAAGGGCAGCTCCAGCCGGGCGAATCCCGCCGCCGTCACGCGCACGTTGAACGCCACGCCGCGGGGAAGCGGAAGCGAGAATTCCCCGTCCGCGGCGGAGGTCGCCGAAGGGCCGGCGATTTCCTCGCGCGGGCCGGAGACGAAGGGAAGGTTGATGCGGCGCCACGGGTAGCGCACGGCCTCGAGGCGGACGCCGGCGACCGGCCGGCCGTCTTCGGTGCGCACGATCCCCGTGAAGTCGAGGAGTTCCGTCACGCGGGCGGGCGATACGGCCACCGTCGTCGAGCCCGCGGGCGTGCCTGCGTTTTCGACGATGTCGCCGGATGTCGTCGCAGCCAAACGGACGGGCAATTGGCCCGGCGCGCGATACAGCCAGACCGCGATTCCAACCACCGCCAGGAGCGCCGCCACGATCGCCGTCGCCGCGAGGGTTCCGCTTCCAGGCGCCGCCGTCCCGCCCGCCGGCAGTTCCCGCAGCCGCTTTTCAAGTCCGGCGGGCACTTCCTCCGCCCCGCACTCCCGCAGCTCGCTTTCAAGCCGCATCAGCAAAGCCGCGAACGCCGCCCCCGCCAGCGCCCGGCGCAGCCGCGTCATCGCCTCCGAGATCCGGTTCGTCACCGTCCGCGGCGATACGTCGAGCGCCACCGCAGCCTCTTCCAGCGAGAACTCCTGGAAATATCGCAGGTCCACCGCCAGCCGCTCCTCCTCCGGCAGCGCCCGCACCGCTTCGCGCACCTCCCCCCGGAACGCCATTTCAACCGGATCCACACCCGCCTCCCTTCGCGCCGCCGCCGATTCGCGCTTCTCCCTCCGCTCCCCTCCGCGCCGCGCCTTGAGCGCGCGGTTGACCGCCATGCGCGCCACGAACGCGCGCAGGTTGTCGACACTGTCAAGCGCGCCGGGCCGGCGGAGCAGATCGAGAAACACGTCCTGCGCGGCGTCCTCGGCCGCAGCGCCGTCGCGCAGCACGCCAAGGGCGAGCCGGTAAACGAGCGCGTGGTGGTCGCGCACGAGCTGTTCGTAGGTGGGCATCGGTCGGGCTCCCATAGGGTCCGATGCTATGACCCCGGTGGGGAGGAATGGCGGCAAACTTTCTTCCATGGTCGACGTTTCGCTTTCCGCCAGGCATTCCTGACCGCTGGCCGCTGGCCGCCGGCAACTGGTCACTCCTTGTTACACTCGCGACCATGTCGCTCTACACCCGCTGGTCGCGCGTCCTCCGCGGCCTCTACCCTCACCCGGTGTTCAAGATCCCGCTCCACGCGGGCTTCACCTGCCCGAACCGCGACGGGTCGAAGGCGTACGGCGGCTGCGTCTACTGCGACAACCGGTCGTTTGCGCCGAATACGCGGGGGCCGAAGGCGGAGCTGGAAGAGCAGCTTGCGAAGGGAAAGCGAAAGTACTGGAGGCGCGAGCCCGGGGCGAAGTTCATCGCGTACTTTCAGGCGTACTCGAACACGTACGCGCCCGTGGCGGAGCTGAAGTCGATCTACGAGGTCGCGACGAAAGACCCGGACGTCGTGGGGATTTCGATCGGGACGCGGCCTGATTGCGCTTCGGAGGAAGTCCTCGACGTCATCGAAGCGCTTCGCACGCCCGACCGCCGGGTCTGGGTCGAATTCGGCCTCGAGTCCTCGCACGACGCGTCGCTTCTCTGGATGAACCGCTGCCACTCGGCGGCGGATTTCGCGGACGCGGTGAAGCGAACCGCGGCGCGCGGGATGCCGGTCGTCGCGCACGTGATCCTCGGGATCCCTGGCGAGACGCGCGACATGATGCGCGAGACGGCGCGCTACATCGCCGACCTGCCGGTCGACTCGATCAAGATCCACCATCTCTACGTGTCGCCGCACACGGCGCTCGAAGGAATGTGGCGGCGTGGCGAGGTCGCGGTTCCGACGCTGGAGGAGCATGTCGCGGCCGCCGCGGATTTCCTCGAAATCCTCCCCGAGCGCGTTTCGATCCAGCGGCTGATCGGCGAGCTGCCGGGGGAGTGGTGCCTCGCTCCCGACTGGGGCCTCACCAAGGACCAGGTTCACGCCGCGATCGAGGCGGAACTCACCCGGCGCGGCACGCGGCAGGGCGCGAAGGCGCCCGTGGCGGCGCGGTGAAGCGGTTGCTGGTGCCGGCCAGGCGGTTCTTCCGCCGCGTCGTGCCGCGGCGATTGCGGCGGCCGGTGCTCGTGCTGGGGTGGGTCGTCCATCTCGGGATCGTGGCGGCCGTGGCGCTTGTCGTATGGGCGCAGTCCGGCTCGGGCACGGATCCCTCGGCGAAACTGCCTGCGGACGTGGAAGCGCTGGTCCGGATGCCCTCGATTGCGGCCGCTTCGGGACCGCTGGCCGCGTTCTCCGGCGTGAATCTTGACGCACTGCGTCAATCCGGCTGGTACGGGCACTTCGGCTGCGCCGCCGCCGGGATCCGCGGCCGCGACGCCGTCGCCGTCGTCGAGTGCCCGCGCCTGGCGCGCTTCGGCCCTCTCGAAACCGCGGCGAAGCGCGCGCTGAAGATCCGCGAGACGCCCGCAGGCCTCGAGCTGGCGGGCGTGCCGGTCTGGCTGGCCAGCCGCGGCAACTGGATCTGGATCGCGACGTCCCCTGTTCTGCTGGCCGACTCGGTCGCCTGCGCGGACCGCTTCGCGCCGGCCTGGTCCGCCACGGGGCTGCAGGTCCTCGACCGCGGGTTCCTCCTGCGCCTCGACCGCGAACGCGACGCCGGCCGTCTGAACGACCTGGAACGGATGGCGTACGCCCGGCTGCGCGGCGCCGTCACGCCGGGGGGCGCGATCGATGGCCGCTTCGAAGGAAACGCCATCGTCCTCAAGGGCGGCGCCCGGTGGACGCTGACGGCACGCGAGGTCGCCAAGCGCGCGGCAGCGGCGGCGCCCGCCATGCCCTCGCGTCTCGCAGCGTGGTCGATCCCCGGGCTGGCGCTCCGTCACGGCGAGTCCTTCAACGCCCGCGCGGTCTGGGACGAGATCGTCCACGACCCCGAAAACGCCCGCTTCGTCGGCGCGTTCCAGCGCGAGATCGGCGACTACGAAAAATTTCTCGGCGGCCGCAACTTCGAGCGCGACCTCCTGCCGAAATTCGGCCCGGAGCGGGAGTGGGCGGTCGTGCGCATCGACCGCGACGCCTTCGGGCTGAAACCGAAATCACCGATCCCCGCCGTGCTTTTCGCCTGGGAAGTCCGCGGCATCGAGGCGGAAGCGATCAAGTCGATCGACAAGTTTCTGACGGAGTCGGAGCTGGAAGGGCGGCGCGTCG
>WSZJ01000136.1:0-819 GCA_009773755.1 Planctomycetota bacterium | reverse complement strand
GATGCCGAAGGGCCGACAGGCGCCGGTCCTCGACCCGTTCCGCCACGACAAGGTCACGTTCGACGGCCGCGAAGTCTGGCGCATCGTCTTCCGCGAAGGGGTGAGCGAGTTCGGGCCGGAGTTCGCGCCGGGTTACGCCGTGATCGACGGCACGCTCTGGGTCAGCTCGTTCTGGCCGCTCCTCACGAAGATTACTTCTTCCGCGCCCGCTCCGCCGCCGGGCCACGGCCGCGGCGTGATCGACGGCCCCGTCGCCCTGGCGCTCGCGCGCGACCTCGCCGGCGAGCTCGCCGAGATGGAAGCCACCTGGGACCTGCTCGACCGCGTGAAGCCGGGAGCCGACGAGGATTTCACCAGGCGCTACGGGACCACCGGGAATCCCGCCGAGGCCTACCTGCGCGCCTTCGACGAGCTCGAAAAGGAGCTGAAGCGGGAACGCCCCGAGCTTCGCGGCGCGCCGTTCGACCTGGAGCTCGAGGAGCGGCTGAAAGCCTGGGAATCCGGGGAGAAGCGCGCCTTCGCCTCGCGCCGTGCCGACGACCTCAAAAAGGGGGACGCCTTCCGCGCCGACACCGCGAAGCGCCGCGCCGCGATCGAGAGCCGCCTCTCCCTGCTGGGAGGCCTGGGCCGCGTCGAGTGGAACCTCCAGCGAGCCTTGATTGGCAACACCGAGATCGACGAGTGGGAACTTCGGATTCACCCCGCAACGCGCTGATCCCGCTCCCGGCAGCCGCATGCAGCGGCTCGAAAAAAACTGGATTGAGGGTGTCGGGTTGGATGGTCGGGCGGTCGGGGGCGCTACTACGCAGGGCCACTCTT
>WSZJ01000135.1 GCA_009773755.1 Planctomycetota bacterium | reverse complement strand
CGCTTCGCTCGCCGCTTTTGTCGCCCGGCCTTGACATCCCCCGGCGGCGTCAGTATCTTCCCGCCCTCTAACAACTCCCCATCGCTCGGAGAAGTCGCCATGGCACACAAAAAAGGGCAGGGCGCCAGTCGCAACGGGCGCGATTCCAACGCTCAGCGCCGTGGCATCAAGCACTACGAGGGCGAGTCGGTGATTTCGGGGAATATCATCTTGCGCCAGTGCGGCTCGAAGTTCCATCCGGGGCGCGGCACGCGGATGGGAATGAACTTCGATATTTATGCGGTCGCGGTCGGGACGGTGAAGTTCCAGGGGAACAAAGTGCACATCCTGCCGCACGGGGCCGTCGGCTCGCCGACGGCGCCCAAGGTCACGACCCCGAAAGCTGCGGCTCCTCCGGCCGCCCCGGCCCCGAAGCCGGCCGCGCCGAAGGCCCCCGCCCCGAAGGCTCCGGTACCCGCGAAGTAGGGTTGGCGGATCGACGCCACGAAATCACGCTGGGGCGCATTGCGTGATCAGCAGCAGTCGTTCTACCTGTGTTCTGACTGCTTCGGGGAGTGACCTATTCCGCGTCTTCATCACTTTCCGCCGATTCTTCGCCATCCACCACCTTTCGCCGCTGAATCGCCTTGATCAGGACCGTCGCGAAAGACCCCTTCGGAAGCGAAAAATTCAGCCGGAAGAATTGCAGCCCCGGATTCAGTGGGTCGTCCTCGAACGCGCCGATGGACAGGCCTGCGGGACGGACAAGGAGGGGCCGGCGGAAGGCGCGGAAAGTGTGCTTCTCGAGGTCGACCTTGAAGTTCTCGATCTTGAGGCCCTCGCGAGCCAGCAGGCGCTCGAATCGCGCGCGCTCGTCGGCGTTTTTCCACTCGGTGCGGTGGCAGGGGACGGGGAAGTCGCGGTCGCGGACGACCGCTTCCTCTTCGGGGGTGAGCGAGAGCGGGTAGACGAACGTGCCGCGGCTGTAGCCGAGTTCCTCGATGTCCTTCACCTTTTCGCGCAGGAATTCCGCCGCAACTTCGTTCCAGAGCCAGCTCTGGTAGGCGACCAGCATCAGCCCCATCAGGTGTCGGTCGACGCGGTTGCAGGCGCCGTGCCAGTCGCCCGGGTGCTCCGCGAGGTGCTGCACGATCGCCCGCTCGTGCGTCCGCGGAAGCATCTCGATCAGCTGCTTCCACTTCCCCCAGTGGTCCCGGATCAGGCTCCTCGCTCGCTTGTCCCGGGCGCTGTCCTTGCGCGCCGGGCAGCCGATCGTAAGCCTCAGAGCCTCCTCCCACTCGCCGCGGATCGCGCTTCGCGCGAAAAAACCCTGCCCGTGGCGGGCGCTTCCAAATCGCTGGTCGTCAAAGTAATTCGGCAGGCCGGTGGCCCGGACGCGCTCGATAACGGTGCGGACGACGGGGATTTCGTCGGGGCGGACGGCGCGCAGCGTGATGGTGAAGCGGTTCCCGATCATCGTCGACGGCTTGACGGGGTGCCTGGCGCGCCCCTGGAATTCGGCGTGCCAGTTGTCGCCGCCGACGTCCTTGCGCGGGCCGTGAAGGACGGTGACGATCTGCTCGGTGTGCGCGTGGCGGTCCTTGAGGCCGGAATAGTTGACGCGCGAGCGCGTCGTCTGCAACGCCTCGACCATGGCATCGATGACGTCGAGTGTGTTCAGCCCCGTTTTCACGACGCGATAGACCGCGAACGCGCCCTTCTCGTCCCAGGAGACGGTGTTCTCCTCGACGACGACGAAGTCTTCGGGTTGCGATTTCAGTTTCATGTTTGAGGCCGGATTTCGACCGTTCCCCGCCACGAGGCGCGGCGCCCCTTATAATCCCTCCCACCCATGCGGACCACCTCTTCCACCCTCGTTCTCCTTCTGGCTCTCGCCGCCAGCGCTGCCGCCCGCGAAGTGCGCGCCCCCGACGGCGCCTGGGCCATGACCGTCCCCGACGACTGGCAGGACGCCAGGCCGGAGGACTATGAAAAGATGCCGAAGAGCGTCCACCGGATGTTCGGGGGTCCGCCGGACGAGGACAAGAAGCGCCCGCGGCTCCAGGTATCGGTGATCGAAAGGCCTCTCTTCGTCGCCAAGGACGCGCGCGACCAGTTCAGGACGGAGTGTGCCTCGGAAATCCAGGACTCGAATGCGCGGGAAGCGGGCATCCAGATCGACATCGCGAACGTCGATGTCGAGCGGATCGGCGACAGGGACGTTTACCGGCTGGAGGGTTCGCGGACGGCGAAAGGAACGCCGCCGGTGAAATTCGTGAAGTGGTACGTGCCTGCCGGGGACAAGCAGTTCGTGTTCAGTTTTGACACGACGGCGACGACGTATCCGTACAAGGTCATCGAATTCGAACAGATGTCGCGCTCGATCTGGATTCGCGAGCCGGTGCCCGTGAAGCCGGGAGCGGGGATGGACTGGAGCTCCGTCGTGACCGTCGCGGGAATCGCCGTCGCGGTTCTTTGCGGGATCGCCTTCGTCATTGTTGCGCGGAAACAGTTCAAGCGCGCGGACCCCGCGGACGGACCTGCGTGACCGCCGAGCTCCCCGTGTTTTTCCCGGGCCAGGCGCCTGTGTTCGCGCTCCCGGCGACGGTGCTCCTGCCGGGCGCGCGGCTGCCGCTTCACATTTTCGAGCCTCGCTACCGGGAAATGACGAAGCGAGCGCTGGGGACCGACCGGCTGGTCGCGATCGCCCTGCTCAAGCCGGGGTGGGAGGGCGACTACGAGGGCAACCCGCCGGTGTACGGCATGGCGACCGTCGGCCAGATCATCATGGAGCAGGCTCTTCCCGATGGGAGGTTCAACATCGTGCTGGAAGGGCTGGTGCGATTCCGTGTGGGGGAAATGGTGCAGGCGAAGCCGTACAGGGTTGCGAAGGGTGAGTTGCTGCACGACCGGATTGACCCGCTGGAGGAAGAATCGGTGAGGACCCGGGCGCTTCATCTGCACGCGGTCGCGACGCGGCTGTCGGTCGAGGACTTTTCTTTTGCTGCGGCGGCGAACAGGGCGTTGTCGGCGGGGGCGGCGCCGGGGAGGCTCGCGGACCTGCTCGCGGACGGGCTTGAAGTGGATGCGTCGGTGAAACAGAAATTCCTGGAGGAGGTCGACGTCGGCAGGAGGCTGGATGCCATGGTTGCGGCGCTGAAGGCGCGTCTGGCGGGGATCGAGGAGAAGCAGCGGAAGCAGGAGGATGGCGAACCCTGGCAGTGGAACTGATTTCGCTCAGCCCGACCGCAAAATCAGGGAAAAACGACGGCCTGGGACGGGAAGCTGACGATCTGTGAGGGGAGCGAGTAGATTGTGAGAAGTTCATGCGCGTGCCGCGGCGGCGGCCGGCGCCCGGAGGGGGAATGGACGAAAACAAAACATCGGCAACCGCCGCGCCCCGGGCTCAGGATCCGGCTGCTCGCGTCCGCGATCAATTGGGGGCGCTTTTCTTCGTGCTGTCGATCGCGCTGGCTTGCGGCGCCGTGGCTGCCGGGCGCGACCCGCATGGAATGTACTTCAGCCACGCCGTCTGGTGGTGGGTGGGATGGTCGCTGTTGATGTACACGCCTGCGCTGATCTTCGCGGTCGTGCCCTGGGTGATGAGAACGGTGTTCTCGATGCCCCCCCGCGGCGCGGTCGACGACGCGACTCGCGCTTTTTATGGACTCCTGGGATTCGTCGCCGCGCTCGCGATGCTGGATGCCATCGTTACCGGATCGATCAGCGGGTTTCCGCTGAACCCGGTCGACGTTGTTCTGCTCCTGGGAGTGGCGCCGCTCGGAGCCACCCCGGCCGCGATCCGCGCGTTCCGGGGCCGACAAGCCTGGCTGCCCGTGCTCTGGCCACTGGCGATCTTCCTCAACGCGCTTTTCGTCGAGTGGGCGCTGGGATTCTTCGGGAAGTCGTTAATTCGCTGAACTACTTCGGCGCCTTGTTCTCTTCCGGCTGCTTCTCATCGCCCTCTTTCTTCGGCTCCACTTTCTTCGGCGGCGCCGCGTACTCCACGTTCACCTCGATCCGCTTCCCGCCGCGGATCACCGTGAAAACCTGCTTCTCCGCTTCGTAGATCCTCGTGCGGAAGGCCTCCATCGCGTTCTTACGAGGAAACGGCTTCCCGTCGATCGCGACGATGACGTCGCCGGCCTTCAGGCCGCTCCGGGCGGCCGCGAAGTTCGGCGTCACGCTGGTGAGCGTAATCGCGCCCTCCGTGTCCTGCAGGCCCAGCTCCGTCCGCTTTTTCGCGCCCGGTTCTGAAGGCTGTACGCCGAGGCGCGGCCCGAGGTCGATCTTGACCCAGGTCGGGCGTTCCTCGAGGTTCGCGACGTCGAGCGCCAGCGCGGCGCCGAGCTCGGCGATCTCTTCGATCTTGCCGATGTTGATCAGGTCGGGGTGGTCGAGCGCCGTGTGGTACTCCGTGTGCATTCCGGAAGTGAAGAAAAGAGAAGGGACGCCCTTCGGGTGGAACGAGTACTGGTCGCTCTGCATGAAAATTCCCGTAGAGCGCGCTGGGATCTTGAGGTTCATCTTGAACTGCCCGTTGACGGCCTTCGCCGCGGCCGCGAGCTCGGGGCTCCCGTCGCAGCCCAGGAGCTCCATTTCGTGGTCCGCATTGCGGCCGACCATATCGAAGTTGATCATCGCGACCGTCTTCTTGAGCGGGAAAATCGGGTGGTCGACGTACCAGCGCGAGCCGATGAGCCCTTTCTCCTCTCCCGAGAACAGGATGAACAGAATGCCGCGCTTCGGCTTCGCCTTGATTTTCCCGAGAGCGCAGCCCATCTCCACGACGGCCGCGGAACCGCTGGCATTGTCGTCGGCGCCGTTGAAGACTGCGTCGCTGCCCGCAAGCGGGTGGGGAATGCGGCCGGTCCAGCCGCCGGGCTGGCCCTTGCCGACGTGGTCGAGGTGCGCGCCGACGACGACGACCTCGTCGGTCTCGCCCTCCAGGTACGCGACGACGTTCAGCGTCGGCTTCGCATTCGGTTTCTTGCCGAAAGTCCACGCCTGGAAGTACGTGTCGTTGTCGCCCACGGGCTTGAGCCCTGCGTTCGCAAATCGTTCCGCCGCCCAGGCTCCCGCCTTGCGATGCCCCTCGGAACCCGTATCGCGTCCCTCGAGTTCGTCTCCTGCGAGGAAGAAAATGTCCTCACGGCAGGTGTCGAAGCGGACCGCCTTGCGGATCTTCGCGATCGTCGAACCGGGCCGAAGCGCCGCTTCGAGGTCTTCCGCAATCCCGCTGGCCGCGCGCTGCTCGCTGTCCTCAAGCGCCTTGTGCAGGCGCCGCTCGATGCGGTTCGACGACGGCGATTCGGCGGCGAGAGGGAGCAGGGCTGCGAAGAGCGCTGCAATGGCGGCGACGGGTGCCGGTCTCATGCGAAGCTCCTAAGCCGGGCCGGGTGAGCCCGTTGAAGAGTTGTACCTGTCCGCGGCCCGGCTTACCCTGAGCGAGTCGCAGGCGAGTCGAAGGGTCCGTTGGCTTTCCACCGTAACCTACGTTCAAGGAGGCACCGCGTTGGATAACGCGACCAGGCACGCCTACAAGAGGGTCGGACCGATCACGATTTCCACCGGCTGGCAGGCAGGCGGCGGAGAAGCCATCGTCGAAGTCACCATCCGCCCCGACCGGCTCGGCCCCGGCGATCACGCCGAGGACATCCAGATGGAGCTCGCAAACCTGCTCGTTCAGGCTCTCGAGAAGCGGTATCATCCGCTGAAGAAATAGCGCCGCGTTCCGGGGGGAAACGGCGCTTCCGGAGGCTCGATGCGCCCCTTCATTACGCTCCTCCTCCTTGCCATCGCCGCGAGCTCGTCGCGGGCACAAACCTGGGATCCGAAGGTCCAGTTCAAGAGCAAGCGTCTCGCTGCGGAGAAGCGCATCGCGGAGACGCACATGTCCCTGGGCCGGTTCGCGGACGGCGAGCGGCTTTTCGCGGCCGCGCGGCACCAGTACCTCCGCGCCGCCGAGCTTGACCCGGGGAGTGAGGACGCGCAGAAAGCGCTTGGGCGCACGCTGGTGGACGGCAAATGGGTGCAGGACGCGCGCTGGCCCGTGTACGTCGTGAACGACCGTCCTGCGATCGAAATGGGGGCGGCGCTGGCGAAATTCCGGTCGAAGAACCGCATCGCGGCGAAGGCTTCTGCTTCCGAATACGAAGATCTTGCCGATTTTGCAGCAAACGCGGAGCTCGCCCTGGAGGCTCGCGCGATGTGGGAGGCGATGGCGCGTTACGAACCCTCCAATCCGAGGGCCCAGACCAAGCTCGGCTGGCGGAAGCTGTCCGGCGAAATGCTCTCCGCTTCAGAGGCCGACGCGCGCGAGGCGATGGCAAAACGAATCCTGGAGGCGCCCGGGGGTAAGCCTCAGGACGCAACGTCGGACGTCGAGGAAAAGACCGGACAGAATTTCACGAAGCGCCGGTCGGAGCATTTCTATTTCGAATCGATGTACACGGACGGAGAACTGCGCGCCCTCGTGCGCGCCGCCGAAACGACCCGCGCGCTCTTCATTGAAACTTTCCAGGTCCCGCCGGAGAGCGAGCCGGCCTTCCTCAAGGGCGTCTTCGTCCGTTTCCAGGGCGACCACAGGCTCTTCCTCGAAAAGTGCACGGACGCGGGCGCGCTGGAGCGGAAAACCGCTGAGGAAATGTCGACGTGGGAGGAATTCGACCCGCACCGGTTTGAGGTCTGGCTCGGCGAGCGGCCTTTCGAGGCGCTGCGTGACGAAGCGGTGCACGCGACGGTTCGCTATGCGTTTCACGACCTCACGCGGATGCCGGAGACGCCGGGGTGGCTGTCGGAGGGCGTCTGCGCCTGGTTCGGCGACCGGGTTCTCGGCCGGGCGGAAGCGTGCTTTGCGCGCGAGGACGCACGCGGGAAGCCGCGCACGAAGTCGACGCTTCGGTGGAGGCAGATGGTGCGCGAATGGGCGTGGGAAGGGACGGCGCCGCCGATCCGCGAGGTGACGAAGGCAGCGCCAGGGGAGCTGACATTTGAGATGACGGTGAAAGCGTGGAGCATGGTGGACTGGCTGATGACGGCGAAGCGGGACCGGCTGTACGACTTTCTGGCTCGGTGCCGCGCGGGCTCGTCCGGAAAAGCGCTGAGGCGCGCGCTCGGCGCGAAAGACTACGACGAGCTGGAGATGATGTGGCAGGAGTGGGTGAATCACGGGCAGTAGGCATGGAGAGCAACCACGTCGACATGACCTGGCGGGATTCAGCGAATCGCGTCGCCTTCGCCGCGCGGCGGGCCTGCCTGCCGCTCGTGCTTCTCTGGTCGATCGGCTCCCTCGCCGGGGCGGAGGACGCGCAGGAATCGGAGTACCAGAAACGCTGGAAAGCAGGCGCGAATGCCGTGGCGCGGCTGCAGCGGTTCGCAGCGCGCTGGTGCGCCGACAACGGGCTCGAGGGCGCGGCCACGAACGAGTGGGAAGAATCGCTTCTGCTCGAGCCTGACAACGAGGACGCGCGAAAGGGGCTGGGTTTCGTCCGCAAGAAAGGGGAGTGGGTCCGCCCCGAGGACTATTCCGTGGAGAGAGAAAACCGGGGAGAGCCGAAACAGATCGGCGACGCGCTCGACACCTACCGGAAGAAACGCACCGGGATCGTTTCAGCCGCCGAGCGCGATCTCGTCCCCCTGGCCCGCTGGGCCGCCGAAAAGGGATTCAAGGAGCGCTCGAAGCGGCTCTGGACGCTGGTCCGCCTCTTCGATCCCGGCAACGCCGACGCCTGCGAAGCGATCGGGTGGAAGGAGACGGGAGGCCGCTGGTATCCGGAGGCGGAGGCCGCTTCCAGAAAGATGGCACGGGACCTTCTGGAGAACGGAGACGGCGGCAAGGCGGTGAAGGAGGCGTCCGAAGTCACGGCGCCGATGGATGCGAAATTCGAGCGCCGCCGCTCGGGGCATTTCACGTTCGAAGGCCGCGCGACGCAGGATCAACTGGCGAACTGGCTGCGCGGCTCGGAAGCGGTGCGGACGCTGATGTTCGACCTGCTGGCGCCGGACGAGCAGAAACGGCCTGCGGGAGTTACGGGGGTGTTCCTGACGAGCAACGGGGAGCACGTGAAGTTCCTGGAGAAGTGCACGCCGATGTCGGAGGACGAGCGGACGACGTACGCGACGCTGGGCGGGTGGACGACATTTACGCCGTCGATCGTGTTCGAGCTGTGGACGAAGGGCGAATTCCCCGAGTACCACCGAGAGGCGGCGATTCACATCACCGCGCACATGCTTTTTCAGGGGACCTGGGGAATCGCGAAGCCCGCGCCGTGGCTGAGCGAGGGATTCGCGCTCTGGTTTACGGACCGACTCACGGGGTCGGCGCTCGCTCGCTGCACGGATCTCATGGGTAATAAAATGGGCGAAGACCGATCGCCCTCGACCGCGACATGGCGGTCGCGCCTGCGCTCGCGAATGCGGGAAGCCTCGGCTCCGACTCTTCGCGCCGTCTTCCGCGCGCACGCCGACGATCTCGACATGGACAAGAACATCGTCTCGTGGAGCTTCGTTTCGTTTCTCGCTTCGCAGCCCGAGGTTTTCCGGAAATTCGTGCAGCGAGTCGCGGAGGGCGAAGAGGAAATCGACGCCCTCTTCGAAACCCTCGACGCCAAAGACTATGATGCGATCCAGGCAAAATGGGAGGTATGGGTCCGTGACAATTCGTAGCGCCTTCCTGCTGGTCCTTCTTGCAATCCCGGCGCTCGCCGAAACTCCGCCCGACCCGAAGGTCGAATGGCCGAAGAAATGGGAAGCGCTTGCGCAGAAGGCCGCGAAGGAACACGCGGCGATCGGAAAATGGGCGTCGTCGAAGAAGCTCTTCAATGAGGCCTTTCCCGAGTACATGCGCGCCGCGGAGCTCGACCCGAACAATGCGGAAGCGCAAAAGGGGCTGGGGAAGAAGCTTGAGGACGGCGCATGGGTGGCCGATCCGAAGTCGCCGCCGAAAAAAGGTTCCGAAGCGCCGGGCGCGGACGTGCCCGGGCTGCTCGAGGAAATCGAGAAGAAGCGCGCCGAAGCGGCGAAGAAGCTCTCGAAGGATTTCACGACGCTTGCGGACTGGGCGCAGAAGAACGGGCTGAAGGACGAGGCCGTGGGACTTTGGCGGCAGATCGTCGACAGGTACGACCCGGCGAGCGAGAAGGCGCACCTGGGGCTGGGACACTCGAAGGAAGGCGACAAGTGGGTCCCGCCCGAAGACGTCGCAAAACGGGAAGCGGCAGCGAAAAAGCTGAAGGAGGCGCCGAAGGGGGATCCGGTCAGCGAGAAATCCGACGTTGAGAAGTCGCTCGGCGTCTCCCATTCGAAGCGGCGCTCGACGCACTTTTTCATAGAAGGCCCCTACAGCGACGACCAGATTGCCGAGCTCGTGCAGGTTGCGGAGGCGGCGCGCGGCCTGTTTCTCGAGATGATCGACGGCGGCGCGGAAGACTTCGCGGGCTCGACTCACGTGACGGTGTTCAAGGAACAGGAGCCCTACGGCCGGTACGTCAAGGTCGACCAGGCCATCCGCGAGCAGGACAAGAAGGCCTACGCGGCCGCGGCCGGATATCCGTCGCTCAACCCGCTGTCGTTCGCGGGCTGGCAGGGCGAGAAGAACTGGGACTACGTGCGGGATTTCACGGCGCACATGACGGTTCACGTGCTCTTCTGCCAGTACTACGGCTTTCCCTATCCCGCGTGGCTGTACGAGGGGATTTCGTACTGGGTGACCGACCGGATGCTGAAGACAGCGAAGATCTACTGCTCGGGGTTTTCGACCGGGGCGGGCGGAGGGAGAGACTTCGAGGACATGCGGGAGTGGAAGGCGGAGGTCAAGAGGCAGGAACGCCTCGGGCTCGACCCCGACCTGAGAGAGCTCATGGGGACCGACCTGTCGGGGATGAACATGCGGCGCTCGATGAAGGCCTGGAGCGTCGTGGAGTGGCTGGTGGCGGAGCGCAAAAAGGAGTTTCTCTCGCTGATGAGCGAGCTGAGGAGCGGGAGCAAGCCCGAGGACGCCGTGAAAACGGCGCTCGGCGTGAATACGCCGGGAGAGCTGGATGTTCTGTGGGAACGCTACGTCAGGGACAAGTACTGATCGCGCGCACGCCGCCGTCACACTTCAGGAGCCAGGAAATGAAGGCCCGCACCATGCCCGGCGCCGTCGCCCTGCTGTCGTGCCTCTTCGCCCTCGCGGGCGACCCGCCCGACCCGAAGGCGGAGTGGCAGAAAAAGTGGGACGCGGCGGTCAAGAACGCGGCGAAGGAGCACGCGGGGCTCGCGAAAGTCGCGTGGAGCCGCAAGCTCTACGCGGTCGCGCTGGAGGACAACGAAAAGGCCGTGACGCTCGACCCGGGCAACGCCGATGCGCAGAAGGGGCTCGGAAAAATGAACGAAGGCGGTGTCTGGATCGACGACCCGAAAGCGACGGTGAAGAAAAAGAACGAGGGTAAAGAAAGCGACATCGACGCGGCGATGGCTGCGCTGGGAGAGAAGCGGAAGTCCGCCTACGGAAAGATCGTCAAGGAACTCGAGGCCACGGGCGACTTTGCCGTGAAGAACAAGCTGGCGGAGGAGGAAAAGAAATCGTGGAAGCTCGTCATCGAGTACGACGAGAACCACGAAAAGGCCCGGAAGGGCCTCGGGTACGAGAAGCAGGACGGCCGCTGGGTCCCGCCCGAGGACGTCGAAAAGCGCAAAGACGGCGCGAAGAAGGTCGCGGGCGCCGACGAGGGAAAGCCCGACGAGAATCCGAGCGAAGTCGAGAACCGCACCGGCTTCAAGATGACGAAACGCCGATCCAGCCACTATTTCGTCCAGGGCACTTACTCCGAAGCCGAAATCAAGGAGTTGGTCAAGTGCGCCGAGGGCGCCCGCACCGCTTTCCTCGAGACCTTCGAGCTCAAGGCCGACGACCTCGACAATTCCGTCGACATGATTTTCGTCAAGACGGAGGAACAGCACAAAAAGTTCGTGGACACCTGCGAGGAGCTGGAAAACAAGGGAGCGTATCGCGACATGGGGGGAGTCACTCTCTACCACCCGACCCACATGTCCGAAGCCGTGCAGGGAGGCGGTAACTGGAGATACGTCAAGGACGTCTGCGCCCACGACGCGATCCATCACCTGTGGTCGTTCTGGGCGGGAAACGTCGGCAACGCCTGGCTCGACGAGGGCCTCTCCTACTGGTTCACCGACCGCCTGCTCAAGTCCGCCGACACCCACTGCATCCAGTTCGCGCTCTCCGGCGGCGGCGCGGGAAAGAGCTGGGACAACGTGCTGGACTGGCGCGCGCTGATCAAGGAAATGCTCGACACGAACGCGAACCCGGACATCCAGGAAGTGATGGAAGGGCACATCAATTCCCTGAATGCGAAGAAGGGATGCAAGGCGTGGAGCCTGGTCGACTACATGCTGCAGGCGAGGAAGAAGGAGTTCTTCAAGTTCATCCAGTCGATGCAGGAAGGGGACAAGCAGGAAGAGGCGCTGAAGAAGGCGTTCGGGGTGGAGGGGTACAAGGACTTTGATGGAAAGTGGAAGGAATGGGTCTGGAAGAACTACTAGGAACAAGGGCGTCTCCCTTGCCCTTGCCCTCGCCCACCGAACTCTGAAGATGGGCGAGGAATTGGGTGAAAGCCTCGTGAAGCGACAATGCTGGAGCGCGCGGCGAGGGTAACTTGGGAGAGGGCAAGGGCTCGCTCCGCCGGGTGCATGGCCGGTATTGCAATGACCTTCGAGGGCGACCCGAAAAGGCAAAGTCAAAACTGCGAAACGCAAAGCCAAACGCCAAAATCAAAGAGGAGAAATACGTGCACGGAAAGCCGCCGCGCGGTAAGCCATTCGACATCTGCGAACCGACGACTCGGTTCGCGCTTCGTGCGATGAGCTTCATGATCCGCCTCATCGACCAGGCTGCCTGACTTGTCCTTTGCCTTTTGTTGTTTGCTTGGGAGTTCTCCTTTTTGCCTTCCATGAGAAGGCCCCCCGGATCAAGGATATCTTTGAGACTTGCACGCCGGAGCCAGCTCCCGCCACGCTTCCATCCGCACT
>WSZJ01000134.1 GCA_009773755.1 Planctomycetota bacterium | reverse complement strand
GAGCCTTTCCGACGCCGGGCCGCGAGGTCCGACCGCCGACGGCGCTCGACTTTTTCGCGCGCTCTGAGTTGAAGTTGAAAGTTCGCCTTTTGGTATTATCAAGCCATGTGCTGCCACCTCTCGTCGTGCCGCCCCAGCGGGTTCCTCTCCTGGATGGCGTCCTGGCTGACCTTCCCGATCTGCCCCATCCTCTCCGCGCCCCTCGCCGCGATCTCCGTCATCCGGGCGGTCCGGAGCGGAAGCGCCTACGCGATGACTCGAAGCGCGCTGCTTTCGCCCTTCGTGATCGTGACGATGTGCGTCACGGCTCGCACGGCGGCCGAGTATTCGCACGGCCAGGCCGTCTGGCACGCGATGCCCAGGTGTTGCTCCCGCGAACAGGCGGCGAGTACGCCGATCGGCTGGAGCATCGACCCGAAAACGAGGCTCGATGTCAGCCGGGACTGGCCGGATGGCCATCAACGCTACACGTGGCGGGTTTCCAATCGCGTCGCCAGAGGCCTTGTGAAGCTGTTCGGGCCGCAGAAGGGATCGTGGAGAGGCTCTCTTCCGGGAAAAGAACAGGCGGGACGCGCGTTCAGGACGGGCCGGGACGCGGAGCCGGCAGACCTCGCAGCGTTTCCCGAACTGGCCGGAGTGTTCGGTCACAGAGCGCTCATGCGGTTGAACCAGCCGATCGGCGTGACGGACGTCGTGCTCGGTCCTGTCATGACCAACGATGCGGGCAGCCGGCTCCGGATCGCCGACTTCTATGGGTTGACCCTGATCGGCACCGGCGAGCAATTCTTCATTGTCGTGGACCCTTCCACAAATCTGGGAGTCGCCCGCTACGGAGACCCTTCGCGCTAGCGCGCCCCCCATGTCCGATGCGGTCATCGAGACACAGAATCTCACGAAGGTTTTCACGAACTTCTGGGGACGCAAGAAACACAAGGCGGTGGACTGCCTGAATCTGCGCGTGGAGCCGGGCGAGGTGTTCGGATTTCTCGGCCCGAACGGCAGCGGCAAGACGACGACGATGAAGATGCTGCTCGGGCTGCTGTACCCCACGAGCGGGACGGCGACCGTTCTCGGCAAAGACCCGACGCATATCGGGACGAAGGAGCGGATCGGGTTTCTGCCGGAGGAGTCGTACCTCTACAAGTTCCTGACGGCCGTCGAAACGCTCGACTTCTACGGGAAGCTCTTCGGAATGCCGCGGTCGCTGCGCAAAGCGCGCGCTGAAAAACTCCTCGACCAGGTCGGACTGAAGGAAGCCAAGAACCGGCCGGTGCGCGAGTACTCCAAGGGAATGGCGCGGCGCGTCGGGCTCGCGCAGGCGCTGATCAACGATCCCGAGGTGATCTTCCTCGACGAGCCGACCAGCGGCCTCGACCCGATCGTGTCGCGGCAGGTCAAAGACCTGATCCTCGAGCTGAAGCGGCAGGGGAAGACGGTCTTCATGTCGAGCCACCTGCTGGCGGACATCGAGGACGTCTGCGACCGCGTCGGGATCATGCACGAGGGGCAGTTGCGCGCAATGGGCTCGCTGAAAGACATGATCCGGATTCCGGACAAGACGCAGTTCCTCGTGCACGGTCTGGAGACGGAGAAGCGGCTTGAGGTGGCGCAGGCGATCGAGGAGGCGGGAGGGCTGCTCGAGGACATCACGGAGCCGCGCCGGTCGCTCGAAGAACTCTTCCTTTCGATCATCGGGAAGCGGAAAGAAGAAAACTGAATGCGCGAAGCGACTCTCTGGAAGGACCGGCCGGAATTCGCCCTTGAAGGTTCAACAGGGGCTGCCGGAATCGGCCGGACCGGCTCAGCCCGGCCGATCCTTCCCGAGAGTCGCTTCGCGCATTCAGGAAAATCTCCCTGGGAACCGCGCATCTGATGAAACAGCGCCTAGCCTCGCTTGCCCTGGCTCTCCGACGCTCGCCGCTGGGCGCGCTCGGGGCGCTGTCGGGGCTGACGATGCGGGAGTCGGTGCGCAAGAAGGTGTTCATCGTCCTCGTCGTGTTCACGGTCGTCATGCTCGGCGCCACCGCGCTTCTCCCGTCGATCCGCCCGGAGGACCGCGTGATCCTGATCGAAACGTGGGCCCTGCGCGCCATCACGTTTTTCGGCGTGCTCATCGCGGTGTTCCTCGCCGGCGTCTCCCTCCCCGACGACATCGAAGAGCGCCGGGTCTTTACCCTGCTGACCAAACCGCTCGCGCGCTGGCAGCTCCTCGCCGGCCGCTTCGCAGGCTTCGCCTCTCTCCTCGCCGCCTTCGCCCTGGCGGCCTTCGTCATCTGCTCGGTCTTCGTCCGGATCGTCGCGCTCGGGGGCGGCGGAACGCTCGCTTCGCGGACGGAATACGCGGCCCGCGAGGTGCGCGTCGAGGAAGAGGACGGGCTGTCGAAAGTGGAGGCGCGGTCGACGGAGGCGGACCCGCTGATCGGAATCATCACGGGCGGCGGCCAGACGATCGCATTCTGGGCGTTCCGCGGAGTGGACCTCACGGACCTTCCGGAAACCGTGACGGCGCGATGCACGCTCGAGGTCCAGGGACGGGCGATGATGAGTTTCGGAGAACTCGAGGTCTTCCTCCGACCGATCTCGCACGACGTCCCCGCCCCCGAGGCCGCCGCCCTGGGCTGGAATGTCCGCTTCGTCAAAGAGCCCGATCCCAACGCAGGGCCGAACGAACCCCTTCCCTTGCGCCTCGCCACGCGCAAGATCACCGTCAAGCACATGATCCCCTTCGAAATCCAGTTCCCGCGCGGGTGGCTCGGCGAGACCGGGGGGCTGGACATCGCGGTGAAGCGCGCGAAGCCGAATCTGACGGTCAGCGTGAGGCCGAAGAGCGTCGTCCTGCTCTCCTCGCCGCACAACTTCGAGTGGAACTTCGCGAAGGCGATCGCTTCCACCTACCTGCTCTGGATGGTCGTCCTCGCGCTCACGATCGCCGGATCGACGGTCCTCTCCGCGCCGGTCAACCTCCTCTTCGGCCTCGCTGTCTTCGTCACCGGCTCGATGGTCGGCTATGTGCGCGAGAGCCTCCCGACGGTCGCGGAGCGGATCAAGGTCGCGGAATCGGAGGAAAAGGAAGCCGATCACGGGCACAAGCACGGTGGCGGCGAGGACTTTCCCATCCCTGTGCTTCGATTCTCGCAATTCGTCTCCCGGATTTCGCTCGCGGCGATTCCGGACATGAACACCTTTGACGCATCGACCCCGATCCTGCGCGGCGTGGATATCCCGGCGGACAAGATCTACGAGGGATTGAAGTTCGCGCTCGCGTACGTCGTCGGAGCGCTTCTCGCCGGCCTCGCGTTTCTTCGAATGAGGGAATTCCGATGAAGAGAGTGCTGACAATTCTCTTCGCCGCGGCTCTCCTCGCCGCCGTGAACTTCTGCCAGCAGCGCCTCGACGCGATGCCGGAGAAGCAGGAACTCGCCGCGACGAATCCGTTCGGGAAGCTGCCGCCCGCGCAGTACATGGCGGAATACACGGCGTCGATGCTCATGGGCGGAATGCGCGCGGTGGCGATCGATTACCTGTGGATCCAGTTAGGAAAGGCGGAAAAGGCGCGCAACTGGATCGAGGTGGCCGCCATCCTCGACATCCTGCTGTCGCTTCAGCCCAACTTCGCCGAAATCTGGAGCCACCTCGCGTGGGTGGAGGCTTACAACATCGCGGCGCAGCAGGAAAACGAGGAAGATCGCTGGCGCTGGGTGAAGAAGGGCATCGAGCACTCGGACCAGGCGGTGAAGCGGAACCCCACGAGCGAAAAGCTGCTCTTCAACAAGGGCTACATGCTCTATCACCGAGTCCCGCAGGAGCGGATTCTGATGGAGCGCTACCGCGACTGGAGGGGACGCGATTGTTTCGGCGACGCGGCGCACACGATTCGCGACGCGATCTTGCTGGCCCAGTCCAAGGGGATTGCCAACACGACGCCGCCCTCGGACGGGATGATGCAGGAGGCGTACGTCCGGTGGGCGCACATCCTGATGAAGCGCGGCGAATTCCGCCGGGCGCACGCGGTGCTCGACGAGGGGCTGGACATGTGCGAAAGGCTTCTGGCCGGGCGCGCGAACACGGACGTCAACCGGAAAATGAACGGGCTGTTCACCGACTTGCACGAGCCCTACACGCTCGAGGAAATCCTGGCGCGCCGCCTGCGCGCCGCTGAAAACGTCGACGAAATCCGGGTGAAGCTTCTCGAAACGTACGTGCGGCTGGGGAAGAAATACTCGCTTGCCAAGGGAGTCGAGGAGCGGATCGTCGAGCTGACCGACGGGCCGCTCTCGAAGGCGTTCCGTCTTGCGCGGGAGGGAAAGGCGGCCGACGGCGCCGAGTTCCTGGGGAAAACTCTGCTCCCGCTTTATTCAGAGCTCGCCATCCGCGAGGACCAGACTGAGAACATCTTCTGGACTGAAATGGTTCGCTTCGTCCAGCACCTCCAGGCGGGGATGAGATTCGAGGGAGACGGCAGGAAGGCGGAAGCGCTGAAGAAGTATGACGACATCATCGAGGAATTCCGCTACAACCTGCCCGGTGAGTCGCCGCAGTGGCCGCTGATTGAGGGTCATGCGAAACGGCTCCGGGGAAACTGAAAGGAGGGGCAGATTCCGAGAAAGGACGAGGCCCGCGAGACTGCGGTGGAGTGCGCGCGGATCGCGGAGGCGAAGAAAGCCACGGACATCCTGGTGCTCGACATCAGGAAGATCGCGTTCATTGCGGACTATTTCGTGATCGCGAGCGGCAACAACCAGAAGCAGCTTCAGGCGATCGCGGACGACATTTCTTCGACGCTGAAAGGACAGGGGCGGCGGCGCGTCGGGATGGCGGGGTATGACGCGGGGGCGTGGGTGCTTGTGGATTTTGGCGATGTGGTGATCCACCTTTTTCACGAAGAGATGCGGCGGTATTACGAGCTGGAGAATTTCTGGGCGGATGCGGCGAGGGTGAGGTGGAAGGCGAAGGCTGGAGCGGAAGAGGCCTAGGCGTTTCGGCTCGGCCATGCACCCGCGAGCCCCGCGGTATTGGCAAATCCGGTAAACTCGGAGTGTGAGAGCCACCACTTCGCGCCTCCTCGTGCTGGCGGCCTGCGTCGTCTTCCCGGGCTGCGGCTACGTCCGCGACCGCATCCACGACGCCGGCGACATCTTTCATTTCGACGTGTCGCTCGGCCCGCAGATCGGGGGAAGCATCCGGCTGACGCATCTCGTACAGGCCGGGATCCAGTTCGAGGGCGGGAAAACCGGCGAGGGGCCCGAGGATGCGGAGTTCGAAACGGGGCATATCGCCTGGAACGGCCGGTGGGCCGGCATCTACAAGCGTCGCGGCTGGGAGCGTGGGATCGGGCCGGAATCGATCGGGCCGAAGCTGTACAAGCGCGAGTACTCCGCCGAATACGAGGAGGAGTTCCGCGACCAGCCGCGCACGGCGGACGAGTTCGGGATCTCGCTGGCCATCGTCGTGGTCGGTTTCGAGGTCGGCTTCCGGCCCGTTGAGGTGTTTGACTTCATCACGGGGTTCTTCGGAGTCGACATCCTGAAGGACGACGGCCGCCCCGGGGTGCGCGAGGATTCCGAGAACTGGCTGAAGGAGGAGGAAAAGCGCGACGGGAGCGAAGAAGACGAACTGTGGAAGCCTCGGCCGAAGCCGTATACGCCGACAAAGTAGCGGCCACTGGCCGCTGGCCACTCGCGACTTCCAGCCTGACCGGATACGATCTTCCCACATGGTCGAACCCGTCGCGCCGATCGCTCCCGACCCCGCTCCCCCCGTCAGCCGGATCACCCTCGTCGGCGTCGGGCTCTTCGTCGCAGCACTCGTCGTCCTGCTCCTGGTCATCCCGGACGCGGAGCCGGCCGTCGCGCCTGACGAAATGGACGCCGGCAAGATGTACGCGCAAAAGTGCGCCATCTGCCACGGCGCCGCAGGCGAGGGCAAGGGGAAATTCGTCAAGGTCGCGGGAACGGTGAAATCGGAAGAGGAGATCGTTCACCTTCTTGAGAACGGCAAGGGGGACATGCCGCGATTCGACGCCTCTTCGGAGCAGCGGGCCGCGATGGCGAAGTTCGTGAAGGGGATGAAGTAGGCGCTTCGATTTTCTTCCCGCGTACCTGCGCCTGGCATATCGTCCCGCCTCTTCATAAACCCCCTTCGAGGCGTATTCCATGCTGAGAACGTTTCTTCATTGCTCGCTGATGGCCGCTTCCCTGCTCGCGCTCGCGTGCGGTTCGTCGGCGCCTCGGGCTTCGGCTGCGGACGGACCCGCGGTGGGCGCGAACGCGACGGCGGCGCTGGTCGGGGGACCCGCGGGGCAGATCCGTGTTGGAGGGAAATACTGGGCGCGGACGAATCTGAGGATTGTGGGGGGGAAGCAGATCGACCACGAGTCGTGGATGACGGGGGATCTCGTGCCGATGGGAACGGGAATGACGGTGATGGAGACTGCGAAGGACGACACGCGGTGGCGCGTGAAGCTGGACGACGGGCGGGAGTCGTGGATCCTGATCGGGTACGGGGCGGGGTTCAAGGACCAGTACCAGGAGATCCAGAAGTTCCTGGCGCCCCAGGATCCGAAGGCGGGGTTCGACGCCGGCGCGGGTGAAGTCGCCGACGGCGTCAAGTTCGGGCGGCCCGTGGCGGGAATGACGCGGGCGCAGGTTCTGGCGGCGTGCGGTTTCCCGCCGAGCCTCCCGGACCCGGCGACGTCGGACCAGTGGCGGTATCCGCAGCTGGGCGCGGGGTGGCGGACGCACGGATGGTTCCGGGGGTACAACCGGCACAACGTCTCCATCGAATTCGCGGGAGACAAAGTGCAGCGCGTTCTCGGCTACGAGCTCGAGTAGCTCCGACCGCCGACGGAGGCCGCTTCTGTGTCGCGTTCTCGGTGGTTTTCTTGACACTCCAGCGTCGCAGGCTATCGTCTTCGCAACCTTACGGCGGCGAGAGTATGAATGACTGGACCCGCGAGACTCTCAAAGTCATGGGGTTGATGTCGGGGGCGACCATGACGCTTGGTGTCACGACCGCCCTCGGGTACTGGGTCGGGCACCGCGCCGGCGCCAAGTGGGGCTTCGAGCCCTGGGGCACCACAGCGGGCGTCCTTCTCGGCCTGGCCGCGGGATTCGTGCAGATCTGGGACATCTATCGCAGGTTCCTGAGGCGATAGTGGACCCCCACCTCCGCCGGATCTATCTCACGGCCGCCGCGATCGCGCTCGCCGCTTCCGCGGTCTCCCTGGCCTGGCGCGATTCCAGGGTGACGTTCGGAGTCGTCGCGGGCGTCGCCGTCACTGTCGTGCCGTTCGCCACGTGGCACTGGATCGTCGGCCACACCGGGGAACGACGCGCGCGACGGAAGCCGCTCGTGCTCGCCGTCGTCGTCGTGAAGTACGCCGTCCTCGCGGGCGCGATGTGGCTGCTGTTCCGGTACAGGCTCGTCAACCCGTACGGCTTCGGAGCGGGGCTCGCCGCAGGACCCATGGCCGTGCTGGGCGCACTCACCGTGAAACCAGGGAAGGACTGAATGGCAGGCGGCGTCGAACATCCCCCAAGCCTCTTCCACGGCCTCTTCGTGTCCCTGGACAAGAAGGGCGTGCTGGACTGGCTGCGCTTCGGCGGCTGGTTCGACGAACACCAGGCCGCGACCTTCTTCGACGCCATGATCTGCAGCGCCATGGCGATCGCAGCCGTCGTGCTCCTCGTGGTCATGGGGAGGAAGAGGCTTGAGAAGGTGCCGAAGGGACTCCAGAACGTGCTGGAGTGGTCGCTCGAGGGGCTTCGAGGGATGACGGTCGACCTGCTGGGCCCGCAGGGGCCGAAGTACCTGCCGCTCATGGGGACGGTCTTCCTGTACATCTTCTTCAATAATCTCATCGGCCTCGTTCCGGGGCTGAAGTCGCCCACGATGACGCCTTCGACGACCTTCGCTCTCGGCATCAGCATTTTCATCTGCGTGCAGTCGATCGCGGTGAAGGCGAACGGGGTGAAGGGGTATCTGGCGCACTTCTGCGGCGACATCGTGGCGCTGGCGCCGCTGATGTTCGTGATTCACATCGCGGGAGAGCTGGCGAAGCCGATGTCGCTGTCGCTGCGGCTGTTCGGGAACATCTACGGCGAGGACAACATCATTGCGGTGCTGTTCGGGATGGGGTACGGGGCGTGGATCCCGGTGCACCTGCCGATGCTGGCGTTCGGGATCTTCACGGCGTTCCTTCAGGCGTTCATCTTCACGAGCCTGTCCTGCATTTACGTGCAGGGATTCACCGAGCACGCGGGGCACGAGCACGCCGAAGGACACGATCACGATCACGCGCACGGACACGATCACGGGCACGGCCACGAACATGGCCACGCCCATTCACATTGACATTCGGACCCACCAACGGGACACGTTTTGGGAGAAGCAGGATGAAGAAGTTCAGCAAGGTCTGCATGGTGCTGTTCGTTGTTCTCGTCGTCGCGTCGCCCGCCTACGCCGCCGTCAAGCTCATTGAGAAGGATCTAGACCCGGCGAAGGCCGACCCGAATGCGATGGCCAAGGCGGAGACCGGGAAGTACGTGGCGCTCGCCATGGGCTTCGGACTCGCCATCGCCGCGTTCGGCGGCGCTCTGGGCCAGGGGAAGGCGATCGCGGCCGCGGTCGAGTCGATCGCGCGCCAGCCTGAAAAGGCCGGCGACATCCGCGGCGCTCTCATCATCGGCCTCGCGCTGATCGAGACCCTCGTGATTTACGTCCTCCTGATCTGCTTCTTCCTTAACGGCAGTCTGCCCATCTTCGGCGGGTAGTTCCCGATGCAGATCCTCAAGGACCTCTCGGTAGCTCTCGGAATCCATCCGGTCGTCGTGCTCATCCAGGCGGCCGGCTTCTGGATTCTGTTTCTCATTCTCCGGGCGCTCCTCTGGAAGCCCGTCAGCGACGTCATGGACGCGCGGGCGGGTGACTGGAAGACCTCGGAGAAGGGGATCGAGGCCGCACGGGGAACCCGCGAGGCTCTGCAGGCGGAGTACGGCGGGAAGATGGCGGTGATCGAGCGGCAGGCGTACGAGAAGCTCACGGCCCTGGTCAAGGAAGGCGTCGGGGCGCGCTCAGATCAGCTCGTGAAAGCGCAGGACGAGGCGACCCGGTCGCTGGCGGAAGCGCAGGCTGCGATCCGCGGCGAGCGGGACAAGGCGCTTCGAGACGCCGGTCCGCAGGTCGACTCGCTGGCGAAAGAGGCCGCGGCACGCGTCCTGGGAGTGCAATCGTGAACCGCAAATGGCTCCTCGCAATCGCGCTTCTCCTTCCGCTCCTCGCGGCGCGGACGGCGTACGCCGAACACGCAGAGAATCCGGAAGCGGAGCACTCCGGGACGAAGACGGCCGAAAAGCACGATGCGGAAAAGCATGGAGGGCACGAGGGCACTTTCTCGATCGGGAAGGTCTTCGTCCTTCAGCTGATCGCCTGCCTGCTGCTCTACCTTGCGCTGAAAAAATGGGTCTTCCCGATCCTCGCCGGGATGCTGAACGAACGCTCGAAGAAGATCGAGGAGACCTACGCGAAACTCGAGCGCGAACGGAAAGAACTCGACCTGCTCCTCGAGACCGCCCGCTCGAAGCTCGCGGGAATCGAAAAGGAAGCGCAGGAGAAACTGGACGCCGCCGTGAAAGAGGGAACGGCGCAGAAGGCGGCGATCCTCGAGGAAGCCGGAGCGGCGGCCGCGCGGCTTCTTGCGAAGGCGAAGTCCGAAATCGAGGTGGAGCGCGCGAAGGCCATCGAGGAGATCCGGCAGGAAATGGTGCGCCTCTCCCTCGAGGCCGCAGAACGGCTCGTGAAACAGCAGCTCACGGCGGCGAAGCAGGACGAGCTCGTCGAACGCTTCATCGCCGAGATCGAGAAGGTGCGCGCATGAACGAACGCACCGTCGCGCGCCGGTACGCAACAGCGCTTCTCAGCCTCGCCGAGCAGGGCAAGGCGGTGGAAGCGGTCGAGACCGAGATTCTGCAGATCGGGGCGGCGTGGCGCGGCTCGGCCGACCTGAGGCGCGCGATGACCCACCCGCTGATCTCCCCGAAGGCGAAGAAGGACCTGCTCCGGCAGTCGTTCGCCGGGATGTCGAAGCTGATGGGGGATTTCCTGGACAAGCTGGTCGACAAGAAGAGGACGACCTGCATCCCCGACATCGCGGAGATTTTCGACGACCTCGCGGACCGCTACGCCGGCGTCGTGCGGATGACGGTCGAAAGCGCGGTGCCTCTTTCGGACGCCCAGAAAACGAAGCTCCACGGAAAGCTCGTGACGCTCGCGCAGGGACGGAAGGTCGAGCTCGACGCAAAAGTGAACGCGGAACTCCTGGGCGGCGTGCGCCTGCGGGTCCGCGATTCGGTCGTCGACGGGTCGGTGGCCGGACGGTTGAAGGGGCTGAAGGAACTTCTGACGTCCACGATGAGGTAGCGAGACATGCAGATCAGGCCGGAAGAGATTTCCCAGATCATCCAGAAAGAGATCCGCAAGTACGAATCGGATCTCAAGATGGAATCCGTCGGCACGGTGCTGACGGTCGGCGACGGCATCGCGCGCGTCTACGGCCTGGACAAGGTCATGTCCGGCGAGCTGGTCGAATTCCCCGGCGGCGTCTTCGGCATGGCGCTGAACCTGGAAGAGGACTCGGTCGGCATCGTGATCCTGGGGAGCGACCGCGGGATCAAGGAAGGCGACACAGTGAAGTGCACGGGCAAGATCGTGCAGGTTCCCGTGGGTGACGCGCTCCTGGGCCGCGTCGTGAACGCGCTCGGCCAGCCGATCGACGGCAAGGGTCCGATCGCGGCGACGAAGTTCCGCCCGATCGAGTATCCGGCGCCGAACGTCGTCATGCGCCAGTCGGTCAAGGAGCCGCTGCAGACGGGCTACAAGGCGATCGACTCCATGATCCCGATCGGCCGCGGGCAGCGCGAGCTGATCCTGGGCGACCGCGGCATCGGCAAGACCGCGCTCATCACGGACACGATCCTGAACCAGAAGGACGACGACGTGCAGTGCATCTACTGCGCGATCGGGCAGAAGCAGTCGACGATCGCGCAGGTGGTGGACGTGCTGGAGAAGGCGGGCGCGATGAAGTACACGATCGTCGTCGCCGCCGCGGCCTCCGACCCGGCGCCGCTTCAGTACATCGCGCCGTTCGCGGGGACGGCGATGGGCGAGGAGTTCCGCGACACGAAGCGGCACGCGTTCATCGCGTACGACGACCTGACGAAGCATGCGTGGGCCTACCGGCAGATGTCGCTGCTTCTGCGGCGCCCGCCCGGCCGCGAGGCGTATCCCGGCGACGTGTTCAACCTGCATAGCCGGCTGCTGGAGCGTAGCGCGAAGCTGAACGACGAGCTCGGCGGCGGATCGCTCACGTCGACGCCCGTCATCGAGACCCAGCTTGGCGACGTGTCGGCGTACATCCCGACGAACGTGATCTCCATCACGGACGGGCAGATCTACCTCGAGCCCGACCTGTTCTACGCCGGCGTCCGCCCGTCGCTGAACGTCGGCATCAGCGTGTCGCGCGTCGGCGGCGCGGCGCAGACGAAAGCCATGAAGAAGGTCGCCGGCAAGCTGCGCCTCGAGCTCGCCCAGTTCCGCGAGCTCGCCGCCTTCGCCCAGTTCGCCTCCGACCTCGACGCCGGCACCCGCGCACAGCTCACCCGCGGCGAACGCCTCGTCGAGATCCTGAAGCAGAACCAGTACGAGCCCATGCACTTCTCCCACCAGGTCGCCATCATCTTCGCCGGTACCCAGGGGTTCATCGACGACGTGCCGAAGGACCTCGTCGCCGGCTGGGAGCGCACGCTGCACAAATTCCTCGACGAAAAACACGCTTCGATCATCGAGGCGATAAAAAAGTCGAAAGATCTCGACAAGGACAACGAAGAAAAGCTCCGCAAAGCCCTCACCGAGTTCAAGGAAGGCTGGAAGGCGGGTTCGATCAAGGCGGAAGCGGCGAAGGTATTCGCGGCAGCGGCTCATTAGCCAAATTTATTCGAAGTGAGCCCGGGGCATGCCCCGG
>WSZJ01000133.1 GCA_009773755.1 Planctomycetota bacterium | reverse complement strand
ACGCGACGCGGCTCGCCGACGCGCGGTCGTTCCTGCGCGACGGCGGCGCGTGCTTCGTGAACGCGCCGGCGGCCGAAGGCGCGCGGAATCTCGACGCGACCGCGATCGCCCGCGAGCTGAACGCGACGCGCGCCGCCAACATCGCTCTCCTCGGATTCGCGTCCGCCGCCGCCCCCGCCGCGTTCCCGGCGCGCGCTTCCCTGCTTGCCGCCCTCGAGAACATCTCTCCGCCGAAGGCGGTCGAAGCGAACCGGCGGGCGTTCATGAAGGGCGCGGAGAAGGCATGAGAGCATTCGCCTACGAAGAACCGCGCACGCTGGCCGAGGCCGGAGCGCTGATGGCGCGCCCCGGACGGAACCAGCTGCTGGCGGGAGGGACCGACCTGCTGGTGCGTCTGAAGCGCCGCGAGTGGACGGTGGACACGGTGATCAACCTGAAGCGGATCGCGGGGCTGCGCGGGGTCGAGGCGCGCGGCGACCACGTCTTCGTCGGGCCGCTCACGACGCTGGACGAGCTGGCGGCGTCGGAGCTTGTGGCGAAGCGCTGGCCGATCCTCGTGGAGACGGTGCACGAGATGGGGTCGCCTCAAGTGCGGGCGATGTCCACGGCGGGGGGAAACCTGTGCAACGCCTCGCCCGCGGCCGACCTGGCGCCGCCGCTGCTCTGCCTCGACGCAACGATGAAGGTGTGGGGACTGCGGGGCGAGCGGCATGTCCCGCTGAGGGAATTCTTCCTGGGCCCGGGGAAAACCGCGCTGGAGCCCGGCGAAATCCTCACGGAAATCCGCATCCCGCCCGCGCTGGCAAAGGGGTGCTTCATCAAGTTCTGCACGCGCCGCGCGATGGACCTCGCGTTCGTGAGCGTCGCGTGCGCCGCCGTCGGCAAGGACGTGCGGCTGGCCCTCGGCGCGGTCGCGCCGACGCCGATCCGAGTGCTGCCGTCGGTCGAGGAGGCGATGAAGCGGTGCGCGCCGATCGACGACGTCCGCGCTTCCGCCGAATACCGGCGCGAAATGGTGCGCGTGCTCGTGCGCCGCGCCCTGGCGAGGGTCGCTTCATGAAGCTCAGGCTCTCCATGCGGGTTAACGGCAACGCGGTCGAACTCGAGATCGAGCCGCACCGGACGCTTCTCGAGGTCCTCCGCAACGACCTCGGGCTCGCCGGCGTGCGCGAGGGCTGCTCGACGGGCGACTGCGGCGCCTGCACCGTGCTGGTGAACGGCAAGCCGCTCGTCTCGTGCCTCATGCTCGCGCCGGACGCGGAAGGCGCTTCCATCGTCACGATCGAAGGCCTCGCGAAGGACGGCAAGCTCGACCCGATGCAGGAAGCGTTCGTGGCGAAGGGAGCGATCCAATGCGGGTTCTGCACGCCGGGGATGATCCTCGCGGCGAAGACGGAGGACATTCCCGAGGGGAACCTGTGCCGGTGTACGGGCTACACGAAGATCCAGGAGGCGATCCGTGAAGAGCGTCGGACAACGCGTCCCCAAGCTTGACGCCGCGGACAAGGCGACCGGCAAGTCGCGGTATGTGCAGGATCTGCGGCTGCCGGGGATGCTCGAGGCGAAAATCCTCAGGAGCCAGGTTCCGCACGGGCGGATCGTGTCGATCGACGTGACGGAGGCGTGGAAGGTGCCGGGGGTGCGGGCGGTGCTGACGGCGAAGGACATCCCGGCGAAGGTGTGGGGGTACTCGAAGGACCAGGTGGCGCTGAAGGGCGACCGCGTGCGGCGGATCGGCGACGAGCTGGCGGCGGTGGCGGCGCCGGACATCGAGGCGGCGACGGAGGCGTGCGAGAGGATCAAGGTGGTGATCGAGCCGCTTCCGGCAGTGTACGGGATGGAAGCGGCGCTCGCGCCCGGCGCGCCGCTTCTACACGCAGCGCGCGGGTCAAACCTCGTTCAGACGCACCTCTACGAGCACGGGAGGATCGAGGAAGCGTTCTCGAAGGCGGCGAAGATCGTCGAGGGGACTTTTGTTCTGCCGGCTCAGCAGCACGGGTGCCTCGGGCCCGCGGGGGCGATCGCGGAGTGGGACGCGAACGGCCGGCTGACGATGCACGACCCGACACAGATCCCATTCCTCGTGCAGCGCGACCTCGCGGAGGCGCTGGACATTTCGCCGGCCGACCTCCGCATCGTCCAGCCGTGCATCGGCGGCGCTTTCGGGGCGCGCCTCGACCTCTACCCGCACGAGGCGATCGTCGCCCTGCTCGCGAAGAAAACCGGCACGCCCGTCCGGATCCTCTTCTCGCGCGACGAGGACTTTCAGACCGACCCGGTCCGGCCGCGCACGATCGTCCGGCTGCGCACGGCGGCCGCCGCGGACGGGACGCTCCTCGGCCGCGACGCCGACATCCTCGTGGACTGCGGCGCGTACGTTTCGTGGGGCGCCATGACGCCCGTCGTCATGGTCAACACCTTCGGCAATTTCTACCACTGCCCCGCCGCGCGCTACCGCGCCCGCACCGTCTGCACCAACACGCAGCCGACCGGCGCCTTCCGCGGCTTCGGCAACCCCGAATTGCTCTTCCCGATGGAAACCCAGATGGACGAGCTCGCCAGGGCGCTCAAGATGGATCCGATCGACTTCCGGCTGAAGAACGCGAACAGGGCCGAGGAGACGACGCCCGCGGGCGGGCACATCACGTCGTGCGGATTCAAGGAAGTGCTGGAAGCGGTGAGGACGCGCCTCAAGCGGCCTGCGGCGCCGGCGGCGCCGCACCTGAAGCGCGGGATCGGCGTCGCGGCGGTGTTCCACGTCGGCGGCGGCGCGCGGATTTATCGGAGCGACGGGTGCGGCGCGACGGTGAAGGTGGACGACTTCGGCAAGGTCGTCGTCGTCGTCGGCGCGACGGACATCGGCCAGGGGATGGAGACGGCGATGGCGCAGATCGCCGCGGAGGAGCTCGGCGTGGACGTGTCGATGGTCCGCGTCGCGACGCAGGCCGACACGGACATCCGCCTCTGGGACGTCGGCGTCCACGCGTCCCGCACGACGTTTATCGCGGGCAACGCCGTGCGCCTCGCGGCGAAGGAAGCGAGGAAGCAGATCGAGGACGCGCGCGCGGCGCTGAAACTCCCCGCCGACGCGCCGCTCGACAAGGTCGTCCGCGCCGAACACTTCCGCCAGAAAGGCCGCCTCATCACCGCGAGCGTGTTCTACGACCCGCCGACGTCGATGGTCGACAAGGCGAACCACGGGAACGTGTCCGCGGCGTACACGTGGGGCTGCCACGGCGCCGAGGTCGAGGTGGACACGGAGACGGGGCAGGTGGTGGTGAAGCGGATCGTCGCGGCGCACGATATTGGCAGGGCGATCAACCCGATGCACGCGGAGGGGCAGGTCGAGGGCGGCGTGATCCAGGGCCTGGGGTACGCCATGTTCGAGGAGTGCGTGCTCAAGGACGGCAGGATGCAGAACGGGTACTTCCTCGACTACCGCATGCCCGGCATCCGCGACATTCCCGAGATCGAGACGGTGCTCGTCGAGACGAACGACCCCGAGGGGCCTTTCGGCGCCAAAGGCATCGGCGAGCCGCCGATCGTCCCGATCGGGCCGGCGATCGCGAACGCCATCGCGGACGCGACCGGCGTCCGGATGCGCGAGTTCCCCATGACCCCCGAACGCGTGTGGAGAGCCCTTCGTGGAAATCGTTAACCCGCCCGGTTGGGCAAAACCTCTCGGCTACAACAACGGCGTGAAAGCCACGGGGACATTTCTCGCCGTCGCCGGACAGGTCGGCTGGGACAAGGACTCGAAACTCGTCGGCGACGACTTCGTCAAACAGTTCGCGCAGGCGCTTCAGAATGTCGTGGACGTCGTAAAGGCCGCGGGCGGCAAGGCCGAGAACATCGTGCGGCTCGCGATCTTTATCGGTTCGAAGGACGAGTACAACGCGTCGCTGAAGGCTCTCGGACCCGAGTACAGGCGGATCATGGGAAAGCACTTCCCCGCAATGACGTGCCTGCAGGTGGCGGGATTCGTGGAAGCGGGAGCGAAGGTGGAGATCGAGGGGTTTGCGGTTCTTTAGAGGACGGAGGCGCGAGTGAGCGGCAGCGCTACGGTGAATCGGGGAGTGGTCTCGCCCGCACGGGCGCTCGACCCGCTGTTCCGCCCGCGCTCGATCGCGGTCGTCGGCGCTTCGCGCGACCCGGCGAAACTCGGACATGTCCTGCTGAAGAACGTGCTCGACTACGGCTTCGCGGGCGAGGTCTTCCCTGTCAATCCGTCGGGCGGCGAGATTCTCGGGCGCACGGTGTATACCGACCTCCGTTCGCTGCCGCAGGCGCCCGACCTCGTTCTCCTTAGCATCCCGAATCGCGGCGTCCCCGGCGCGATCCGCGACGCGGCCGCGCGCGGCGCGAAGGCCGCCGTCATTCTCGCCAGCGGTTTCGGCGAGATGGGCGGGGACGGGAAAGCCCTCCAGGATGAGATCCGCGAGTCCGGCCTGCGCCTCCTCGGTCCCAACTGCATGGGCGTCTACAACCTCCCCGGCCGGCTCAATGCGACCTACTTCTGGGAACTGCCTCGCCGAGAGGGAAACCTCGCCTTCGTCTCCCAGTCCGGCGCGTACGGAGGACTCCTCTTCGGCGAACTCCGCCGCCGCGCGCTCGGCGTCTCCGTCTTCGCTTCCATCGGCAACCAGGCCGACATCACCCACGCCGACGTCATGGACTGGCTCGAGGACGATCCCCGCACCGAGGTCGTCGGCCTCTTCGTCGAGGAAATCAAGGACGGCCCGCGCTTCCTCGAAACCTGCCGCCGGCTCGCTCGCACGCGCGCCGTCGTGGCGTTCAAGGCCGGGCGCTCCGGGGCCGGGAAGCGCGCCGCGCATTCGCACACGGGCTCGATGGCGGGCGACTACGAGGTCGTCCGCGCCGCGCTCGGGCAAGCGGGCGTCGTCGTGGCCCGCGACACCGACGAGTTCTTCGACGCTCTTGCGGCGTATTGCGCGTACCCGAAGGGCCTCTCCGTCGGCAAAGGGCTCGCGATCGTGACGATTTCCGGCGGCCCGTGCGTCACCGCGGCCGATGCTGCGGAAGAAGCAGGGATCCCGGTCCCCGAGCTCAAGCCGGAAACCCAGGCCCGGGTCGGCGCGCTCGTCCCCGAGTTCGGCGCCCTCCGAAACCCCGTCGACATGACCCCACAGTGCGACCCGGAACGCTTCCCCGCCATCGTCGCCGCCGTCGCTTCCGATCCGCAGATAGGCGCTCTGCTCGCGATCAACGTCGGGCTCGACCGGCCGCAGTTCGGGGCGGCGTTCGCGCAGGCGAAGTCAACCGTGCCGGTCCTCGCGTTCACCCTCGACGTTCCGCAAATCCAGAAGACCTTCACGGACGCCGGCATCCCGATCTTCCCGACGCCCGAGCGCGCCGTCCGCGCGTTCGCGCTGCTCAACCGGGGGAACGGCGCACGCATCGCAGCGAAGTCCGCGCCCGCCATCGCGGGCACGCCGCTCACGCCGTTCGAATCCGCGAAGCTCCTCGTCGAGGCGGGAATCCCGATGTGCCGGCAGATCGTCGCGAAATCGATCGGCGAAGCGCGCGCGGCCGCACTCCGGCTCGGCTGGCCCGTCGCCCTGAAAGCCCTTCAGGCCGGCCCGCACAAGTCGCGCCGCGGCGGCGTGATCCTGAACGTGACGGAGAAGGGACTTCCCGCCGCCTGGCGCAAACTGGCGGGAGCCTTCGGTTCCGCGACCGTCGTGCAGGAAATGGTCGCGGGCGGCGGCCACGAGTTGCTGCTCGGCGCGCGGCGCGACCCCGTCTTCGGGCCCGTCGTCATGTTCGGCGGCGGCGGCGTCTGGACCGAGCTCATCCGCGACGTCGCCGTCCACGTCGGCGCGCTCACCGCAGCCGAAGCCCGGTCCCTCATCGCGGAAACGAAAGCCGGCGATCGCCTCGCAGCGCGGCTCCCGAAGGCCATCCCCGCCGTCGCGAAAGCCCTCGCGGCGCTCGCGCGGTGGATGAAGCGGCATCCGGAAGTTCTGGAAGTCGACGCCAACCCTGTGATCGCGTCCGCGAAAGGACTGAAAGGCGTGGACGCGCTCGTGATCCTCGACGACCCATTGACAAGGAGCGACCCATGAGACTGAAAGCGGCAGCGGCCGGCCTGGCGGCGATCGTCCTCGCGGCGTGCAGCGCAACGGAAGAAACTGCTTCGACCGCAGCCTGGGAAGGCGGCGCGAAATTCGACAAGGCGACGCTCACCTCCGTCGCCGACCTCTCGGAAGCCCTCAAGGACAAGCAGGTCCAGATCGAAGGCACGGTCCGGGGCGTCTGCAAGGGCCGCGGCTGCTGGGTGGAAGTCGACGACGGCAAGGGAAAGACGATCGCCAAGAGCCTCAACGACTCGATCCTCTTCCCGAAAGACTGCGTCGGGAAGCGCGTGCTGGTGCAGGGCGTGGTGCGCGTGATGGGCGCGGCCAGGGAAGGCGAAGGGAGCGGATCGGGCGACGGGTGCCCGCAGCCGGAGATCCTGGTCGAGATCCAGGGGGCGAAGCTGTTCGCTGCGAAGTAAGGACAGTGGGTAGGGGGTAGGGGGTAGGGGGTAGGAAGGCCCGAATCAGCGGCGGTCGTTCCTACCCACTACCTCCTACCCACTACCAACTGCCGCTCGTCTCGCAACAGCGGTGCTCGAACCGAGGCCTCGGCCAGCTCTATTTCGCGTCCCTCGGACTCAGGTCGTCCTTGTAGTCTCTCGCGTGCTTCTTCCACCAGTCCTTCCAGAGCTCCACGTCCCCGAACGCCTCCTGCCCCGTCAGGCGGACCAGCGCCGCCTCGGCGTGCTGGCCGCACTTCAGCTTGTACCGGCCGCCGGTCCCGGCGCCCTCGCCTGACACCTTCTTCTTGTTGCACAGCTCCAGGATCACGTCCACGCTCGTCTTGAATTTCAGGAACCCCAGCACGTCGAACGCCAGGATCACTCCCGGCACCTCCTCCGAGTCGCGCAGGTCGAGCCGGTCGTCGATCCACTTCTCGAGTACCCCCACCGAAGCGGCGTGACCGACTTTCGCGATCCCTTCGAAGACGGCGCGCAGCACCTTGTCCTGCTTTTCGTTCGGTTTCAGGCCGCCATGAAGGGCCTTCGCCGCGTCCGCGAAGCCGGCCATTCTCCCGAGTGTCTGAGCGACGGCGATGCGGAGCTCGTCGGCGCCGGACGCCAGAAGCGGTGCGAGCGCGGCGGCCACGGACGGGTGCGGACAGTCTGCGCAGGCCGCGATCGCCTGTTTCTTCGCTTCGTCCGACTCCCCTTTGCACGCTTCTTTGAGCGCCGTCACGCGCGTGTCGGCCTCCTTCTGCGTCGGCGGGGCGGGCGGCTCCTGGGCGAGAAGGAGGACGGGGAACAGGAGGAGGACGGCGGCGGTGAGGACTTTTCGCATTCTACTTCCCTCCCTATGCAGCGGATGAAATCTGGATCCTCCGGTCGCGCGGGCCTGTCGGTAGAGCGGACGCAGCTTCCGGCTGCGGGTCTGTACAGCGGAGGAGCACGCCGGGTTTCAGCCTCCCCTTCAATCCCCGAGCACTTCCTTCGCGATGACGTTCCGGAGGATCTCAGACGTTCCTCCGCCGATGAGCAGAAAACGCGCGTCCCTGTAAAACCGCTGCGCCGCGTGTTCCATGGCGAATCCGGCTCCTCCCAGGACACGCAGGGCCATGTCCGCGGCGCGGTTCGCCATTTCGGAGGCGACGAGCTTGGCGGCGGCGGCCTGGGCGCCGCATTTCTGGCCGCCTTCTATCAGGCGGGCGGCCTGATAGACGGCGAGACGTGAGGTTTCGAGGTCGGCCCAGGACTGGGCGATGAGGTGGCGCAGCGCCTGGAAATTCGCGATCGGCTGGCCGAAGCAGATGCGCTCCTTCGAGTAGCGGGTCGCCTCGTCGAGCGCCGCGCGCGCGAGGCCGAGGGACAGCGCGCCGGTCATGACGCGGATCTGGTTGAGGAGCTTCCCGAGATCTTCTAGGCCGGCGTCGCCGAGCTTCGAGGCGGGAGTGTCGTCGAGCGACAGCTCGGTCGTCTCGCCGCCCCAGTTCCCCAATGTTTTTATTTTCCGGCCGACCACGAGCCCGGGCGCGCCCCGCTCCACGAGGAAGAATTTCAGCCCCTTCAGCCCTTTCGCGCGGTCGACCGAAGCGGCGACGGTGAAGAAGTCCGCGACGGTCCCGCTCGTGACCCAGAACTTGCTCCCCGTGAGCCGCCAGCCCGCGGGCGTCTCCTTCGCCGCCGTCGCGATCCGCGCGAGGTCGGACCCCGCGTCCGGCTCGGTCAGGCAGAAGGCGCCGATTTTCTCGCCGCGGAGCGCGGGCTTGAAGAGGCGCTCGTGCTGGTCGGGGGTCCCGAAGCGGAACAGGAAGTCCGTCCCCATCATCGCCTGCATCGCCGTCATCGCCGCGACGCTCATCGAGCCGCGCGCCAGCTCTTCGGCCATGAGGCAGTACGACACGAACCCCGCGCCGCTTCCCCCCGCCGACTCCGGGTAGCGCAGGCCGAAGTACTCGAGCGCGCCGATGCGGCGGAACAGGTCGCGCGGAAATTCGTGCCGCTCGTCCAGCGCCGCGGCGGCCGGCGCGATTTCCGCGTCGACGAACCGCGCGACGGAAGCGCGGAACTCGGTTTCTTCCGGGGTGTACTCGATCATGACTTCTTCACCTCGAACCGGCAGGCGGGCGCTCCCGCGCTCGCGCACGCGACCTCCGCGGCGACCGCGGCGCCGTACACCGCTTCCCCGATTCCCCGGGCGACGCCCGCGAGGAAGTGACAGACGGGTTTCTGCGACGGACCGTAGGCCTCGGCGTAGGGCGACGCCTCGATCGCGATCTCAAACCCGGCGTCGCCGTACTTCTCGACGCGAAAACGCCCCCAGCCGATCTCGGTGCCCATGCGGCACATCGCCTCGACGACCTCCCGCCCTTTCAGCCCCCCGTCGCACAGCCGCCGCGCGGACCGGCCGCCGCCGTCGGTGCCGCCGGCCATGAGACACCGCTTCGCAACGTCGCCGGCCTCGCCCTCGACGGCCTTCTGGAATCCGACGAGGGTCTCGGGGCGGACGAGGAGGAAGCGAACGCCGCGGAGGGCGATGCGGCCGGGTTCGAAGGAGAGGCCCTCGGGAGCGGCGCTCATGTTTCGATTCCGTAATCGCGCCGCGCGGCCTCCGCCGTGACCTTCCCGTCGCGGACGTCACGGCGGACGGCTTCAGGATCGCGCTCGGACGGCTTGCCGTAGCCGCCCGCTCCGGGGGTGAGCAGGCTGACGACGTCGCCCGCCTTCAGGCGGTCGATCCCTTTCGCTTTCGCCTTCTTCCCGTTGATGCGCGTTTCGCCGCACGCGCCGTCCTTTCCGCCCAGCACGCCGAAGGGAGGAAATTTCTGCCGGTCGGCGTAGCGCGAGAAGGACATGTCGGAAAGGGCGCGGATGTCGCGGCGAAGCGCGAGCGCGCCGCGGTATTTGCCGGCGCCGCCGGAGTCGGGGATGAACTCATACCGCTCGACGCGCAGCGGGTATTCGAGTTCCTGGGCCTCGGTCGGCGTGTTCATGAATCGCGCGAGGTGCGAGTCCTGGCCGTCGCACCCGTCTTTCGTGGGCCGCGCGCCGGCGCCGCCGCCCTGGATGTCGATGCAGACGAACCGTTTGTGCGTTCCCGGGTACCAGCCGGCGAACGCGTTGGTCATGATGTTCCCGTGCGAGCCGGCTGTGACCCGGTCCGGCAGCGCCAGCGCGAGGGCGCGAAGCGTGGCCTCGGAGATTTTCTGGGAGGTGTTCGTGCGAGCCTGGACCGCGGCGGGCGGGAACGGGTTCATGACCAGGCCGGGCTCGGCGACCACCTTGAAGGGGCGGTAGCAGCCCGAGTTGGGGGGCACGTGGGGGTCGAGGACGGCGATCAGGGCGTAGTAGACGGCGGCGTGCGCCGTCGCAATCGGGCAGTTCAGGTTTCCCGTCACCTGCGGGCTCGACCCGGTGAAGTCCACGGTCGCGCCGTCGCCTTTCTTCCGCACGTTGACGCAGATCCGGATCGGCTGGTCCGAGATCCCGTCGTCATCCACGAAATCCTCGCCCGAGTAGGTTCCGTCGGGGATGTCCCGAAGCGCGGCCCGGATCCGCTTCTCGGAGTGGGCCATGAGCTCTTCCGACGCGGCCTCGACGACGGCGGGGCCGTATCGTTCGAAGGTCTCCTTGAGGCGGCGCACGCCGACGAAACCGGCGGCCGCCTGAGCGCGCAGGTCGCCGAGCGTCTTGTCGGGGACGCGGATGTTGGCGCGCAGGATTCCGAAGATGTCGTGCGCCTCGGCGCCGGCGCGGTACAGCTTGACCATCGGCAGGCGCAGGCCCTCCTGGAAGATCTCCGTGAGCCCGCCGGTGACCGTGCCGGGCGCGGAGCCGCCGACGTCCGAATGGTGGGCGATGTTGCCGACGAAGCCGGAGAGCTTCCCCTTGTAGAAGACCGGCGAGAACGTCTGCAGGTCCGTCAGGTGCTGCCCGCCCAGGTACGGGTCGTTCGACAGCACGACGTCCCCTTCCTCCCAGTCCTTCACGCGGTCCAGAAGCGCCGCCATCGTGAACTCGAAGCCGGTCAGCAGCATCGGTGCGTGGTGCCCCTGCGCGATCGTCCGGCCCTGCCGGTCGAACACCGCGCTGGAGATGTCCTCGATCTCCTTGATGACCGTCGAACGCGACGTGCGCACGAGGGTGTACCCCATTTCGTCGGCGATCGACTCCATGCGGTAACGGATGACCTGCGTCGTGACCGGGTCGACTTTCATCGCGCGCCCTCCAGGTCGATGGCCAGCACGCCGAATGCGTCCACTCGCAGCGACAGTCCCGGCGGCAGCACGGTGCATGAAATCTCCTCCTCGATCACCGCGGGGCCGGTGATCACGTTTCCCGCTTTCAGGCGCGCCCGCTCGTAGATCGCGGCGTCCACCCACCCCTTGCCGCCGAAATACACGCGCCGCTTCCCTTTCAGGGCCGCCTTCGCGTCCTTCGTTCCCTTCGCCGGGCGCGGCAGCCCGACTTCCGGCGTCACCCCGAGCGCCGTCACGCGCAGGTTCACAACCACTGTCCGCTCGTCTACGGCCTTGAACGCGTAGATCCGCTCGTGCAGCTTCTCGAAGTCCGCCAGCATCGCGTCCACGTCCGGCCTCGGCTTGCGCCCCACCGGGACGTTCAGCTCGTACGACTGGCCCTCGAACCGCAGGTCGGCGGACCACAGAAGCCGGCGGTCCTTCTTCGCAATCCCGTCCGCCTCGAGTTCCGCCGCGCCGAGCGCTTCCAGTTCTTCGAAGGTTCTTCCGAGCGAAGCGGGCTCCAGGTCCTGCTGGGAGATCATCACGGTGCGCGTGAAATCGTGGCGCGTGTCGGCGACGAGCAGCCCGAACGCTGAGAACGCGCCCGGGTGGGGAGGAATCAGGACGCGCTTCATGTTCAGGTCCATCCCCATCTCCGCGGCGTGAAGCGGCCCGGCGCCGCCGAAGGCGAGGAGGGAGAACTCGCGGAGGTCGTGGCCGCGCTGGGTGGAGACGGCGGCGATGCCCTTGGCCATGTTGGCGTTGACGACGCGGAGCACGCCGAAGGCCGCTTCCTCGAAGGAGAGCCCGAGCGGCCCCGCGACGCGGTCGCGGATCGCCTTTTCGGCGAGGTCCTTGCGAAGCGCGATTTCGCCGCCGAGGAAATACCCGGGGCTGATGCGGCCGAGGGCGACGTTGGCGTCGGTCACGGTGGGTTCGGCGCCGCCGCGGCCGTAGCAGGCGGGCCCGGGGACGGCAGTGGCGCTCTGCGGCCCGACGCAGAGGGCGCCGCCGCGGTCGACCCACGCGATCGAGCCACCGCCGGCGCCGATGACGTTGACGTCGTCCATCGCGATCTTGATCGGATACCCGTCGAACTTCGCGGAGGTTGTGACGTGCGCCATGCCCTCGGCGATCAGGCTGATGTCGAAGGAGGTGCCGCCCATGTCCACGGCCACGATTCGCGGCTCGTCCGTCAGCCGCCCGAGCCACGCCGCCGCCGTCGCGCCGCCCGCCGGGCCGG
>WSZJ01000132.1 GCA_009773755.1 Planctomycetota bacterium | reverse complement strand
CGAAGCGGCCAGCCCGCCGGGCACCGTCGCCGCGGACGAAGGGGTGATCCCGAGCGGAACGGACGGCGGCCCCGCCGCGCGCGTCGGCGCGACGGGTGAGGAGGCGGCGCCGGCGCCCTGCGAAGGGACAGGAGGCAGCTCGGACGCATCCGCAGCAGGCGCTGCCGCGACCGGTTCGCCAGGCGCCTCCTCCACTTTCGCAAGCGCCTCCGCGAACTCAGTCGCGGAGCTCCAGCGCTTCGCGGGATTCTTCGCAAGCGACCTCATCAGGACCGCGGCGACGCCTCGAGGCGCTTCAGGAATCGGCGGCACAGGCTTCTGGATGTGGGCCATGAGGACGCCGATCGCCGTCTCGGCGTCGAACGGCAGGCGAAGCGCGAGCATCGCGTAGAGAACAACGCCGAGAGCGTAAACATCGGAGCGGGCGTCGGCCTTCTTGCCTTCGCAGACTTCGGGAGCCATGTAGTGAGGCGTCCCCATCACCATGCCCGTCTGCGACAGGCTGACGTCCGACAATTCCTCGCGCGCGAGTCCGAAATCGACGAGTTTCGCTTCGCCTTCCTTCGTGAAGAGCACATTGGCGGGCTTCACGTCGCGATGCAGCACGCCGACCTTGTGCGCCGCAGCGAGCGCTTCGGAGACCTGCCGCGCGATCTTCACCGCCCTCGTCGCCGGCAGGCGGATTTTCTTTTCAAGAAGCCGTTGAAGCGACCCGCCGTCGACATATTCCATGACGAGGTAGGGGAGCCCGAATTCTTCTCCCGCCGACATGATGCGCACGACGTTCGGGTGGTCGATGCTGGCCGCCGTGCGGCCTTCGCGGAGGAAACGTTGTTTGAGCGTTTCATCGGCGCGGTATTTTGCGGGCAGGATCTTGATCGCGACGGTGCGCCCAAGCCGGTCGTCATGCGCGCGAAAGACGACACCCATTCCGCCGGAGCCGATCTGGCTCTGGATGACGTAACCGCCGAGGACCCGGCCGATGATGGAGTTCGGAGCCGTCACTTGATTTACTTACACCCGCTTCTGGCCGGAGTTTCGCAATTCGCGTGACTTCAGAGGATCTCAAGCGGCAGGAACTCGCCTCCAAGCGCCTTCTCCGCGGCGACGCCGATCCCCTTCGCCAGCAGGGCTGCATACACGGAACGGAAGTCGACGGTCATCGCCAGGTCACCGGAATCCAGCTTTTCGAGGTCCGGCGCGCCGCCGTAGATGCCGCCCTTGACGTTTTTTCCGACGACGAACATCGGCCCCGCCGCGCCGTGGTCCGTCCCCTGCGACACGTTTTCGGCAACGCGCCGCCCGAACTCGCTGAAAGTCGCCGTGGTGACGCGATCCGAAATGCTCCGCGCGTCGAGGTCCTTCTGGAACGCCGTCACCGCCTCCGACAGCGTCTGCAGCAGGTTGGCGTGCTGCTGCCGCTGATTCGCGTGGGTGTCGAAGCCTCCGAGCCCGATCATGTAGACGCGAGCGCCGAAATCGTCCTCGATGGCGTTGGCGATGAAGCGGAGCCCCTGCGCGAGGCCCGAATTCGGGTAGACGATGTCCCGGTTCGGTTTCTGCGCGATCGTTCTGATCCGTTCCGCCTGTGCCATGACCTCGAGTCCGCGCTTCCTCACGTACTCCGCCGAGCCCTTGCGCTCGATCCCGTAGAGCTCGCGGAACGCCTTCTGGATGTGCGCGCGGTCGCCCTGGTGTCGGTTATCCGTCCCGATTTCGAAGCCGCCCGGATTTTCCATCGCAAGCACCCCGCCGCCGTCGGCCCAGAGCGCCAGCGGCGTCTCGCTGCCGAAGGAGACGCTGTGCGGCGTTGAATTGTCGTCGCACAGGCACCGCCCGAGCCAGCCGTCGCGCACGACTCCGGACATCTGCGCCGTCTGCCAGATTTCCATCGACCGGAAATGCGACCGGTCGTGGTTCGGGTACCCGACGTTGTTCACGACCGCGACCTTTCCCTCGTCAAAGAGGTCGCGCAATTTCTTCATGGAGGGGTGAAGCCCCACCGCGTCGTTCAGCTTCAGCATCTGGTCCTTTGGAATCCCCAGCGTCGGCCGGGCCTTCGCGTACAGCGGGTCGGCGAGCGGCACCACCGTGTTCAGCCCGTCGTTCCCGCCGCCCAGCATCACGAGCACCAGCGACCGCGTCGCCGTCTTCGCCCCCGGCTCCGCCAGCGCCCGCGTCAGCCACCCCGGCACCATCAGCGACGCCGCGCCCAGCCCGCTCACCTTCAGAAAATCCCGTCGCGAGAATGCAGTTCTCATGGTTTTCACCTCACGCGAGCTGGAATTCGGGAAGCGCCATGACGAGGTGCGCCACGCCGCGCACTTTCCCGTCCCACGTCGGCTGCGCCGGGAAAACCGGGCCCTTCGGCTGCTCCGGCGACTTCACGTATTCGACCAGCTTCGCCTTCGCCTCGTCCGAGACCTCCAGCGGCCCGAAGCGCTGGAGCATGTGGTCGACGAGCTTCTCCGGCGAATCGATCGCGAAGTCCTGCACGAGCTGCCCGGGCGCCAGCGCCGGCGACGGCTGGTTGTTGTAGCCGGGTCCGAGGTCACGGGCGAAATTGAAGCGGTTCATCACGGTCGTCGTCGAGAGCCACGCCGTGTTCCCGTCCCAGCCCTTCACCGTCGGCGGCGCGAGCAGATCCTGCCCCATGCGCCGCAGGTGGGCGGGGAGGTATTTCACAGGGATGAGCGAAGGCATCGCCCGAAGCGCGCCGATGACCAGCTCCGCCGGCGACTTGATGCGCGCCCACTGCGCCCCGTCAGCGAGGAACGCCTGCGAGGTGAACAGCACGCGCAGCATCGCGCGGACGTCGTAGCCGCTTCGGAAATACTCCGCGCAAAGCGCTTCGACGGTTTTCTCGTCCGGCGCAGGTCCAACAAACTCCTTGAACAGTTTCTCCGAGAGCCGCTTCGCAGTAGCCGGGTGCGCCGCAAGGATGTCGATCACGTCCGTCCCGTCGAGCGGACCGGTCTTTCCGAGAACGGTCTTCTCGCCCTTGTCGTGCTGTTTCTCGTCGAAGAAGAAAACTCCGCCGTCGCGCATGTTCCACCCCGTGAAACTGCGGGCGACTTCCTTGACGTCCTTTTCCGTGTAATTCCCGATCCCGATCGTGAAGAGCTCCATGAGCTCGCGCCCGTAGTTCTCATTCGGCACGCCTTTGCGGTTCACGCGACCGTCGAGCCAGATCAGCATGGCGGGATTCTTCGAGACCTCCACGAGCAGCGACCGGAAATTCCCCGCCGCGTACCGCCTGAACAGGGCGATCTGCTGGTGCATCAGCATCGCCTGCTCGACTTTCCCCGCGCCGGTCGCAAAGTGGTTGTGCCAGAACAGCGTCATCCTCTCCTGAAGCGGCCGCGCCGTGCGCGCCATCCGGTAGCACCAGGCCGTCCGCACGTCCTCGATGTTCTTGAGGTCGAGCAGCCCGTCCTGCACGTCCGCCAGGTCCCCCTCGACGTCGTCCGCCACGCTCTCGAACGCCAGGAACCGCTCCAGCGTCGCCGCGTACCCCTCGCGCCGCGCGGTCTCCAGCTCCTTCATGGTGCCGCCGAACCCGGCGCGCCGGAACAGATGCGCAATCTGCTGCTTTTCGTTCATCAGGTCCCTCCTCTCGGAACGGGGACATGCTAACTCTCGGGGCCCCGGGTCCCTTGCTGAAATTCAGGACGTTCGGTGAGGCGCCCCGTTTCGCGTGCGCCTGAGATTTCCGGATTGAATTGTCGATAAAGGCGAGCTCGGTCAGGGTCGTGGCCGCGTCACGAATCCCATCGCCTTGAAATCTGAGTCGAGTGTGAACGCGTCGCGCAAGTTGTAGGTCTTCATCGTGATGAAAGATGTGCAGTCGGTGAGCGAGAATTCGTGGTCTTCGTATTTCCGGAAGAGGTCCCAGGCGGCCTCGCGCGTTGCATGGTCGACCGGCCGCACCCGCCACACCAGGCTGGTCCGCAGAAAGTGACCGGCCTCTACCGCCTTCCGGTGGCCAACACGTGACCGCACCAGGGTGACGGTTTCGTCGAAGATATCGGAAGTCGTCACGAATTGAACGCGTTGCGATTGCAGGCTGTTGAATTCCTCCGCGACCCTGCGATGCGCGCTGTCGCCGCTGTCGTAGAGCGCCACGATGGCGCTTGTATCGGCGAATACTCGCAGCCTCAACGGGCTTTCTTCCGAGGCCCGTAGATGGCGTCATCGACCGACTCGCCGGGCTCGAGCACCGGCCCATTCTTGATGAACCCGACATGCGCGGCGACCGGATCGTTCTTCCAGAGCGCTTCGAAATCGTCGGCTACCTCGTAGTGCCAGCGGGCGCCGAGCTTTACTACTTCGATGAGGCGTCCGCCGCGCCGCAGTTCCCCGACGAGCCGGAACGCCGTTGCGCGAGAAACGCCCATGAGGCGGGCGAGCCCGTCCGTGTTCAGGTCGCCCGCGAGCAGGTGGACGTAGGCATCCTGGGCGTCCTCGGTCAGGGGGCGGTGCATCGCCGGGCGGCGACGGGAGGGGGTGTGGGATCGACGTTGGGGCCGCATGACAAGAGTGTAGTCATGCTGGTATCCAGATTCAAGATGCTCAGCGTGAGCAAGTTGAACTCCCCGCCACTTCGCCTCGCCGATTGACGACTCCGGATCCTGCGGGCCGTACACTTCCTGCCCCGTGAAGCGCAACCTTCCCCTCGTGTCGTGGGTCCTCTACGACTTCGCGAATACGATTTTCTCCATGAACGTGGTGACCCTCACGTTTTCGCTCTGGGTCACGCTGAACAACGGGAAATCGGATCTCTGGGTCGGCGCCGCCAACGTCGCTTCCGCCGTCCTCGTCGTGCTCGCCATGCCGCTTCTGGGCGTCTGGAGCGACGCGTACCAGCGGAAACAGGCCTACCTGCGGATCGCGACGTTTGCCTGCTGCGCGCTGACGGCGTTGATGGGCGTGGCGGCGCTTTGCGTGCCGGGGACCGGGGGACGCGTCCTGGCGGGAACGGCGTTTTTTGTGCTCGCGTTCTTCGCCTATCACGCCGGAATGGTGTTCTACAACGCGCTCCTCACCAGCGTAAGCAGCGAGGCGACCCGGGGGCGCGTATCGGGGTTCGGAGTCGCGGCGGGATACGCCGGGGCGATCGTGGGGGTGCTGCTCGTTCTGCCGTTCGAGAAGGGGAGACTGTTTTCGTTTCCTGTTCCCGGGCTTTTCGGGGCCTGGGAGCCGGTCGCCGTGACGCCCGGCGTCGACGGCTCCCTGCGCGACGGCCCGGTCGATCGGGACGTGAACTTCGACTACGAGGTGAAGGGGTTTGAGCCCGCGGGGGGGCTCAAGGTCCGGGATGTGTTCGACCGCGCGGCACAGATGCGCTTTTACGAAGTGAGCTGGAAGGGCGTCCCCGCCGGGTCCGAGGTGCGCCGCCGCCGGAGCGGCTGGGGCCGCGCGGGGACGTTCATTCCCACGGGAATCCTCTGCCTGTTGTTCGCTCTTCCGTGCCTTCTGTGGGTGAAGGAGAAACCTGGCCCACCGGGAAAGGCCGTCGGGACGCGCCAGGCCTATGCGCAAGTCTGGAAGAGTCTTCGCGCGACGCGCGAGCACCCCGGCGTGCTGCGGTTTCTTGTCGGGAAGTACTTCTACGAGGATGCCATTTCAACGGTGACCATCTTCATGGCTCTCTACGGCGCAAAGGTCCTCAAGTTCCCCGACGAATCGGTCCGGTACTTCCTCGTGGCGGCCATTGCGTTCGCGCTTGCCGGGTCGCTGGCCTGCGGTTTCCTGACGGACCGGTGGGGGCCGAAGAAGACCCTGCTGGCCGTGCTGGCCGGCTGGATCGTATTCCTCTCGCTCGCGGCGGTGAATACGGACGCGCGGTATTTCTACGTTCTCGGCCCCGGTCTGGGCGCTCTTCTCGGGGCGCTGTGGACGAGCTCGCGGCCGCTTCTCGTCACACTGGTCCCGCCCGAGCGACAAGGGGAGTTTTTCGCGCTGTCCGAGCTGACGGGGAAGACCTCGGCCGTCGTGGGTCCGATACTCTGGGGAGCGATCATCCTGCTGACGGCGGCGCTCGGTTACTCTGAGGTGAACCAGTACCGCTGCGCGATCGGCTCGCTGGTCATCCAGATCGTGATCGGGTTCGTGATTCTGAGGAGGGTGCCGGATTTGAAGCCGGAAAGAGGGAAGGGAATTGTCCGATGAGGATACTGAGGCAAACGCGGAAAAGGGCGGATGACGCTGAATCAGCCGCGGACGCCGCCCAAGCGACCTTGCCTCTCGCTCGCCCGCCTGCCCGCCTGCCCGCCCGCCTGCCCGCAAATCCGAACGGACTCCGAACCTCTCACCAACCACAGTCGATAACCTGCAACCCATGACCTCCCGGGAAGCCGCCCTGACCGTCGTGAAAAAGCTGCGCGAAGCGGGCTTCGAGGCCTATTTCGCAGGCGGCTGCGTGCGCGACCGGCTGCTGGGGCGCGAGCCGGGCGACCACGACGTCGCGACGAATGCGATTCCTGACGCCGTGCAGAAACTGTTCCGGCGAAATGTCGCGGTGGGAAAGCAATTCGGCGTGATCCTGGCGCTCGTCCAGGACGAAGAGGTCGAAGTCGCGACGTTTCGCGCCGACGCAAAATACACGGACGGGCGGCACCCCGACAGCGTGACGTTCAGCGACCTCAAATCCGACGTCCTTCGCCGGGACTTCACCATCAACGGAATGATGGAAGACCCGCTGACCGGAGAGATCGTCGACCTCGTTGGCGGCCAGGCCGACCTCAAGGCGCGTGTCATCCGCGCCATCGGCGATCCCGAGAAGCGCTTCGACGAAGACCGCCTTCGCATGCTCCGCGCAGTGCGCTTCGCCGCGCAGATCGACTTCGAGATCGAGCCGGCGACGCTGGCTGCCGTCGCGCGGAGGAGCGGGGAAGTGTCGTCGGTGTCGCGAGAACGTGTGAAAGAGGAGCTCGGGAAACTCCTTGCCTCGAGGGACGCCGGGCGGGGGCTGCGCCTGCTCCGCGAAACGGGACTGCTCGCGCCCTGCATTCCTGCTCTCAAATCGCTTCCCGATGACCGATGGGCCGCGACGGTGGCCACCGTGGAGAACCTTCCGCGACGGCCGTTCGCCCTCGCTCTCGCCGCGCTCTTGTGCGATGCCGACCCCGACCCCGCGAAGGCCGCGCGACTCGCTGACGCCTCCGCCCGCGACCTCAAGGCCTCCAACGACGAACGCGAGCGCGCCGTCTGGCTCGTCGCCCGCAGTCGCGACCCGGAGCGCGCTTCCGCCATGCGCCCCTCCGAGTGGAAGCCCCTGCTCGCCCACCCGGGAGCTGTCGAGCTGCTTGAACTTCACCGGGCCGCCCGGACGGCGCGAGGCGGTTCCCTCGCTGGGCACGCACTCCTGTCGGAACGCCTCGCCGCCGGAGATCTCGATCCGCCGCGGCTGCTGACCGGCGACGACCTGCTTGCAATGGGGGCGCTCAGAGGCCCGAAAATCGGCGACGTACTTTCTACCGTGCGCGCGGCTCAACTCGACGGCGAGGTAACGACCAGGGAAGCGGCCGCTGCGCTGGGACGGAAACTGCTCGCGCTCTGACCTGCGCTCCTATTTCGCTTCCGGCGCCGGCGGTTCGTCGTCCGTCGGCTCCGACTCCTTCTCCTCCAGCTCCCGCTTCAGGTCGAGCTTCCACTCGCCGTCTTCCTTCAGAAAATACGCGGGCCCCATGTCTTCCTTTTTCCCCTCGCCAGTCTCGTCTCGCTCTCCTTCGGCCTTGTCGCCGTCGATCTTGACGTTCTGGAGCTTCATCTTGAGCAGGGAATTCTTGTCCTTGGCCGCAGCGGAGAGAATCCTGGTGATCACGAGTTCCTTTTCGCTCAGCTTCGCGTACTCCTCCGGGGTCAGTCCGATTTCCTCCGCCATTTCCGCGAGCGCCTTCCCCTCCAGCGCCTTCATTTTCGCGCCGATTTCCTTCTCGAGGAGTTCGCGCGAGGCCTTGGACACCAGGGACCAGATCCGCTCGCGCTCCTTCGTCTCGATCGCCTTCTGGAATTGAGTCCAGGCGTCTTCCGGTGTCTTCGCAACCGGCTTGTCCTCCGGCGGAGCCTTGTCCGGCTCGGCTTGAAGAATCCCCGGAAACAGGAGGGCCACCGCGAGCGCCGGAAGGTTGAATAATTTCATGGAGAGTCCTCTGCTGGACCGGAACGGGACGGCCTGGCGATGCCGCCTATTTGCCTTCTTCTTCGTGCTCATGATCGTGATCGTGCCCGCCGCCACCGGACACGTTGATCCGCCAGCCCTCGTCCTCCTTCATGAACTCGATCGGCATCCTGTCGTCTCCGATTTCGAGCGTCGCCGTCGCCTTGTCGCCGTCGATCTTGACGTCCGTGAGCTTCTGCTCCTTCAACAGCTTCCGGTACTCGTCGTTCATCATGCCAAGAATCTGCCGCAGGGCGATGTCGCGCGGCTCGAGTTTCTCCAGCGCTTCGACCTCGATCTTCAGCGCGGCCGCCAATTCCTTCTGGTGGTTCTTCTTCGCTTCTGCGGCCTGCTCCATCATCAGCTTTCTCGTCCCCTTGGAAAGGCAGAACCAGTACAGGTCGCCGTCGCCGTCACACAGCGCCTTGCACGCAAGCGCGTAGCAGTCCTCCGGCGTTTTCGAGGGCTCGGGCGCCTTCTTTTCCGCAGCCTCCTCGGCCAGGGCGGAGAGCGGAAGAGTGATCGCCAGCGCGAGCGCGATGATGCTTCTCATGGTTCTCCTCGCATGTAAAAAAGGGGAGCGCGATGCGCGCCCCCCTCGGTTCATCTGACCGTCTGGTTCATTCGGTGCCTGAGCGAATCTCAGCCTGTCCTTGCCCTGAGCGAGCGGAGCGAGCCGAAGGGCCTTTGAGCATTGTCCTGCGAACCCCGCAACCCGTCTTGAACTTTCTTGCTGCCAGCTACTTGTTCCCCGGTTCCGTTTCCTCCGCGAGCTTCTCCGCCAGGATCGTCATCGCGCGCTGCACCTGCGTGTCCGTTTCCATGTCCACGAGGGCGGCTTTCCCGCCGACCCGCAGCCGTACTTCGCGCCGGACTTCCTCGCGCACCCGGTCCCTGGACAACTTCGTGTCGAGCCCCTTGTAAAATTTCGCGAACCCCGGATACGCCGCCGGGTCGAACCCGTCGTAGACCGCCAGTTCCTTCGCCAGCGCTTCCTCGATCGACGCCGCAAATTCCTTAGCGGCGCCCGACTTCCGCAGCTGGAACACTCCGTCCCAGGTCTCCGCGTCGAGCTGCGGGATCAGCACCCGCACGTCCGGATCGATCCCCTTGTGGTGGATCGAGCGGCCGCTCGGGAGGAAGTACCGCATGACCGTCAGATACAGGAAGCGGTTCGGCAGCATCGGCACCGCCGACTTCCCGAACTCCGCGCCCTGCGTCTTCCAGAGCGGAATCGCCGTCTGCCCGATCCCCTTGCCGTACGTCGTTTCGCCGACCAGCACCGCGCGGCCGAGGTCCTGAAGCGCCCCCGAGACCATCTCGCTCGCGCTTGCGCTCGAGCCGTTCACCAGCACCACCATCGGCATCTTTTCGAAGTCCGTCTTCCGGCTCGCCCGGTACTCCATCTCAGGCTTCTGGTCCGACATGCCCGGGATCGGGAACGGCATGACCTTGGACATGTCCAGATTCGACTCCGTATACGTGAGCAGCTTCTTGCCGCCGATGAAATGGTCCGCCACCGCGATCGCCGCGTTGATCGCCCCTCCCGGGTTGTTCCGCATGTCGAGGATCAGAGCCTTCATGCCCTGCTTCTGAAGCGACTTCAGGGCGTCCATGGTGTTCGCGCCGAGGGAAAGGTCGAAGATCGTCATCCGCAGGTATCCGATCCCGCCGGGGAGCATCGTGCTCCACACGTCCTTGATCTTGCGCGGCGTGTTCGTGATGGAGATGTCGTAGGACTTTTTCCATCCCTCGCGCTTTACAGTCAGGACGATCGTTTCGCCTTCCTTCACGGCGAATTTCGGCTGCACTTCCTTCAGGTCCTTGCCGGCAATCTTCTCCCCGTCTACTTCGGACACCTCGTCGCCGGACCGCAGCCCCGCTTCATATCCCGCGTAGCCGTACATCACGAACGACACCTTGAACCCGTTCTTCCCCGCCTCGAGCCCGACGCCGATCGAGTCCTGCTTCCCCTCGCCCTGCATCTGCTTCATCAGTTTCTGCAGGTCTTCGCTCTTCAGAAGATTGCTGAAGGGATCCTGGATCGACTTCACCATCGACGTCGCGCCGAGGTCCGCCAGCTTCACGACGTCCAGATCCGCCACCCCCGCCTTCTCCGCCGCCTTGCGTGTCCGGCTCAACAGCGCCGCGATGGAGACGACTTCCTCGTCCTGGCAGATCGAGAGCAGTTCCTTCCGGAACGAGCTCTTCGTTTTCTTGAACGCCTCGTCGTCCACCGCCTTCGCGAATCCCGCCTTGCAGGCCTCGATCAATTGCGGCCCCTTCACGGTTTCGCGTTCGATAAACGACTTCGCCAGATGCCCTTCCACCTCGGTCAGATAGTCCTTCGCCTTGTCGAAGCGCTTCGAGAGTTCGCTCGTCTCGGCGAACAGCGGCAGGGCGAGGGCCAGTGACAGAACGAGCGAGAGGAAGCGGTTCATCGGGTTCTCCGGAGAATGGAATGAGGGGCGCCGCCGTCGTCTGGTTCCGCCTTCCCCCCGGGGGGCGGATGCAGCGGCCGGCAAATGTACGGAGGACCCGGGATCGTGTGAGGAATACCGAAAAATCGCTTCGTGTCAGGCTTATTCAGGCGAAGCGGGGGCGGGAAGCGGGGGCGGTGCGCCGGCGGAGGCGTCGACCGGGACTTTTCGCTGGGCGAAGAGGCCGCGGACGTCCTCGACGATGCCGTAGAAGGAGGGGACGACGAAGAGGGTGAAGAAGGTGGAGACGGCGATGCCGCCAATGACGGCGAGGGCCATGGGCAGTCGCAGTTCCGCGCCGGGGCCCAGGCTGAGCGCGGCGGGTGCGGCGCCGGCGATTGTCGAAAGGCTGGTCATGAGGATCGGGCGGAGGCGCACCGGGCAGGCTTCGTGAATCGCTTCGCGCCAGGACTTCCCGCGTTGGCGGAGCTGGTTCGTGTAATCGACGAGGATAATGGAGTTCTTCTTCGCGATCCCCATGAGGAGAATGATGCCGATGGCGGAGTAGAGATTCAGGGAGACGTCGGCGCACCAGAGGGCGAAGAGTGCGCCGGAGACTGAGAAGGGGAGGGCCCAGAACACGGTGACGGGGTGAACGAAGGAGTTGAACTGGGAGGCGAGGACGACGTAGGCGACGAAGAGGCCCAGCGCCATGACGAGGATGAGGGAACTGACGGTTTCCTTCGTGGTTTTCGCGGAGCCTGCGAAGTACATGCGGTAGTTCTCCGGATGAATCTCCTGCCAGGCCTTCTCTATTTCCGTGAACACGTCGGCCTGCGATTTCCCGGGTGCGACGTTTCCGAAGATGCCGATCGACCGTTCGCGGCCCCGGCGATTGATCGCCAGAAGGCTGGGCGACTCGCTGACGTTCACGACTTCCGAAAGCGGGACCAGCTCGCCGTTGTCGGACCGGACGCGGATTGAAGCGAGGTCTTCTTTCCGGAGGCGCTGCTCGCGCAGAATGCGAAGCCGGACGTCGTAACGCCGGCTTCCTTCCTTGTACTTGCCGATGCGCGCCCCGCCGATCAGGGCGCCGACGCTCTGGCCGACGGTCGCCATGGAAACGCCGGCGACCGAGGCCTTGTCCCGGTTCGGCGCGATCCGGATTTCAGGCATGCCAACCTGGTAATCCGAGTCGAGATCGACAACCAGTCCGGTCGCCTTCAGGCGTTCCTGAAGCGTCGCCGACAGGACCGCCAGTTTTTCCAGGTCGGGACCGCGCAGGGAGACCTCCACCGGAAAGCTGCGCTGCCCGCTGAAACCCTGCACGGACAGGTCCTGGATCGAGGCCTTGAGGCCGGGGATTGCGTTCAGCTTTCCACGCGACGTCGCCATGACCTCCTGCGTCGTCCGGATTCGCTGGCCCCGCGGCTTCAGCGTCACGAACAGCACCGCCGTGTTGACCTCGCCCCCGCCGAACCCGCCGA
>WSZJ01000131.1 GCA_009773755.1 Planctomycetota bacterium | reverse complement strand
GCGCGTCCGGCGCGGCGTCCAGCGCGGAAGCGGCGTCCTGCGCGGTCATGAGGCGCGCCGGGTCGGCGAGCAGCGCCCTCCGGTACGCGGCGACCGCCCCCGCGGCGTCCTCCCGCATCGAGCGGATCGTGCCGAGGTTGTGCCAGAAGTCGGCGTTGGCCGGGTCCGCTTCGGTGCCGGCCGCGGCGACGCGCTCCGCTTCTTCCAGCTCCCCGCGCTTCGCCAGCCCTGCGACGAGATGATGTCGCGCGGTCGGCAGCATCGGCGCCAGTTCCACCAGCTTGTGCCACTCCGCAATCGATTCTTCGTCGCGCCCCGACTTTTCGAGCGCCATCGCCAGCTCGGCCCGCGCGTCGAGGTGGCACTCCTCCGACCCGCAGCATGCGCGGTACGCCGCGATCGCCGCTTCCCATCGCCCGAGCGCACCTTCGAGCCGCGCGAGTTCGCGCTGGTAGACGCCCGCGTCGGGGTTGAGCCCGGCCGCGGCGCGCATTTCCTTCGCGGCGCCTTCGGTGTCGCCGGCCTTCGCGAGCTCGAGGGACAGGTTGAAGCGCGCCCCCGCGAGCTGCGGCGCCAGCTCGACCGCGCTTCGGAACGCCGCCGCCGCCTCCGCCCCTTTGCCGGCCTGCGACAGCGCGGTGCCAAGGTTCAGCTGGGCGGCCGCGTCTTTCGGCGCGAGGCGGGCCGCCTTCTGAAGGAGCACGAGCGCGCGATCCTTCATTCCCATCTGGGCGAGCGCCAGGCCGAGCGCCTGGGCGATCTCGGCGTGCATCGGCCACTCCTTCTGAAGCGGCTCGAGGATTTTCGCGGCCTCGGGGAATTTCCCCAGGGCGAGGGCTTCGCGGGCGGACTTGAGGGCGGCGTCGTCCATGGGTGGGACGGGAACTATAGCGCGGGGCGTCCGAACTCGCCCCCCCGCAACCGCCCTGGCCGCGCTATAGTTTCCCCCATGCGCCCCTGCTCCCGGGCCCTCTTCGTCCTCGTCCTGCTCCTTCCGGGCTGCGGCAAGGACCCGTTCGCCGGGCGCAAGAAAAAGGACGGGGACAAGCGGGACCCGATCGAGTCCAGGGAGCTGGCGACGAACGCGGAGAAATTCGACCGCGGGCAGGTCGAGGCCTACGAGCGGCTCGTGACGGCACGGTCGAAGCGTGACCCGGCGGCATGGAAGGCGGCGTTCGCCGGGACGCCGGGGGAAGACGCGGGGGTTCTCTTCGAAGAGTCCACCGACAAGAACGTGACGAAGATCCTGCACCAGTTCCAGAAGGCCGAGCCGTCGGGGGACCGGGCGGTCCTGACAGTGAAGGAAATCCTGGAGCAGCGCGACGCGAAGGGCGCCGTGCTCACTACGGAGGTGACCGTGACAGCGACGCTTGTGAAAGCCGGCGGGGCCTGGAAAGTAGAGGCGCTGAAAGCGGGGGACTGGAAATGAGCGCGGAGCTGAAGCGGATCTGCGGGTTCCTGAAAGCGGGGGAGCCGGAGCTGCGCTGCGCGGCGGCGCGGATTCTCGTCGCGCTCGAGGCGAACGACGACGACGTGGTCGCGGCGCTGGCGAAGGCGGGGGCGGACGACAACGGGATGGTGCGGCAGTACGCGGTGGACTCGCTGAAATCGCTGGCAAAGCCGAAGCACGTCGACCTGATCCTGCCGCTGCTCGACGGGCCGATGCGCGACAAGGTGCTGCCGCTGGTGAAGGAGCTGGGGGGCAACCCGCTGAGCGCGCTGAAAAAGGGGCTCGACGACCCGGCGAAGCGGCTGCACTCGGTGAACTCGATCGCGTCGCTCGGTGGGCGCTCGGCGTACGAGGCGCTTCTCAAGGAGACGTCGGACGAGGACGTCGAGTACGTGAAGACGGTCACGAATCTCCTGCGCGGCCTGATCGACACGCTCAAGGACGAGGACCGCGACAAGGCTTACGAGTCGGCGCGCAAGGCGCTGGACGGCGCGAAGGAGCGCGTCCACAAGGTCGCGCTCGTCCGCGTGCTCGGCTACCTGCGCAACCCCGACGCGGCCGACGCGCTCGCGAAGCTCACCGCGGCCGCCGAGCACCCGTCGATCCGCTCGCACGCGATCCACGCGATCGCGATGCTCAATTTCGGCCCCAAGAAAGTCGGCGCGACTCTTCTGAAAACGCTCGTCGGTCTCCTCGACGACAAGGACACGCAGAACATCGTCGGCCCCGCGCTCCAGGCGCTCGAGCACATCCCGCTTCCCGACACGCTCGATGTCGGGCCTCTGCTTGCCCACCCCTCGGGCCAGGTGCGCGTGCTCGGCGTGAAACAGCTCACCACGCGCGCTGACAAGGACTCCGGCCACAAGCTCATCGAGCTGCTGGAGGACCGCGACGAGGACGTGAAGGACGCCGCGATGCACGCTCTCCGCCACGAGCCGAAGTTCGCGGCGATGCTGGCGACGTTCATGGAGAAGGAGGGGAAGGGGTCTCGGGTGGATTTGTTCGCGAGCATTTTGAAGGGGTACCAGACGGGGCTTCCCAAGAGCGAGGTTTCCAAGTTCCTCGACAAGGGGCTCGAGCTGTTCGAGAAGGACGGCCAGGGGAACTGGGCGCTCGAGGTGGCGAAGAGCGCTTCGCCCGACGAGTACAAGAAGGCGCTGCTCGAGACCGGCTCGAAGCACAAGAAGGGTAAGCGTTACGAGCTCGCGGAGCGCTTCCTCGGCCTCCTCGTCCGCGAGGGCGGCGGCGACCCCGAAGCGCGCTACGAGCTGGCGGTCACGCGACTGCGGCTGTCGGCGAAGCCCGACGACAAGAACGCGCGGAATACGAGTTACCCGCTCGCGATGTTGAAGGACCTCGCGAAGGCGGATCTCAAGGGGCTGTGGAAGCAGCTGAAGAACGAGCCGGCGCTGACGTCGGCGGATTATCTGTTTGCGGGGCTGTACTTCATCGAGCAAGAGGGGCTCACGGATTTCGGCGAGGATCTGCTCAAGCTGGTGGTGAAGGAAGGCAAGGGAAAGGAAGCGGCTGCAGCCAAAGCGGCGATCAAGGCGCATGCGAGCGTTGAGAAATGAGGAAACGGCGCGATGGATGAGGCGAAGTTCTGAGGTGTCGTCGAGAAGGCGCGGGGGACGGCCCTTACGCCCGAGGAGCACGCGCAGCGCCTCGTCGCGTTGCTCGTGACCACGCCGCCGGAGGAGATCCGCGAGTTCGACAGGATCCTTGGGACCCTGCTCGCCCGGGGCAACCGTGGCGAGCTTCGTGTTGCCGCGAACCTGATCAACGACGGTCCCACCGACGAGGAGTTCCTGTTCTTCCTCGGCTGGCTGATCCTTCAGGGCCGGGAGAAATTCGAAGCGGCGCTCAAATCCGCCGACTCGATCGCCGACTGGATCGACACTTCGGAAGTCGACAGCTACGAGTGCGAGGACCTGCTCTACGCCGCAGCGAACGCGCACGAGACGGCGACGGGCAAAGACCTGCCGCCGTCTGAGTGGCCGAAGATCGGGGACACGGCGAAGCTGATCAAGCTGGGGACAGACGTCTCAGCGCTGTTGCCGAAGCTCTCTGCGCGATGGCAGGACTGACGCCGGGCGCATGAGCGGCCTTCTCTTCGGCACAGCAGGCTGGTCCTTCGCGGACTGGGCGGGGAAGTTCTATCCGACGGCCGCGTCGAAGAAGCCGCTGGAGTTCTACTCGGATTACTTCGAGTGCGCCGAGGTGAACGTGACGTTTTACCGGCCGCCAGAGGTGAAGTTGTCGGCGGGGTGGGTGAAGAAAGTGGACGGGAAGAAGTTCATTTTCGCGGTGAAGGTGTCGCAGGAATTCACGCATGAGCCGGCGGCGCGCGTCGGCGCCGCTTCGAGCGAGCCGGTGTGGGGCGCTGCTGAAGCAAAAAAGTTCCTCGAGGGGATTGCGCCGATCGAAGCGGCGGGGCGGCTGGGGCCGCTTCTGCTGCAGTTCCCGTGGAGTTTCCGGAATACACCGGAGGCGCGGGAGCGGATTGCGCGGCTGGGGGATGCGTTTGCGCCGAAGCAGGTTGTCGTCGAGCTGCGGCATGCGTCGTGGGAGCGGCCGGAGGTGGTGGAGTGGATGCGGGAGCGCGGCATCGGCTATGTGAACATCGACCAACCGGCGGAGAGGGACTGCCTGGGGCCGAGCGAGCATGTGACAAGCGACGTCGCGTACGTGCGGCTGCACGGGCGGAATGTGGAGAAGTGGTTCGCGAAGGACATCGAGCCGCACGAGAGGTACGACTACTGGTATCCGGAGAAGGAGCTGGATCCGTGGGCGGAGCGGATCAAGCGGATGATGGCGCGGTCGAAGGCGCTGTTTGTGATCGGGAACAACCACTACCGCGGGAAGGCGCCGGCGAATGCGCTTCAGCTGAAGGCGAAGGTAACGGGGAAGAAGGTGCGGGTGCCGGAGCCGCTGGTGGTGGCGTTTCCGGTGCTGAAGGGGATTGCGGAGAAGGAGAAGGGGACGCTGTTTTGAAGAGGGGGTTGTATTCCTTTTCATTCGTTTTCATTCGCGACCCAAGACGTTCGTATCGCTTTTCATCCTCAGTCCAAGCGTCCCACAAAATGGATGGACGAGGGATTGAACGGCGATACGAACGGCGTGGTCGCGAATAAAAGAGAATCAAAACGGATACAGCGCGCCTGCAACTCGTGGTTCCGGTGGAGTGGATTTGAGGCAGAATAGGCTCGTCCATTCACCAGGAGCGAACGTGGCCGCGAAATCGCTGAGGACTTGTCCGTGGTGCGGGCACATGTACGAAGTCCCGATCGGGGCAGGGCACCCGCCTTGCCCGAAGTGCCGGCGGGAGAACAACCCGCAGGAAGCGAAGACGGAGGCGCCGTCGGTCGGTCGGCCGCCTGCGGCGGTTCCAGGGACGCCCAAGGCGCCGCCGACGCCTGCGGCCGGATCGGCGCGCGCCGCGGCACCCGCGCGGCCCGCGGTCTCGCAGCGGCCGGTCTCGACGCCCCCCACGTCGCACTTCTTCCGGAACCTCGTTGGCGTGATTGTCGGGCTCGTGCTCGCGGGTGTCGGGCTTCACTACGCAGGATTGCTCAACCTTCCCAGGCAGGTGCAGGAGCCTCTGGAGAACCTCAAGCGCAAGGTTGAGACGGCCGTCACGAAGCCGAAGGAAGAAGACAAGAAGCCGGTGGAGAAGCCGCCGGAAGAGCCGATACGGAAGCCGCCGGACCAGAAGCCGCCGGAACCGAAGGCGCCACCGAAGGAGCCGTTCCCCGATTTCTCGAAGGAGAAGCCGTTCGAAGTTCTGAAGGTCGAGGACGGGGCCACGATCGTGGTGAAAGGCGCCACGAAGAACATCACGGTGCATCTGCTCGGCGTGAAGGTCGGGCAGCCCGGCGACGCGCCGATTCACGGCGTTCGCAACGGAAGCGAAACGAAGGACTACGTGAAGGGGCTGCTGCCGAAGGGTTCGAAGATCTTCCTCTTCTACGGGATGCTGGACACGCCGGCATGGCGGATGGAACGCGATGCGCTCGGCAGCGACCAGGCGTGGGTGTTCATCGAGAAGAGCGGGCTGTTCCTGAACCTGGAGCTGGTGAAGCAGGGGTACGCGCGGGTGGAGGCTCGGGGCGCGAAGGAGTTCGAGGAGTTGCTGAGGTACTGGGAGGAGAAGGCGAAGTAGCGGGGCGTCAAGCCTCCGCCGGCTTTTCCAGGTCTGCTTTCGTCGATTCAGGGACGATGAGTTTCACCCGCTGCGCACACATTTCCACGGTGAGCGGCAGCGTCTCGCCCGGATCGCCATCGACCTGCCAGGGAAGCGGAGACTCCGCTTCGATAACGACCTTCTTCACGAGCCGGTGCGTCGCGTCCGGCATCGCGCAGGGGTCGCCGGCGAAGGCTTCGGCGAAGAGGCGCACGACGTTGAGCTTTCCCCAGGCGCTGTAGACCAGCAGGTCGAGCGCGCCGTCGTTGACCTTCGCGGTGCGAGTGAAGGCGAGCGGGCCGCCGTAGCAGGGGAGATTGCTGACGAGCACGTACGACCCGTCGGGGAGTTTCTGCCCGTCGGCCGTGACGCGCAGGCGCGGCGGCTCGTAGTTGAAGATGGCGCGGATCGACCAGGTGAAATACTCGCGCATCCGGATCGCGCCGGTGCGCTGGGCGTGGAAGTCGTGGACGACCTGGGCGTCGAAGCCGGCGGAGGCCATGAGGAGGAACTTGCGGCCGTTGGCGAGGCCGACGTCGACCTCGACGGTGTGGCCGGCGTGGATGGCGTCGGCGCCGGGGCGCGGCGTGCGCGGGAGGCCGAAGGTCTTGGCGAGGACGTTGGCCGTGCCGACGGGGACCTGGCCGAGCGGCGGGGCGTTGTCGGGGAGGCCGTTGAGAATCTCGTTCACGGTCCCGTCGCCCCCGACCGCGACGATCCGGTCGAAGTCGCCCGCCCGCCGCGCGAACTCCTTCGCGTCGCCGCGCTTCGAAGTGAAGACCGTTTCGGCCGTGCCGCCGAGTTCGCGCAGGCGCAACTCCGTCTTTTCGGCCACGCGCGCGCCGCGGCCCCGGCCGCTGACGGGATTGGCGATGATGAGGATCTTGGGCAAGCACGGGATTCTACGGCCGGACCCGTGTCCCGGCCGTATCTGCCGACGTTTCTGCGAAATCGGCGTTTATCTGCGTACAGGATGTTCTTTCGAAAAACGACTGTACGCAGATGAACTGTGATTTCGCAGAAACGTCGGCAGATACGGCCATTTCTTCCGGAGGTGTAAGATCCCACCCATGGGTTTCCCCCGGCTCCTTGACGCGCCGCGTCAATTCCTGCTTTGCCTCCTCTTCACCGCCGCCGCGTCCGCGGAGGAACCCTCACGCGCGCCGACGTTCTTCGCCGACGGGGACCTCTCCGTCGATGCGGCCCGCGAACGGGCCAGGGGAAAACCGTGGAGCGACCGGCTCACAGACCTGAAGGAATCCACGCACGGGAAGGCGCTCGTGTGGCTTCTCACCGGCGACGAAGAAGCGGCGAAGGCCGCGATCGCGGACCTGAAGGCCGCTTCGGCCGACGACGGGTACGGGCTGGGGGAACTGGGCCCGGTGCTCTGGCTGCCGCTCGCGCACGACTGGCTGCGCGACTGGAAGGGGTATTCAGCGGCGGATCGAAAGGAGACGGCGGCGAAGATCGCGAAGACTGCGGACGCGTGCCTGGAGTTTCTCAAGGGGACGGGGGACTCGGTGTGGCACACGTCAGCGCCGCGGGCGTGGATGGGGATCGCGCTCGCGGGGGCGGCGCTGGACAACGCCGCGTACCTGAAGTTCGCGCGGGAGTATTTTGAGAACGTGTATTCACCCGCGATGGCGGCGATCGACGGCGGGGCCGTCGCGGGGATGTCGTACGGCGTGTGCGAAGGGTTCGCGCCTGCCGCGCACGCGCTGTGGGCGCTCCGCTCGCGCGGGTACGACGGATTCGCGTACGCGAAGGCGCACGGCGACTGGCTCGCGGCGCGGCTCGCCTACATGGCACACGCGGCGGCGCCGGACTTCACGTGGCAGCGGTGGGGGGACTGCGTCGCGGGGAGCCGGGCTTCGCTGAAAGAAGAAGCACGGAACGTCGTGGACATGCTGGCGCTCGGGACGGGCGCGGCTGAGGGCGCGTGGCTGTCGAAGCGGATCGCCGCGCGTTTCACCGCGAATGCCGGCTACCACGCGTGCGTCCTCCCGGATTTTTTCGTCTTCGGCCGCGCATGGCCCGACGACGGCGCCGCGCCGGAACGCTTCCGCCTCTTCGGCCGCGACTCGATCGGGCAGGCGTATTTTCGCAGCGGCTGGGAGGACGACGCGACCGCCGCGTTCTTCAAGGCCGGCGACTACTTCGACAACCACGGCCACTTCGACCAGGGGCATTTCACGATCTACCGGAGCGGCTGGCTCGCGCAGGACTCCGGGACATACGGCGACTTCAACGCGGCGCACCGCATGGAATACGCGCGCAAGACGGTGGCGCATAACACGGTCGTCTTCGGCACCGACGCCGACGGCGGGCAGAGGATCGTGAACCGGCAGGATTTCCAGGATCTTGCGGACTGGCAGAAGAAGAAGCGTGCCCAGAATTTCGACGGCGCGGAGATCTCGGGGTGGCACGCGGCGGAGGGGTGGGCGTACGTCGCGGCAAACCTGGCGCCCGGGTACGACCCGAAAGTCGTCGGCGCGTTCGTTCGAGAGATCGTCTGGCTTGAAGAGGGAGTGCTCATCGTTCACGACCGCACATCGTCGAAGGCCGCGCCGCGCTGGCTGCTTCATTCGACTCCGGAACCGGCGATCGATGGAAGCGCGTTCACGATCGCGACGGGCGTTTCGAAACTGGAAGGCCGTGTGCTGTTGCCCGCCAAGCCGCGCGTCGCCAGGGTCGGCCCAGGGTGCCTCGTCGACGGGAAAGAAATCCCGCCGGACAAGACTGCGGACTACGCAGTGCCGGGGGCGTGGAGGGTCGAGGTGGCGGGCGGCGTGGAGTTCCTCGTCGTGCTCGTCGTGAGCAACGCGAAAGCGGAGACGACGGAGGCGACGATCGTGAAGGACGGCGACGCCGTCGGGGTCGAGGTGAAGGGAAGGCGCGTCGTGTTCCGCAATGAGGGGAACCTGCCTGTGACCGTGAAGTGAGGCTGGCGGCGACTCGAAACGACCAGGAAATTCGCGGATGCGTCGTTCCTGGCCGTTCCTACCCCCTACCTCCTACCCACTGCTTTCCTTACCATGCGCCCCCATGATCCGCATCGCGCGAGCCACAGAAATACAGCACTACGCCGACATCGAGCGCCTGCAACAGGAAGTCTGGCAGTTCGAGGACCGCGAGATCATCCCGCGCAACGAGCTGATCACGATCGCGCGCAACGGCGGCCTCGTGCTCGGCGCGTGGGACGGCGAGGCGATGGTCGGCTTCGTGTTCGGATTCCTCGGGCTGGACGGGAAGCGGCTTCAGCACGCTTCGCGGATGGTCGCGGTGCTCCCCGATTATCGGAACGCCGGCGTCGGGAGGAAACTCAAGGAGGCGCAGCGCCGCGCCGTGCTGAAGCAGGACATTTCGCTCATGACCTGGACGTTCGACCCGCTTCAGTCGCGAAACGCGTTCTTCAACGTGGCGATCCTGGGCGGGACGGCGCGCGATTACATCGTCGACGCGTACGGGCCGTCGACGTCCGTGTTTAACCGCGGGCTTCCGACGGACCGGCTGCTCCTGCGCTGGGAACTGAAGAAGCCTCGAGGGCGAAAATTCTCGCTCGCCGAGGCGAGGGCTCGCAAGACCGTCGCAATTCCCGTGGACGTGAACGCGCTCATGAAGTCCGACGCGGCGCGCGTCTCCGCCGAGCGCCTGCGCGTCCGGCGCGAGCTCATGACGGCGTTCCGCTCCGGATGGGAGATCGCAGGATTCGCCAGCAACGGGACGACCGAGAGTCTTTACGTGCTCGGGAGAAAACGGCGATGAAGTGGGGCACGATCTACGGCGCCGGCAGCGCAGGCGTGGAGTTCTACGACGCGTTCCACGCGCCAGGACACGTCCCGGCGATGAAAGGAGACGTCGACTTCTACATCCGATGTGCGCGCCGTTTCGGCGGCCCCGTTCTCGAGCTCGCTGCCGGCATTTCCCCCGGGATGGTCAAGGTCGCCAGAGGGAAGGCGGCGCTGGCGGAACGTGACGGACTCAGCGGCGGAATCCGGTTCCTGCGAGGCGACATGACGCGCTTCAGCCTGCGCCGGAAATTCCGCTTCATCTACCTGCCCTTCCGCTCGTTCCAGTCGCTTCACACCATCGCCGAGCAGCGCGCCTGCCTCGCGTGCGTCCGCAGGCATCTGGCTCCCGGCGGGCGCTTCGTGCTGAACATCTTCGACCCGAAGCTCGAGTACTGCGTTCCCGGCAGGAGCAAGGTGATCAGCCGGTACCGCAAGGCGGTGGACCGGGCGACGGGGAACGTGTGCCGGCTTGAGGTCGAGGAGCGGCACAATGACGCGCTGCGTCAAATCCTGACCGAGAAGTGGCACTTCGTCGTCCGCGACCGGCGCGGGAAGCTGCTGCGCGAGGACGACAGGTGGCTGTCGATCCGGTGGACCTACCGCTGGGAGATGGCGCACCTGCTGGAACTGTGCGGGTTCGACGCGGAGGCGTGCTACGGCGGGTTCCACGGCGAAGCTCCCGCGTACGGGCGGGAGCAGGTGTGGGTGGCGAAGAAGGCGCGATGACCGGGCCCGATCCGCTCGAGACCCTTCGCGAAGCTTCCGCCCGCTGGAAGTCCGGCGTCGACGGCCCTCAGGTGACGCCTGTCGCCGTAGCCGGACAGGCCGGCGATGCGCTGATTGAGGCGACTGCTCGCGGACTTGCGCCCGGGAGCTTTGTGGCGGACTTGCGGCGCGCGGGGCGGTGTGCAGGGTTCGAATGGGGCACGCTGGGAGCCTCGGTTCGAATTGCTCGGCCCGGGCTGGAGCCGGTTTGGACGCTTCAGCCGGGACCCAAGAGCGGCTGTATGGCTGCTTTCCTGGGCCTGTAGATTTCCGGAGAGCGTCCTCCGGGGTGTCTGAAATCCGGACGATTGTCCGAATCCCGAGCCGGGGCCGATTCCTTCAATTTCCATAACACATGTATCATCAAGTGGTTACAAATTCATGCCGATCGGCACGGAGCTTGCTCTAATCCCTCTTCGTAAGAACAAAAACAAGACCGACCTAAACGGAGATAAGACCATGAGAAGCCTCCTTTCACTCATCACCCTGGCCGCGATCGTGATCGGCGTCCATCACTTCTACGCCCAGTCCTTCAACCCGAAGCCCCTCGCCGACGAACTCATGAACGACCCGATCCTCAACCCCAACCACCCCGAGATCCAGGACGGCGCCCGCACGATCAACCACGTGCAGGACGAAGCCGAGATGAAGCTGGCCGAAGGGAAGCGCCTGGCCGACGCCGCGCTCTCGACGCCGGAAGAGCTGGCGAAGCGCGCGAAGGATGCGCTCAGCGGCTCGACGAAGTCCGGGAACGGCCCGCAGTAAGCAGCACTGAACCGGATCCAGGCGCCGCAGAAATCCTGCGGCGCCTGTTCTATTTTGCGAGGAAGTACATCGCTGCCCCGCTGATCGCACCCAGCACGCCGCCCCAGACTTCCAGCCAGCCGAGGTGCTCGCTTGTCGCCCGCAACACCAGCTCCTTGATCTGCCTGTCCGTGTACCCCTCGAGGTTTCCTTTCACGATCTTCTCGACGTCGATCCGCGCCAGCGTCGTCTCCAGCATCCCCTCGGCAAGCGGCCGCAACCGTTCCTCGAGCGCCTTCGCTTCGGCGCTCCCGGCCGCCGGGACGCGCTCGGCCAGCTCGCGGATCTTCGCCTTCGCATCCGGGTCGCTCGGCAGGTCCGCCAGAAACGTGTGCGCCGTGTCGACGATCGCGTTGCCGACCGCGTCGGGATCGACAAGCGCGCGGGCGAGGAAACCCTTCTCGCGAATCCCGTCCTCAAGCCGCCTCCGCAACTGCTCCCGGACGCGCGAGCTGCGGACAATCTCCCGCCCGCGCGAGGACACTTCCTCGAGAATCTTCCCGATCGTGGCATCGTCCGACGAAGCCAGTCGCAGCCGGTCGCGCGCGACCTCAACCAGCGCGGCGACAAAGTCGCTCTTCAGTACCTGCTCTTTCAGCGCCCCCGGCTGCACAAGCTTGTTCGCGACGGAGTGGGAGATCGCGGCGATGAGAGCCTCGCGCTTGGCGGGGATGACGCCCGTGAAGGGAATCGGGATGCCGAGAATCTTGAAGCGATCGAAGAGCATCCGGATCGCGACCGCGTTGGTCCCCCAGCCGACGAAGGCCGCGCTTCCGACCAGGAACACCGCCCGCCGCCACGGCTCCGGAAGCGCGAAGGAAACCCCTGCCAGCGCGGCGCTTACGACGCCCGTAATGGGTCCCTTCCAGTCAGGTTTCCGGGTGTCGCTCAAGGCCAGCCAAAAATATCAGAATTCGTCAAGATATTGAAAAAATGTCGAATACGTCGCCGGGCTGAAAACGTTCTAATATGTGGAAGGACGGGGGAGCCAGAAGTGCCTTCCCCCTTCAAATTGAAAATCGGGCTGTGCAGGGCCGGGAGTCTCACCCCCTCTCAATACCCCAACACGTTCCCTCCCAATTTGCCATCGCAGAGGCTTCCGGCCCGCCGGCTCCACGCCCCGTCTTAGCGGGGTTCAAAAGGCGGCAGCCCTCGGGCTGCCGCCAATTTTATAGGATTCCGCCGAATTGACCGGCGCAGCCCGGCGGCCAAGAGGCGGATGACGCGCCTTCCATTTGCAGTCAAAATGGGGTTCCAGGGGGAACCATGGCCATGAAACGCGATTACTATGAAGTCCTCGGCGTCGCCAAGAGCGCGGGCGACGAGGAAATCAAGAAGGCGTTCCGCAAGCTCGCGCGGCGCTACCACCCCGACGTCAACCCCGGGGACAAGTCCGCTGAGACGAAGTTCAAGGAGATCGCCGAGGCCTACGAGGTCCTCTCCGACAAGAAGAAGCGCGAGTCGTACGACCGCTTCGGCCACGCCGCGCCGCAGGCCGGCGGTTTCCCCGGCGGCGGCGGACAGCCCTTCGAGTTCCGCTTCGACGGCGATCCCTCGCAGTTTGAATCCTTCGAAGACCTCTTCTCCGGCCTTTTCGGCGGCGGCGGCCGCAGGCGCCGCGGGCGCTCGCCTTTCGGGACAGCGATCGCCGAGGACGGCGAGGACATCCTGGCGGAAATGGAAATCGAATTCATGGAAGCGCTTCGCGGCACGGCGAAAGTGCTGACGCTGGAATCGTCGAGCGGGCGCGAGACGGTGAAGGTCAAGGTTCCCGCGGGGATCGGCGACGGCCAGAAAATCCGGCTGGCGGGGAAGGGGCATCCGGGGACAGCAGGCGGCGAGCCGGGGGACCTCTACATCAAACTGACCGTGAAGCCGCACGCTGTGCTCGGGCGCGACGGCGCGAACCTCACGATGGATGTGCCCGTAACCATTGGCGAAGCAATCAACGGCGCCGCGATCGACGTCCCGACGCCGTGGGGGGACGTGAAGCTGAAAGTGCCGGCGGGCGTGAAGACGGGGCAGTCGCTGCGGTTGCGCGGCATGGGCGCGCCGATCCCGGGGCAGGACGCGAAGGGGGACATGCACTTGAAACTGAAAATCGTGCTCCCCGAAAGTGCGACGGCTGAGGCGAAAGCCGCGGCGCAGGTCATCGACAAGGCTTACAGCGGGTCCGTGCGCGCCGGATTGAAATTCTGAACGGCCCCGCGGGCATGGTCGCCCGCGGGACAGTTCGGCCTACGCTTCCTTGATCGCGATCGTCTTCGGCTTCGTCTCTTCCCGCTTCGGCAGCGACACCGTCAGGATGCCGTTCTTGAACGCCGCGTCGACCTTCGCAGGGTCGACGGATTCGGGAAGGGCGAGCGCGCGGTAGAACGAGCCGTAGCGCCGCTCGATCCGGTGGTAGTTGCGGTCCCGGGATTCCTCCTCCATCCGCTTCTCGCCCCGGATCGAGAGGACGCCGTCCTTCACTTCGACATTGATGTCCTTCCGGTCCAGGCCGGGGAGCTCGGCCGTCACCCGGAGCGCGCTCTTGTCCTCGGAGACGTCGATCGCCGGGGCCATGAGGCCCTTCCCCTCCGGCGCGCCTTTCGCCCAGTCGCTGAAGAACTGGTCGAGTGACTCACCCCAGCGGGTGAGGCCGGCGAAGGGATCGAAACGCGTGAGCCGCGTGTCCATGGAAGTCTCCTTTCAGAGATGAAGTTTTTATTTCGGGAATGTCACGAATCGCCGAGGGATGAATATCAAAGCGCGTGCCAGTGCCCGGAAGAGGACGCGTTCCGCAAGCTTCCGACCCCCTTTGAGTTACGGCGGCTGCATTTCGGCCATCCAGCCGCCGGCTGTCAGGTTGGCAGCGCTGGGGGTTTCTTCCCGCCGCCGCGTAGAATTCCCTCCCGCGCATGAAATCCAATCCTGAAAACGAATCCACCGAGGTCTCCGCTTCCCGCTACCGGCTCGTCTCCGAAATCGGCCGGTGGCTTGATCGTCAGCTCCTTCTCCGTGAGCTCGGTCGGTATCCACAAGACTCGCCCGGGACGGGGCCTGAGGTGGAGAAGAATCGGGAGAAGAAGCCCACCGGGCATCATAGAAAAAAGGCGCCGGAGCAATCGCCCCGGCGCCGGTTCATCTCCGAACTCCCGTCTCCCGACTGCGCTACGCCTTCTTCGACGGCTCGGCCGGCTTCGCATCGACGACCTTCTTTTCGCCGCCCAGCCCGGGCACGCGCTTGATCAGCTCTTTCAGATCGACTCCCGACAGGCTTTCGATAAGCGGAGGAAGCTGCGCCACGATGTTGATGACGTCCTGCGTCACCCGGCTCGCGCCCAGCCCGCTGTCTCCGGTCGAAACGATCGTGATCTTGTCGGTCTTGCTGAGCGGTTCGGCCACCGCGCGGACGACCTCGGGGAGCTTCTCGATCAGCATCTGCATCACGGCCGCTTCGTTGTACCTGGACCAGGCCTCGGCCTTGCGCTGCATCGCCTGCGCTTCGGCTTCGCCCTTTGCCTTGATGACCTCGGCTTCCGCAAGACCCTTGGCCCGCTCGACGTCCGCCAGGGCAAGACCCGTCGCCCGCTGGACTTCGGCAGCCGCGAGGCCTTTCGCCTTCTCCGCGTCGGCCATGCCGAAGCCCAGGCTCTTTTGCGCTTCAGCCTGACCCTTGGCTTCCGTCATCAGCTTGTACTGCGTGCCGTCCGCGATCGCCCGAATCCGGTACTGCTCGGCATCCGCGGGCTTCCGGACGGTCGCTTCCAGCTCCTTCTCCCGCCTTGCGATTTCCTTCCCCTGCAGGTCGATCTGCCGCTCCTTCTCGACGACCAGGACCCGCATTTCCTGCTCCTTCACCAGCTGCGCCGTCGTGAACTTCTGCAGGTCGTACGCCAGGTCGCTGTCGGCCTTCTTCTGGTTCACGCTCTTGGCGTAGTCGGCCTGCTTCATCTGCAGGTCGCGCTGCGCCTCGCTGATCTTCGCGTCCGCTCCCAGCTTGACCTCCGCCCCGGCCTGCGTCGCGATCGCCGACTTCTGCGTCGCTTCGCTGTCCGCCTGCGACTGCGCGATGATCGCGTCACGACGGACCTGCGCAATGCGCGGCTTTCCGAGGGCCTCGAGGTACCCCTGGTTGTCCCGGATGTCGCGAAGCGTGAAGCTGATGATCTCCAGACCCATGAGCAACAGGTCCGTCGCCGCCACCTGCTGCACCTCCTGCGCGAACTTGTCCCGGTTCTTGTAGATCTCCTCGACCGTCAACGTGCCGACGATCGCCCGCAGGTGACCTTCGAGCGTCTGAAGCGCTACCTCCATCATCTCCGCCCGCGACTTCGACAGGAACTGCTCCGCCGCCGTCGCGATCGACGTCTCGTCGCTCTTCACCTTGACCTGCGCCACGCCGTCCACCATCACGGGCACGCCCGTCGACGTGTAGATCTCCGGCGTCTTCACGTCGATCGTCATCATTTCCAGCGAAATCCGCTGCGCCTCCTCGAACACCGGCCACACGAACGTCGCGCCGCCCTTCACGATCCGGAAACCGATCGTCCGCGCCCCCTGCGTCGTCTGCATCGATCGCTGGCGGCCCGAAATGATCAGGGCTTCGTTCGGCCCGACCTTCACGTACCGGCTCGCGAAGATCGCGAACCCCAGGAAGAAGACGACGACCAGCACCGCGCCCGCGATCAGGGCGTTGGGCGGAAGAGCTGCCAGCAGGGTCCATGTCATGTCATTCCCTCCGAATGTGCGGCGAAGTTTATCGATGAGTGCGCGCTCTTCCGCGCACGGTCACTTGGCGACGACGATGAGCGTCTGTCCGTCCTTTTCGCGGATGATCACGATCGCTTCCTGCCTGATTTCCGTCGCCGACAGCGAGCGTGCGGGGGCGGAGAAGCGGCTTCCGGCGACCTCGTAGGTGACCTTCCCGGTACCGCCCGCGGGGATCGCGATGATGACCAGCGCTTCGATCCCCAGAATGTCCCCTTCGCGTGCATGACTCGTCGCGATGGTCTTCTTGAAGATGAACGCCATGGCCGAGGCGATCATCACGGCGAAGACGATGCCGCTGACTCCCGCGACCGCGAGGCTGAACGCGGGATGGCGGTCCTTCAGCATTTCCTGCCCGATCATTCCGCCCGCGCCGAACGCCGTGAGGAAGATGGCGATGGCGATGGGTGAGAATAGCGGGAAGTGGAGCGAGTGGTCGCCGCCGTGGTCCCCGGTGTCGCCGCCGTGGCCCGAGTCGTGACCGCCGTCGTGTCCCCCGCCGACATGGCCGAGGAAGAACGCGATCACGGTGTAGCCCGTGCCGACGGTGAGGCTGAAGGTGTAAGCCCAGCTGAGCCAGGTCCAGGTCATGATCACCCCTCCCACGAAGTCCGCCGAAGCCCCGCCGAGGCGCGAAGCGCGCGGGCGTGAGCGAAGGCAGACTCACTAAACGACCTCAATTCGCGTGCCGACGCGGAAACGAGGGCGGGGGGCTATTGAAGCGCGCGGCGTTTGAGGCTGCACGCATTGCGTGAAAGGGTGCACGGACCTGGACCCTTCGACTCGCTTCGCTCGCTCAGGGTAAGCCGGGCCGAGAGCGGCTTCCGCATTGGAAGGCGCTCTCTCGGCCCGGCTTAGAAGCGGGGCGCGCTCACGTGAGGCGCGCCCCGCGGAGAACTTCGAGGGCCGGGGAGCGGGACTGGGGGAGTCCCGCTGGGAAAAGAGGAGGGGTGAACCCCGGCCCCCCCAAAAATGCGGTTGTCAAACGGCGGTGGGAGAGATTGCAATTCGGATGCCGCGCGCGCGATGTGTTTCCGGCGACTCTTGAGCCGTTTTCGCGTGCAGGAGCGGCCACCACGTGTGCAGGGGGGCACGTCTGTTCCACATGGTGAGAAGCCCGGCCAGGCCGCGGCCGAAACCGCGCGAATCCAGGCCGCTTTTCCGGTGTTATAGTGACGCCTCTTCCAGGGGGACCCGGAGATTTACAAGATGACCCGCTGCACGCGGCGCTTCGCCGCGCTCGCCTTCGCCCTCGCCTCCGCGCTCCCCGCCACCGCGCTCGAATTCACTTCCCAGGAAGAAATCGACGCGGTGATGGCGCAGGATCTCAATGGCGACGGGAAGAAGGAGCTGATCTGGCAGGCGGGGCGGACGCTGACGATCCTGTTCTACAAGGAGCCGCGCGGGTATTCGTTCAAGGAAGAGACGAAGGCCGAGTTCCAGCTTCCCCCCGGCGCTGCGGCGTACGCGTTCGGAGACGTCGACGGAAAACCGGGGGCGGAGCTCGTCGCGCTGACCGGCGGCGGCGTGCTCGCGTGGCGTTTCGAGGGGAACAAACTCGTCGAGCCCGCGCTCGAGCCGCTGGCGGTTGCGACGGCGTTCGAGGGGGCGACGCTCGAGAAGCCGCGGCCGCGCGATTTCCTGCGAGACCTGGATCGCGACGGGGACCTCGACCTGGTGGTGCCGCGCAAAGGCTTCTTCGCTTTCTACTCGCAGGCTGCGCCGGGAGAGTTCGAGCTGTCGCAGAAAGTGCAGGTGGAAATGGAGGCGACGATCGCGATGGGCGGCGGCGCATTCGAGAACCGACTGGTGCGCGCCGTGTCGTTCCCCCAATTCTGGCTTTCAGATTTCGACGCGGACGGGAAAACCGACCTGATGTACTTCGACGGCGCCGTTCTCCGCGTGCACGGCCGGGACGGCGAAGGACTGTTTTCGTCCGCGCCGACGCGCTCCTTCGACTTCAACAAGTTCGTGAAACGGCGCAGGAAGCGTCGCGACCTGTTCGACTTCTACCGGGAGGTGTCGCCGGAGATTGCCGATGTCGACGGAGACAAGCGGGCGGACGTGGCGATCATGCTGCCGGGGAAAGGGAAGGTCGGCGTTTTCCGCGCTGCAGGGGCGAAACCGTACACCGAGGGATCGGTCGTCGCGCTGACCGGTTGGACCTTCCGGCGCGAAGGGATCCCGATGATGCGCGACCTGAACCGCGACGGGCGGCCGGACCTCGTGCTGCTCAACATTCCGCAGCTCGGACTGTGGGACATCCTCGAGATCTTTTTTTCGCGGAAGCTCGAAGTGAAGACGTTCTTCTACCTCGCGCGCGCCGACGGGACCTTTCCGCAGGCGGACGGCGAGTTCGCGGTCACCGTTCCACTCATCCTCTCCGTCACGCGCGAGTCGCAGCGCATCGAGACGCCCTTCATGATGTGCTTCGGCGACCTCAACGGAGACGGCCTCGACGACCTGCTCACGAAGGAGAAGGACGACCGGCTGGACGTCCGCTTCGGAAATCACAACGGCGTCTTCAACCGCGCGGTCGACCGCTCCATCGAAGTTCGCGACACCCGCGGCATGGCCGCCGAGCCCGCGCTCGTGACGGATCTCAACGGAGACGGCCTCGAAGACGTCGTCCTCCACCACCAGGACTTCGAGCAGAAAATCTACGTGCTCGAGGTGCTCCGGACGAAGAAGGAATGACCCGCCTCCGCTTCCTCCACGCAGCGGCCGTCCTCGCGGGGGTCGCGGCACTCTTCGTTTCAGAGCCACGTGAAGCGGCTCCGGAGGGACCGCCGGTCAGCGTTCCCGCGGTCCTCAACGGCTGCCACCTTTGCCACGCGGAATACGTGAAGGAGTGGGCGGACTCGTACCACGGCAAGGCGTGGACAGACGAGATGTACGTCGCCGCGAAGAACGCGACGCCGAAGGAAAAGCAGGCGACCTGCAACCCGTGCCACGCCCCGAATCCCACGCAGGGCGCGCTCGGCAAGGCCCCGACGCTCCGCTCGAAGAATCAGCACGAGGGCGTCGCCTGTATCGCCTGCCACCAGATCCCGTCCGGGAAACCCGACGACATCGGCACCATCGTCGGGCCGCTTCCCGCCGAAGGAATGGTCAAAGGCCACGCCAACAAGCAGGACAAGACCATGGGCACGGACCCGCGCATCTGCATTTCCTGCCACGGGACCGACAAGGACCACAACCAGTACGACTCCTGGAAGGGAAGCCAGTACGAGAAGGACGGCGAGAGCTGCCAGTCGTGCCACATGCCGGAGGTGAAGCGCGCGATCTACGACAAGAAGGGGGCGCTTCCAAAGGACGCGCACAGGCACACGATGCCCGGCGCGCATGACCCTGCGATGATCAGGAAGGCGGCGCTTATCGACGCTTTGGTTGCGGGCGGCAAGCTGAAGGTGACGGTGACCAATGACGGCGCGGGGCACAATTTCCCCGGCGGCGGCGAGCGCGAGGTCGTGCTGATCGTGACGGTGATGGGCGCTGACGGGAAAGAAGCGGCGAAGTACCGCGAGACATTCGACCTGAGGACGAAGAACAACCGGATCAAACCGAACGAAGCGCGCGTGCTCGAGTTCGAGGCGAAGGCGGCGACGGGAACGGTGAAGCTGAAGCTGCTGTACAAGCTGCTGCCGGAGCAGGATGAGGCGAAGGCGGTGGTGGCCGCGGAGAAAGACGTGAAATTCTGAAGGTGGCCGTCCCATGAACGGCCTTGCCACAGAGGGCACAGAGGGCACAGAGAACGACGACGTGGCAGGCCGCAGATCGTGTTCTGTGGCAAGGCTGTTTGACCATTTCCCCGAGGAACAGCGTGCGATTCCTAGGATGCACTTGACCGACACTTCACCAGTTCTTGAACTTCTGGGAGCCGCTCCATCTCGGCCGCTTCGCATCGTCTCGCTCTACCCGAGCGGCACGGAGACTCTCTACGCCGTCGGCCTCGCCTCCCGCGTCGTCGGCCGCACATCCTGGTGTCCCGTACCGACCGACGGCGCGCCGCCGACTGCCATGGGCGGCACCAAGGATCCCGACCTCGCCGCCATCCGCGCTTCCACGCCTGACCTCGTCCTCGCCTGCCGCGACGAGAACCGGAAGGAGGACGTCGAAGCGATCGCGGGTTTCGCGCCGGTCGCCGTCGCGAACCCGCGCCGCGTCGCGGATGTGCCGGAATTCGTGAGGAAGCTCGCGGAAGTTTCCGGGGGCGAAGCGGGGAAGGCGGAAGCGCTGGCGTCGCTGATCGAGGACGAATCCGCCCGCCTCGTGGCTTCCGCCGAGCCGCGCCGCCGTGGAGTGGCGTTCATCTGGCGGGGACCGTGGTGGACGCTCGGGGGCGACTGCTACGCGACGGATCTGCTGCGCTTGTGCGGGATCGACAACGCGTTCGCTGCGGACCGGCGCACCTACTTTTCGCTCGACGGCGCCTCCATCGCCGCGGCTCGCCCCGACGTCCTCCTCTTCCCCGACGAGCCGTTCCCGTTCAACGAGTTCCACGTCGCGGCGCTGCGCACCGAAATTCCCGCTCTCCGCGAAATCCCCGCGCGCCTTTTCGACGGCTCCCTGCTCACCTGGCACGGAGTCCGCACGCTCGACGCGCTTCGCCGCCTGCCCGCGTTGCTCCGGCCTCTCGCCGAAATCCGTTAGCATCCGGCCATGGTCCGCTCCGCTTCCACCCGCCTCGTCGCCGCGTTCCTCGCGCTTTTCGCGGCGACCTCCGCCCTCCTTCTCTGGGGCGCCGCCACGCAGGCGCGCCGAATGGCTGAGGAGCGCGCGCTGGGGCAGGCGCGGACGGTGGGGGGGCTGATGTTGAAGGGAGGATTCACGGGGCCCGCGATGCTGGCTCGGGTCAAATCCGTCGTCGATGCGGACCTGGTGGAGGTGCTGGCTGGGAGCGTCCTGGCGTCGACGTTGCCGCGGGCCGAAGCGGAGGAGGTTGCGAGGGCAGCGCGCACGGAAATTCCGTTCGCGGCGGCGGGCCGGTTCCGCGTCGTTGCCGTGAAGGAAGCGGACACGACGCTGGCGTTCGCGTACGACTCCGGATCGCTTGAGGCCGCCAAATCCGAAGCCGTGCGCCCGCTCTGGTGGCTTGCCGGCGGAGCCGCGATAGCGGTCGTCGTGCTGGGCTTCTGGCTCGGGGCGGCCCTCCTCAGGCCGGTCGGCGTGCTCGTTGCCGGGGCGCGGCGCGTGGAGAAAGGCGACTTCGGCGTCGATGTCCCTTCCACCGGCTCGGACGAATTCGCCGCCCTCGCTTCCGCCTTCAACGCCATGCAGTCAGCGCTCCGGAAACAACGCGAAGACGAGCGCTGGGCCGTCGCGGGCCGGTTTGCGGCGGGCGTCGCCCACGACCTGCGCAATCCGCTCGCGGGCGTGCTCATGATGGCGCAGATGCTGGAGCGCGACGAAGCCGATTCGCGGCGGCGCGAGATCCTCGCGCGGATCGTGACGGAGGTGAAACGCCTCGAGGGCTCGATCGGGGAGCTGATGGCGCTCGCGGCGCCGGAGCCGCCGAAGAGGGAACGCGTCGACCTGGCGGCGGTGGCGTCGGAATCGCTCTCGCTTTTCAATCCCCGTGCGGAGCATCGCGGCGTGGTGCTCGAGGCGCGCGGAAGCGGCGACGTCATTTTCACGGGCGATTCCGGGCGCGCGCGGCGCATCGTCGACAATCTCGTCGCGAATGCGCTCGAGGCGACGCCGGCCGGCGGGCGCGTGATCGTTGCGACGGCGGTGAAGGAAGGCAAGGCCGAGCTGCGCGTCGAGGACACCGGCGGCGGCATCCCCGACGCCGTGAAGGAAAAGCTGTTCGAGGCGTTCAACAGCGACAAGCCCGGAGGAACGGGGCTCGGGCTGGCGACGGTGAAGCGGCTTGCGGAGGAAAGGTCGAGAGCGGCTCGGGAGGGACGGTGTTTGTGGTGCGGTTCTGAGACGGAATGCGCCTCTCCCACGACGACCTCGACGGGCAACTCGTCCGCTCCCGCGGCCGGGTCCTCGACCTCTCGCGAGTCGACGCCGTCGATCTCTCCGCGGCCGCCGTGCTTCTCGTCCACCTCACCACAGGAGGGCACTGGACCGAGCCCCGCGCCCTCGTGACCCGAAGCTGGCTCCGCCGTGTCGGGTTTGTCGCGGCGCTTGCGGGAGAACCGCCGCCGGCCGAGGGCGACTCCGACGCTCTTCTCGTGTTCACGCGCATCGAGACGGACGCGGACGTCGCGGTGCTTCTCGACCGCGTACACCGGCGCGCGCCGAAATTCCTCGGCGAACACCTCGGCTTCACCGCGCTCGAGTCCGCGCGCTTCGTCATCCTTCTTGCCGAGCTGTGCCACAACATTCCCGAACACGCCTGCGGACCCGGATGGGTCGCGGCTCACCGGTACAACTTCCGCGGCAAGGCCATCCTCAAGATCGCCGTCGCCGACGCGGGGCGCGGCCTGCGCGCTTCGTACGGCGGCCGCTACGCGACCGACCTTGAAGCGATCCAGGCCGCGTTCGAGGAGCACCGTTCGCGCCACGACGACCCGGGCCGCGGCCACGGCGTGCGGCAGGTCGTGAAAACGGCGCGCGAATTCGGCGCAAAGATCTCGGTCAGAAGCGGGGAAGCGAAGAAAGCGCACGTGCCGGAGGGGATGATGGGATGGAGCAGCGTGAGCGGGCTGGAGCGGGTGGCGGGAACGCAGGTGCTGATTGCGGTGCCGGGGCGATGAGGAATGAAGCGATTGGAAGGCGTCATTCCACAGGTTTTCCACATGCGGGGGAAAACCGGGTCCAGGGTCAACCCACAATCTTGCGAGATTCATAACTCCTTACAGGCAAACTTCTTATGCGCGGGCGTAAAGCGGTATTCCAGCCGGACTGCGCTCGGCCTCCCAATGCTTGTTCACATTCCGGCCCTCATCGAGGGCTCTTCCGAGGGAGACCCTCCATAAACGCACCGTGGAACGGCACCAACACCCCGTAAATGCCCCCTCGTGCGTCCGGTCAGCCCCACGCCGCCGGCCGACTTGACGCGCTGCGTCAATTTGTAACACCCCCGCCTCGGGTCGCCGCTCTTTCCGCGCTCACTTCATGCGGGTTAGCATCCGCCGGTGAAACGCTTCCTTCCCGCCGTCCCGTTCCTGGCGTTCGCGGTCGCAGCGCTCGCCGCGCTCGGGAAGCTCGGGGCGCTTGGCGCGCTTGGCGGCTGGACGCTCACGGTCGGGCTGGAAGGCGCGTCCGTCGCGCTCTTCTGGGGCGGCGCCCTCGGGCTCGGGCGTCTTGCCGGCGTTGCGCTCTTCGGTCGGGGGGCGGATCCCCTCGAGAGCGCCCGCGCTCCCGCGGCGGCGCGCTTTGCCGTCGAAGGCGGGCTCGGATTTGCCGTCCTCATGACGCTTCTGCACCTGCTGGGGCTCGCCGGCTTCGTCCGGGCTCCGGTGGTCGTTCTTCTCCTCCTCGGCGGCTGCGTCGCCGCCCTCGTCGGGCGCGATCTGCGATCGCTTCCGGGACGCGCGACCGCCATGCTTGCGCATCCCGGCGTCGCCCTGGTTGCGCCGCTCGTCGCCATTCTGCTGCTCGCCGCCTCGTTCCCCCCCGGCATGCTCTGGCCGTCGGAGGCGAAAGGCTACGACGCCCTTGAATATCACCTGCAGGTGCCGCGCGAATGGCTCGATGCCGGAGCGATCCGCGCGCTGCCGCACAACGTGTACGCGTACCTGCCGCTCAATTTCGAAATGCTGACGCTGGGGATGTTCTCGCTTCGCGGCGGAGCCTTCGAGGGGATGCTCGGCGCCCAATGGCTCCACGCCTCCTTCGCCGTCGGGACCGCGGCGCTCCTGGGCGTCTGGGCGGGCGCCCGCACGGGTTCTTCCGCGTCGGGCGCCGCTGCCGCCGCGGCGTACCTGTGCGTGCCGTGGAACCTCGTCACCGGGTCGCTTGCATACAACGAACAGGCCGCGGCGTTCCTCGGGCTCTGCGCGCTCGTGCTGCTCTGGGAAGCGCCGTTGACGCATCGTGTCATGGCAGCGGCGGGGATCTGCGCCGGCGCAGCCGTCGGGACGAAACTCACGGCCGCGGGTTTCCTGTTCCTCCCGGCGCTCGCGGCGGCCGCGGCATTCCGCGACAGGGAAGAAGGCGCGGTGCGGACGCCGCCGAAGCGCCTCGCGTTCGCGGCCCTCGTTTTCTGCGTTGCGGGGCTGCTCGTTCACGCGCCCTACCTCGCCCGCAATGCCGCGTGGACGAAGAACCCCGTCTTTCCGTTCGCCACGCGAGTCCTGGGACGCGCCCACTGGGGCGAGTCGGAGGAATGGCGCTTCATCAACGGCCATTTCCCGCGCGCGTCGGCGGGGGAGCGCGTCGTCGCTCTCTGGGAAAGCGGCGTCGGGGATCCGGGTTACGGCGTCGCCTGGCTCGCGGCGGCGCTGGCGGGACTGGGGTTCGCGCTGTCGAGGCGCCCGACGCGAGCGCTCGCCGCGGGCGCGTCGGTGTTCGCGGGGATGCAGCTGCTGTTCTGGCTGAGCGCGACGCACCTCCAGCCGCG
>WSZJ01000130.1 GCA_009773755.1 Planctomycetota bacterium | reverse complement strand
CGGGCGGGCGAGCGGGCGGGCGAGGAAGAAGACGACTCTCCGAAGTCGGTGGTCGTTTTTCTTTTGCCTGCCCGCCTGCCCGCCTGCCCGCCCGCCCGCCGGCGCGCGAAGCGCGCCGTCCGTCCTTCAGAAGGGCATTCCAACGACTTCGCCTTCAAACACCAGCTTGTCCCCGGCGAGCGCCTGCGTGTCGCACACAATCCGCCGGTGGCGCTCTTCACGCGCCTTCGCGATAAGGATCACCGTCTCGCCCGGCTGCACCATGCCGCGGAACTTCACGTTTTCCAGGCCGGCGAAACCGAGGAATATTCCGGGCCGTTTGTTGATCACGGTCCTGTAGACGTAGGAGCAGAGCTGCCCTGCGGCCTCTGCGATCAGCACACCCGGCATGAGCGGCCGTCCTGGAATATGCCCGCGCACCCAGAAGTCGTTCATCGACGTCTTCTTGAATCCGACCGCCGAGCGGTCTTCCGCGTTGAGATAGTAGATGCCGTCGAGCATTTCAAACTCGTAGCGGTGCGCGTTCACCGCACGGATCTGTTCGATCCCGATCACCACCTTCGAGAAGTCGACGCGGGACAGGTCGACGAGCATCTGCGGGGGCACAAGAAGTCTCCGAAAGCGGGGGAGGGAATGTAGCGGGGGGGAAAGGAGCCTGTCAAATGGCTGAGGTTGACACCCGTGAGCCGCCGCTGGTAACTTCCTCCCCCCTTATCCACCAGGAGCGTCCATGGCCAGCGTCAATGCCGAGGAAGTCAAGAAAGACGTCGTCGCCCAGAAAAAGACGGTCACCGAGCTGAAGACGAAGTCCAAGGACCGCCGCAAGGACCTGCCTCTTCGCGCGGAACGCAAGGCCTTGAAGCGCCTTCAGCGCCGCTGGAGGCTTGCCTCCGGGACGAAGATTGCGGCCGCAAAGAAAGCCGCCGAGAAGAAGTAGGACGGCGCGAACGACCCGGCCGGTCGGGCTGCGTCGGCCCGGGAGGTTCTTTCCGTCCGCCGATGCCGGTATCCGATCCGCAGGGGATTCGCTCCATGGCTGACGCTCCGCGCGAGGAATATGAGCTGCGCCCGGCGGCCGGCGCGCCCCGGATCGACTACGAGCGCGAGCTGAACCCGCAGCAGCTCGAGGTCGTCATGGCGGGCGGCGGGCCGCTCCTGGTGATCGCGGGGGCGGGAAGCGGCAAGACGCGGACGCTGACGTTCCGCGTGGCGCGGCTGGTGGGCGTGCCGCCGGGCGCGATCCTGCTCCTCACGTTCACGAACAAGGCCGCGAAGGAAATGCTGGCGCGGGTCGAAGCGCTCCTCGGCGGCGCGTGCAGCGCGGTCGGCGGGACGTTTCACCACGCAGGGCACCTCGCCCTCCGTCGGCACGCCGCGGCGGTCGGGATGTCTCGCGACTTCACGATCGCCGACCGCGACGACGCGGAAGACCTGCTGGGCGAAGTGATGGAACCGACACTGGAGCTCGAGGAGAAGCGCTTCCCCAAGCCCGGCATCGTTCTCGACATGATTTCGATGGCGGCGAACACGCGTGAGCCGCTGGACGAGGTCGTGACGCGGCGGTACCCGATGCATGCAGATCTGGTGGAGCACCTGGTGACGATCCAGGGGTCGTACGCAGCCCGAAAAAAAGACCTCGGCCTGGTCGACTTCGACGACCTGCTGACGCTGTGGCTCCAGGCCATGGACGAGAACGACGAAGTCCGCGACGAGTTCCGGCGGCGCTTCGCGTATGTCCTGGTCGACGAGTACCAGGACACGAACATCCTGCAGGCAAAGATCGTCGACCACCTCGCCTTCGCGCACCGGAATCTCATGGTCGTCGGGGACGACGCACAGTCGATCTACTCGTTCCGCGGCGCGAACTTCGCGAACATCATGAAGTTCCCGGAGCGCTACCCGGACGCGAAAAAATTCAAACTGGAAATCAACTACCGGTCGAGTCCCGAGATCCTCGAGCTGGCGAACGCTTCGATCGCGCACAACAAGGACCAGTTCGAGAAGCACCTCGTCTCGCAGCAGCCGCCGGGCCCCCGGCCCCGGCTCGTGGCGCTGGAGCGCGGCGAAGAGCAGGCAGCGTACATCGTCCAGCGGATCGGAGACCTGGAGGGCGAAGGGATCGAGCTCGACCAGATCGCGATCCTGTACCGCTCGCACTACCTTTCGATGGAGCTCCAGATGGAGCTGTCGCAGCGCGGGATCCCGTTCGAAGTCCGCTCGGGCATGCGCTTCTTCGAGCAGGCCCACATCAAGGACGCGACCTCCTATCTGCGCATGGCCGCGAACCCGCGCGACGAGCTGGCGTGGAAGCGGGCGCTCCGGCTGCTGCCGAAGGTCGGGAAGGTGACGGCGGCGAAAGTGTGGAAGGCGGTCGCCGCTTCGAAAGACCCCCTCGGCGACCTCGCGAAAACAAAACTTCCGGCGCCGAAGGCGGCGGCCGCGGGGATCGAGGACCTCGCCCGGACGATGCACTCCGTCACGGCGCTCAAGGACCGGCCGGCGGCGCAGCTGGAAGCGGTGATCTCGGGCGGCTATCGCGGGCACCTGTTCGACACCTACGAGAACGCGCAGTCCCGCATCATGGATCTGGAAACCCTCGCGTCGTACGCCGGACGCTTCCCGTCCACCACGCAATTCCTCTCGGAACTCGCGCTCCTCTCGAACGTCGCCGAGTCCGACAGCGCGCGGGCCGCCCCGGAGCGCAAAGTCGTCCTCTCGACGATCCACCAGGCCAAAGGCCTCGAGTGGCAGGCCGTCTTTCTCCCCTGGCTCGTCGACGGTCGCTTCCCAGACGCGCGGGCGCTGGGGGAGGGGGGCGAAGAAGAAGAGCGGCGGCTGTTCTACGTGGCGGTCACGCGGGCGCGGCGCCACCTCGAGCTGTGCCTGCCCCTTTACGGGCGGGAAGGCCAGCTTCCCAGCGTCCGCCAGCACGCCAGCCGCTTCCTGCAGGAACTTCCGGCGCGCCTGGTGACGCCGGTGGACATCAAGCGGCCGTCGTGGGGCGACCGGAGAGGGATGGCGAAGGGGGAGGACGACGCGGATCGGTGGATGGACGGGGATTCGCAGTTCGACGAGTGAACTCTCGAAGTAGAATTCACCGCTTCACAGAGAAGAAGGAGTTGTCCATGAATGCTCCGAGGCTTGCGGCGCTTGCAGCGCTCGCGCTGGCGGTCGGTTTGGCGGCATGGGCCGAGGACGAGAAGCCCAAGGGGCCGTCTGACAAGGTGAAGGCCTGGATGGGCGGCGATAGGCCGGTCGGGATCATCGCGGGCGTGACGCGCGTCGAGTGCTTCCGGGTGAACCCGGAGAAACCCCGGGAGGCGATGGGGAAGGAATGCGGCGGTTATCCGATCATCTCGACGGGGAAGGAGCAGAAGCGGGAATTCGGGCTGAAGATCGCGGCGATCGTGTTCGACGAAAAAACCTACGACTGGGAGAAAGCAAAGAAGTGCGAGTTCGCGCCCGGCGTCGGTTTCCGCCTCTGGCGGGACAAGGACTGGGTCGACGTCGTGCTCTGCTTCAGCTGCGACGAGTTCGAAATCTCGACGATTCCGCCGGGCGAAAAAGAGCGCAAGTCCGCCCACGAGGACTTCGACGCTTCGCGCGCGGCGCTGGTGAAGCTCTGCAAAGAAGCGTTCCCGGAGGACAAGGAAATCCTGGGGCTGAAGGACAAGAGGGAGGACAAGTGAAGTCGCTCCTTATGGCCAGGCAGGAGCTACCGGGAGACGAGACGATCCAGGGGCTGGGGATCAAACCCAGGTAGCATTCCTTGCCGAAACAGTCCCGCTTCCGTAAATTCTGAAAGGTTTAGGCGCGAACGAGTGACCAACGCACACGACACATAGGGAAGACCCCCCAGCCCCGCGATGGCGGGGCTTTTTTTCAGGCTGAGGATCCAGGAGCCGGAATGCCCGCCAGGCGCGACATCAAGAAGATCTGCCTCATCGGAAGCGGCCCGATCGTGATCGGGCAGGCGTGCGAATTCGACTATTCGGGGACGCAGGCGTGCAAGGCGCTGCGTGAAGAGGGGTATTCGGTCGTCCTGGTGAATTCGAATCCGGCGACGATCATGACGGACCCGGAGACGGCGGACCGGGTGTACATCGAGCCGGTGACGGTGGAATTCGTGACGAAGGTGCTGGAGAAGGAGCGGCCTGACGCGATCCTGCCGACGCTCGGCGGGCAAACGGCGCTGAACATCGGCGTGAAGCTGAGCGAGTCGGGGGTGCTCAAGCGGCTCGGGATCGTGATGCTCGGCGCGGACGAAAAGGTCATCCGGAAGGCGGAGGACCGCCGGCTTTTCAAAGAATGCGTCGACCGCGTGGGGCTCGAGAGCCCGCGGTCGCACCACGTGCACACGCTCGAAGAAGCGATCAAGGCGCTCGACGACGTCGGCCTGCCCGCGGTCGTCAGGCCGTCCTTCACGCTGGGCGGGACCGGCGGCGGGATCGCCTACAACAAGGAAGAATTCGGGGCGATCGCGCAGCGCGGGCTGTCGCTGTCGATGATCGGCGAAGTGCTGGTCGAGGAGAGCATCGTCGGCTGGAAGGAATTCGAGCTGGAGATGATGCGGGACAAGGCCGGCAACACGGTCATCGTGTGCACGATCGAGAACTTCGACCCGATGGGCGTCCACACGGGAGACTCGATCACCGTCGCGCCGATCCAGACGCTCTCCGACGCCGAATACCAGCGGATGCGCGACGCGGCGATCCGGCTGATGCAGGAGATCGGCGTCGAGACGGGCGGGTGCAACATCCAGTTCGCGACGCACCCGAAGACCGGACGGATGGTCGTCATCGAGATGAACCCGCGCGTGTCCCGGTCGTCGGCCCTCGCTTCCAAGGCGACCGGCTTCCCGATCGCGAAAATCGCCGCCAAGCTCGCCGTCGGCTACACGCTCGACGAACTCCCTAACGACATTACGAAGAAAACACCCGCCTGCTTCGAGCCGTCGATCGACTACTGCGTGGTGAAGATTCCCCGCTGGGCTTTTGAGAAATTTCCGGAGGCCGACCCCACGCTTGGCATCGCCATGAAGTCCGTCGGCGAGGCAATGTCCATCGGCCGTACCTTCAAGGAAGCCCTCCAGAAGGCCGTTCGCTCGCTCGAAAACCAGCGCTTCGGCCTGGGAAGCGACCGCAAGGACCTGTGGGCCCGCGGCGAGCGGCCGGACCCGGACAAAGTCCGCGAATTGCTGGTAGTCCCGAATGCCGAGCGGCTGTTCGCGATCCGCGACGCGATGAAGCTAGGAACGTCCGTCGACGAAATCCACGGGCTCACGAGGATTGACCCCTGGTTCCTGGAGAACATGAAGGATCTCGTGGACGCGGAAGCGCGCCTGCGCGGGTACACCGCGCTGGCCGACGTTCCGGCGGACGTGCTGCGAGAGGCGAAGCGGCTCGGGTTCAGCGACGTGCAACTCGGAAGCATGTGGCGGACGACGCAGCACGAGGTCCGCGCGGACCGGAAGAAGCGCAGGGTTCTGCCGACCTACGGGCTGGTCGACACCTGCGCCGCCGAGTTCGCCGCCACGACGCCCTACTACTACTCCACGTACGAGACCGAGGACGAAGTCCGGATCTCCGACAAGCCGCGCATCGTCATTCTCGGCGGCGGTCCGAACCGGATAGGCCAGGGGATCGAATTCGATTATTGCTGCGTCCACGCGGCGTTCGCCCTGCGCGAGCTCGGGTTCGAAACCGTGATGGTGAATTCGAACCCGGAGACCGTTTCCACCGATTACGACACCAGCGACATGCTCTTCTTCGAACCGCTGACCGAGGAAGACGTCCTCAATGTCTGCGACCGCGTGAAGCCGCAGGGCGTCATCGTCCAGTTCGGCGGCCAGACGCCGCTCAACCTTGCGACCGCGCTCAAGAAGGCCGGCGTTCCGATTATCGGCACCTCCCCGGAATCCATCGACCGCGCCGAGGACCGAAAACTCTTCAACGCAATGATCGAGAAGCTCGGGCTCACGCAGCCCCCCGGCGGCACCGCACTCAACTACGGCGATGCGAAGAAGGTCGCCGCCGAGCTCGGATTCCCCGTCCTCGTCCGCCCGTCGTTCGTGCTCGGCGGCCGCGCGATGAAAATCGTGTACGACGATGAAGAGCTCGAGCACTTCGTCGGCCACGCCATCGCCGCTTCCCCTGACCACCCGATCCTGGTGGACAAGTTCATCGAGGAGGCCATCGAGGTCGACGTGGACGCGATCTGCGACGGGAAGGACGTCGTGATCGGCGGGCTTCTCGAGCACATCGAAATGGCGGGAGTGCACAGCGGCGACGCGACGATGACGCTTCCGCCTTTCAGTCTCTCGGACGCGCAGATCGACCGGATCAAGTCCGACACGAAGAAGATGGCGCTGGAACTGCAGGTGAAGGGGCTGATGAACGCGCAGTTCGCGGTGAAGAACGAGGTGATTTACGTGCTGGAGGTGAACCCGCGCGCGTCGCGGACGGCGCCGTTCGTGTCGAAGGCGATCGGTGTGCCGCTGGCGAAGCTGGCGGCGAAGATCATGGTGGGGAAGACGCTGAAGGAACTGGGGTTCACGGAGGAGATCACGCCGGACCATTTCTCGGTGAAGGAGTCGGTGTTCCCGTTCAGCCGGTTCGCCGGCGTCGACATCATCCTCGGGCCGGAGATGAAATCGACGGGTGAGGTGATGGGAATGGACCGGGAGCTGGGGATCGCCTACATGAAGGCGCAGGAAGCGGCGTCGCACTTCCTGCCCACGAAGGGAAAGGTCTTTGTGAGCGTGAAGGATTCGGACAAGCGCGACGTGGTGTTCATCGCACAGCGGCTGGAGATGCTGGGATTCGAAATCCTGGCGACGAGCGGAACGGCGCGGGTGCTGCAGCGCAACGGCGTGCACGTGAAGGAAGTCCCGAAGCTGAAGGAAGGCCGCCCGAACCCGCTCGACCTCGTGATCAACGGCGAGCTGGCGCTTATCATCAATACGCCGAGCGGCAAGGGGCCGAAGACGGACGAGGCGAAAATCCGCGCGGCGGCGGTCGGGCACGGGGTGACCGTGATCACGACGATTCAGGGCGCTCAAATGGCCGTGAACGGGATTGCGGCGGTGAAGCGGCGGGCGCCGGAGGTGCAGGCGGTGCAGGATTATCATAAGGGGCTCGTGAACGTGAGGAAGGCGAAGGCGGGATCGGCGAGGTAAAAAATGCGAAGACAACTCCAACCCCAACTCCAACCCCAACACCAAAACGGCAGTCTTGGAGTTGGGGTTGGAGTTGGAGTTGGGATTTGTCCTTGCCCTGGAGCCCAGGCATGAAAGTCCTCATCACAGGCGGCGCAGGATTCATCGGCAGCCACCTCACGGAACACCTGCTGGCGCGCGGCGACCGCGTCGCTGTTCTCGACGACCTGTCCACCGGCGCGATGGCCAACATCGAAGCGTTCAAGTCGAACACCAAATTCAGCTACGCGATCGAGACGATCTTCAACGTCCCGCTGCTGGCCGAAATGGTCGACAACGCGGACGCGATCTTCCACCTCGCAGCGGCAGTGGGCGTCCGGCTCATCATCGAAAGCCCTACCCGCACCATCGAAACAAACATCGGCGGCACCGAACTCGTGCTCAAGGCCGCTGCGAAGAAACTCAAGCCGATCTTCGTCGCGTCCACCAGCGAGGTCTACGGCAAGTCGACCAAGGTCCCCTTCAAGGAAGACGACGACCTCGTCTTCGGTGCCACCACCAAGTCCCGCTGGTCTTACGCCGCTTCCAAGGCCGTCGACGAATTCCTCGCCCTCGCCTACGCGAAGGAAAAAAAACTCCCCGTCGTCATCGGGCGCCTCTTTAACACCGTCGGCCCCCGCCAGACGGGCCGCTACGGCATGGTCATCCCGCGCTTCATCGAGCAGGGACTGGCCGGCGGCCCGATTTCCGTCTACGGCGACGGCGAGCAGACGCGCTGTTTCGGCTGGGTGGGGGACGTGGTGAAAGGAATGGCGGATCTGCTCGGGTGCGAGAAAGCCGAAGGCGGAGTCTTCAACCTCGGGGCGACGGAGGAAATCACGATCAACGCGCTGGCGGCAAAGGTCGCCGCGAAGACCGGCGGAAAGGCGAAGATCGAGCACGTCCCGTACGAAAAGGCCTACGAGGAAGGGTTTGAGGACATGAAGCGCCGGGTTCCGTCGATCGAAAAAGCCGCGAAATTTATCGGGTACAAGCCGACCGTCGGAATCGACGAGATCCTCGAGCGGGTCATCGAGACCTACAGGTCGCAAACGACCAGGCCGCCGAAGCCGAGGCGATAATTTCCTCAATTGTTCGTTGCCCAGTCCCATGCAGAAACGGCAAAATGGCCCGCTGAGGCTCAACCGGGGGAAGCATGGTAGGCACCGCCTACATCGAGTCGGTCTACAATTTCTACGCAGGCGTCTACGACTTCGTCTTCGAGCGCTTCTTCGCCGAAGGCCGTCGCCGTGCCGTCGCAGCCGTCGCCTCCCGCCCCGGGGAACGAATCCTGGAGGTCGGAGTCGGCACCGGCGCCTGCATTCCGCTTTTCCCCGAAAACGTCCATTTCACCGGCATCGACCTCTCCCAGGGCATGCTCGACGAAGCCCACGGCAGGGTCCAGAAGTCGAACTGGAACCACGTCCGCCTCAAGAAGATGGACGCGACCAGACTCGACTTCCCCGACGACTCGTTCGACGCCGTCCTCGCGGCCTACTTCATCACCACGGTCCCCGATCCGCGCGCGGTGGTGCAGGAAATGAAGCGCGTCTGCCGGCGCGGCGGCCGGCTCGTCTTCGTGAACCACTTCATGGCGCCCAACGTGTTCATCAACGACGTCGAACTCGCGCTCGCGCCTCTCTTCTGGCGCATCGGGTGGCGAAGCGACCTCAAGATGGACAATTTCCTCAAGATGACGAACCTCAGCCCCGAGAAAGTCGGGTTCGTCGACCGCCTTGGCCTCTGGCGCACCCTCTATTGCGTCAACCACAAGAACGCGGCCGGCCCCGAGGAGGAACGCCCGCAGCGCACCTTCATCCCGCAGGCGCTTCGCCGGTGGGGGAAGCGGCTGGCGACGGTGCGGATGAGGAAGACCGAGCGCGTTCGCGATTGAGTGGAGGCTGGCGAAAGCTGGCAGAGGCGGGCGGAGGCAATGCAAGTTCGCCTCAGCGCAAGTAGTCCTTCATGACTCGTGATCCTTCCATTACCTTTGCCGCCCCCATGAACGAAATCCGCACGGAAGTCGCCGCTTCTATCGTTGCCGCCGTCCCCGGGCTCGTGGTCGCCGATGTCTACAGGCAGCTCGAGTCGCCGCCAGATCCTGCGATGGGGGACTTCGCGTTCCCGTGTTTCACGATCCGGGACCGCTTCGGCAACGCGCCGCCGCCCGCGGTGGCGACGCAACTGGCGGCGAAGGTCGCAAGGCCCGCTTCGATCCTGAAGGTTGAAACGAAGGGGCCCTACGTGAACTTTTTCGCGGATCCCGGGGCGCTGGCGAAGTCGGTGCTGGTCGCGGCGCACGCTGCGGGTGAAGGGTACGGGCGGAACGAGATGGGAAAGGGGGAGACGGTCGTCATCGACTTCTCGAGCCCGAACATCGCAAAGCCGCTGGGGATTGCCCATCTGAGGTCCACGGTGATCGGGAACGGCATCCGCCGTCTGTGGCAGGCTTGCGGGTACACGGTGATCGGCGTGAACCACCTGGGCGACTGGGGGACGAATTTCGGGAAGCTGATCTCTGCGTGGAAGAAGTGGGGGAGCGAAGAAGAGCTGAAGTTGAAGGGCGTCGAGTTCCTGAAGGACCTGCTGGTGAAGTTCACGGAAACGGCGAAGCTGGACCCGGCATACCAGCAGGACGCGCGCGACTGGTTTCGGAAGCTGGAAACCGGCGACGCGGCGGCCAAGGCGCTCTGGCAGCATTTCCGCGACATCTCTCTCACCGAATTCAAGCGCGTGTACGCGTTGCTCAACGTCGATTTCGACTCCTGGAGCGGCGAGTCGGACTACGTCGACAAGATGGATGCGGCGATCAAGGAACTTGAGGCGAAGGGGCTGACGTCGCACAGCGAGGGGGCGTACGTCGTCGACCTGTCGGCGCACGGGTTCAAGGAGCCGTTCCTGCTGCGGAAGGCGGACGAGGCGTCGCTGTACGGGACACGCGATCTCGCGGCGATCCTGTACCGTCGCCGGCACTACGGGGCGAAGAAACTCATCTACGTCGTCGCGGCGGACCAGAAGCTGCATTTCAAGCAGCTGTTCAAAGTCGCGTCGCTTCTCGGTCTCGACGCCGAGCCGGTGCACGTCGACTTCGGGCTGATGCGCATCGTGAATGCCGAGGGGCAGCGCGAGAAAATGGCGACGCGCAAGGGGACGATCGTGCTGCTGCAGGACGTGCTGCAGTCGGCGATCGACCGCGTCAACGAGATCATCGTCGACCGGGAGTGGGACGAAGCGAAGAAGGCGCGGATCGCGCACGCGGTCGGGATCGGCGCGGTGATTTTCAACGACCTGTCGCGGACGCGGACGAAGGACATCGATTTCAATCTGCAACAGATGCTGGATTTCGACCCCGAGACGAAGGCGTTCAAGGGGGAGACGGGGCCGTACCTCCAGTACACGTTCGCGCGGCTGTCGAGCGCACTGCGGAAGTACGGGAAGCCGGTGAGCGGCGAGGTCGACTTCAAGCTGCTTGCGACCGACGACGACAAGGGCGTCGCGCGGCAGATCGGCAGGTACCCGCAGATCGTGCACGACGCGGCGACGCGGTACGAGCCGTCGATCGTGAGCCGGTTCCTCATTGACCTCTCGGGAGAGGTGAACCGGTTCTGGAAGCAGCAGAGGATTCTTTCCGACGATGCGGGGCTTACCGCAGCGCGGGTTCTGCTGGTTTCCAGCGCGCGGCAGGTGCTCAGGAGCGGGCTGGCGTTGCTGGGGATTGAGGCGCCGGAGGAAATGTAGCCAGACGGCCGGAAACGACAGTTTTCAAGTTTCAACTCTCAAGCAAAGGGCAACTTCAAACGGATAACTACAAGTCACCGAAGCCGGAGTCGTTTCTTGAAGTTCTCCGTTTGAAGTTGCCCTTTGCTTGAGAGTTGAAAGTTGAAGTTTTCACTTTCCTGCCTGAAAGGCTGTCCCGGCTTACCTCTAGTGAGACTCCCTGCGCTCGGATAATCTCTCGCCCATGTCCCAGCCGGCCGCCCTCATCGAAATCCGCGACCTCGTCAAAAACTACGGCCGCGTCCACGCGCTCGAGGGGGTCACGCTCTCCGCCAGCTCCCGCGCTATCGGCCTCCTCGGCCCCAACGGCTCCGGCAAGTCCACGCTCATCAAGATTCTTCTGGGGCTCGTCCGACCCACCTCCGGCCACGCTTCCGCCCTCGGCCTCGACTCCCAACGGGAAGCCCTCCGCATCCGCCAGATGACCGGCTTCATGCCCGAAACCGAATGCAAGATCCCCCGCATGAGCGCCGTCCAGTTCGTCACCCTCGCGGGGCAGCTCGTCGGCATGTCCTCGGGCGACGCCCTCGCCCGCGCCCACGACGTCCTCCACGCGCTCGATCTCGGCGAAGCGCGCTATCGCGACATCGACACGTATTCGACCGGCATGCTCCAGCGCGTGAAGCTGGCCCAGGCGCTCGTCCATCATCCGAAGCTGCTCTTTCTCGACGAGCCGACCAACGGACTTGACCCGAAGGGACGCGACGAAATGCTCGGGCTGATCCGGGATATCTCCTCACGGAAGGGGATCAACGTCGTCCTTTCGAGCCACATCCTCCACGATGTGGAAAGCGTCTGCGACGAACTCGTGGTGCTTCACCGCGGCCGCCTCGTCGCCGCCGGGCCCCTCAAGGACATCATCGGGATCGCCGAGAGGGCGATCGAGATCCGCTTCCGCGGCGACCGTGCCACGCTGGAGGGCGCGCTGCGGAGTGAAGGACTGTCGCCGCGCGCGGCGTCGGAAGGGGACAGGATGGTCGTGCCCGTGGACGACGTGCGGAATACGGCGCCGGTGCTGCGAGCGGCGGCGAAGTGCGGCGCCCAGGTGCGGCACCTTGCGCCGGCGCAGAAGTCGCTGGAGGACGTGTTCGCGGGGCTGATCGAGGGAGCGGAGAAGTGAACGCCCCTTCATCGAGCCCTATTTTCGATCAGAGCTACCAGCCCTGGCAGGGGACGTTCGTGTCCCACGCGTTCCGGGCGCCTGTGATCGCGTGGGCGGCGATGAAGAACATGATCAAGTCGAACGGCGTCGCGTTCGGGCTGGTCTACGGGCTGGCCGCCTTGATTCTCGGCATCGTAATGCTGGTGGTACTGAGCGACGCGAAGAATTCCACGGACGCGCTCTACAACGCCTTCGCGTCCTCCGTGTTCATCACGTGCCTCCTTCTTGTGCCGGTCGTCGGCGGCAATCTGATTTCGAGCGACATCCGCCACAACGCTCACCTCATGTACTTCTCGAAGTCCATCTATCGCGCCGACTACATGGCAGGGAAGGGCGCGGCGGCGCTTCTGCTCCTGACGCCCGCCATTCTCCTGCCCAGCCTCATTTCCGCGACGTTTCCCGCGGTCATGTCCTTCACGCCGGTTTCCAACACTTACCTTGCCAGGGTCTTCGCGGCCCTCCTCCTCATTGTTCCGGCCGCGCTGATCCCGGCCGTCGCCGTCTGCATGGCGATTTCCTCCTGCACCCGCCGCGCGTGGCTGGCGGGAATCGGGTGGTTCGCGGTTTTCGCGATCCCGTGGGTGGTGGGACAGACGCTGGAAGGACACCGGCTGAAGTGGGCTCACTTTGTTTCGTTCAACGGGAACCTGAACGCGATCGCGGCGTGGGTGCTGCCGCTGCCTGAGACCGGGAAATCCATGCTGGTGGCCGAGCGGCTGAAGTACGCGGACCCCTGGCTGTCGGCGATGATCCTGGCGGCGGTGACCGCGGGATCGCTCGCCCTGGTTTTCTGGCGGATCGGCATTACGGAGCGCCGCTCATGAACGCCGCCGCTCCCGCCACGCCGCTCGTCTGGTTCGAGCACGTCACTCGCTGGTACGGCCAGGTCGTCGCTCTTCGCGACGTCTCGATCCCGATCGGCAACGGCGTCCTCGGCCTCCTGGGCCCGAACGGCGCAGGCAAGACGACGTTCATCCGCGTCCTCACCGGATGCATGCCGCCGTCCCAGGGGCGCGCGCTGCTCTTCGGCCTCCCCGCGTTCGGAACGCCCGACCTTTACCGCCGCATCGGCTACTGCCCCGACCACGACAACTTCTTCGAATTCATGACCGGCCGCGAGTTCGTCGAAACTCTCCTCGGCGTCCACGGCTTCGGCGCTTCCGACCGCAAAGCCCGCGCCGCCCGCGCCCTCGACCGCGTCAAGGCGAACGAGTTCGCCGACCGCACTCCAAGGGGATGCGCCAGCGCCTCAAGATCGCGCAGGCGCTCGGCCACGACCCGGAACTCCTGATCCTCGACGAGCCGCTCAACGGCGTCGACCCGCTCATCCGCCGTGACGTCATCGAGCTCGTGCGGGAGCTCGGTAAGGAAGGGAAGTCCGTGATCGTTTCAAGCCACGTCCTGCACGAGGTCGAGGCAATGACGCCGAACATCGTGCTCATCCACAAAGGTCGCGTGAAGGCGTACGGCAACGTCCACGAGATCCGCGGCCTCATCGATCGCCACCCGCACTCGATCCAGCTCCGCACGCCGCGCGCCCGCGACCTCGCCGCGCTTCTCGCACGCCAGCCCGATGTCTCCGAGATCGTCATCGGCGCCGACCAGGTCACCATCCGTACGCCCGCGCCGGACCGCTTCTATTCGGCCCTGCCCGCGCTCATCCTCGACTCCGGGATCGACGTCCACGAGCTGCACAGCCCGGACGACAACCTCGACGCCGTCTTCCGCTACCTGACCGAGGCCTGAACATGAGCCCCCTCCCGGGCCTCCTCGCCTCCGCGCGCCTCGCGCTCCGCCAGTTCCTCAACGGACCCCGAAAGTGGCTGCTGCTGCTGCTCGGCGCCGTCTTTCCAGGGATCATCTCGATTTTCGCGTTCGCCGTGGAGCAGGGCCCCGTCAACCCGTTCCTGCAGATTTTTGACGGGATCTACTTCTCCGTCATCCTTCTCCTCATCGCGCTTCTCGGAGCCACCTCCGGTTTTTCCGGCGACGCCGAAGATGGCACCGTCGTCTACCTCTTCACGCGCCCCACGTCTCGATGGGCCATCGTTCTGGGGAAGTGGCTTGGGACGATTCCGCCGCTGATTCTGCTGAGCCTGGTCCCCGTCCTCGTTTCGTGGGTCCTGGCGCAGCACAAGCCTGGAGACGAATCAAAGTCTTCCGAGACCGCAGGGTCATCCGAGTTGCGCTCGACCGGCGACGCCAACAAGCCCGGGACGGGCGCCCCGAACCGCACTTCCGCTCCACCCCGCCCGCGCGCCATCCACGAAACCCCGGGGGCAAAAGAACTCGCCCTCATTTCCTTCGCCACCGCCCTCTCCACACTCGAATTCGGCACCCTCTTTTACGCGCTCGGCGTCGTTATCGGCCGCCCTTACGTCGTCGGCCTCTGCTACTCCGTTCTCTTCGAGCTCATCCTCGGGCTCACTCCCTTCAAAATGTGGGTGCTCTCCAAGATGCTCCGTGGCGCCGTTTTCCGGATCCCGACGCCCATACCGCGATTCTGGCAAGGTGCCCTCGAAAACCTGCCGTCGGCGACCGTCTGCACGATCGGCCTGCTCGTCGTCCCGGTCGCCTCGCTTGCGATCGCGATGATCGTGGTCGGCCAGAAGTCTTACCTTGCAAAGGCTGATTAACCGCTTTCGGGCACGCCCTTCCCTCGGAAGAATCCTGCCGCCCCTTCCCGCGCCGCGAGCGCCACTCCCAGCCCCACGATGATCGCGTCCGCGAGCCGCTGGATCGCCGCGAACGCAGCAGCTTCCGGCGCCCCTGCTCCGATCAGCGCAAACGTCCCGATCAGACCGCCCTCGAAAACGCCGAGCCCTCCCGGCGTGAACTGGAAGGCCAGCACAATCTGCGTGAGGACGAAGATCAGGGCCAGGTCGGGGAAGTCCGGGTGGATGCCCATGAGCCAGAAAAAGAGTAGCGGGCGGGCGACGACCAGGGCGAGCGGTCCTCCCGTGAAAACGAGCGCCGTTGCGAACGCGCCGCGATGCTCGCGAAACGTCTGCTCGATCTGGATCTCGGTGTCGGCAGCCCACGCCCGGAAGCGCTCCCCCCGGCGGCCGAGGAGGCGCAGCATCCCGGACGCCAGCGGCCATTTCCGCATGAAGGCGGCGAACAGCATCACGAACGCCGCGAGCAGAAATCCCGCCATCGCCGTCGATCCCCACTTCACGGACTCCGGCAGGTCGAATCTCCACAGCATCGTCCCGGTGCACACGAGGATCGCCGCGAGGAACCCCGCGAACTCGGCGAGTTTTGCCGCGACGACGGTCGCCGCGACCTCGCGCGACGGCAGGCTGAATCTGCGGCTCACATGCCAGATGCGAAGCGGTTCCCCGCCGAGGTACATCGAGGGCGTGAGCCACGCCAGGGCATTTCCCATGAGCATCGACGAATAGGTCGTGTGGAAGGGGACCTTCCAGCCGCGAGAGCGGAGCAGGGCATGCCAGCCGACGGTCTGAAGGAGCAGAATGAACAACCCGAGGCCGGTGAAGGATGCCACTCCCCACGGTCCCGTTCGCGCAAGGACGACTCGAGTCGCTGTCCAATCGAGCCGCCATGCGATCGCCCCAAGCGCTGCGGCAGCGACCAGGATGGAAGCAGCGGCGACGATTCGCTTTCGGCCGGGCATGAAACGAAGCTAACACCCGGGCGCGAAATCAGGCCAGAGCGAGCGTGCTGTTCCTCGCAACCCGCAACTCGCAACCCGCAACTTCCCTTACGCCAACAATAAAACCGGGGGCAATCTCTCGCCCCCGGTCTGGTTCACCTCGTCACAATTCTCAGCTGATCAGCGGCACTCCGCCCTTCTTGCCCGCCGCCGGCGCCGGAGCCTTCTCTTCGCCTCCGCCGGCGGCTGCAACCGCCTTGCGCTTCTTCTCCTCCGAAATCGCCGCGATCAATGCGCCCGCCGCGACGGCTTTCAGCGGGTCCTTCGCATGGCGCACGCCCTTGACCGGAATCGGAAGCCCGATTTCCCGCAGCAGGGCGCGGAACCGGTCGACGAACCCCGGCGGCTTCGAAGTCCCGCCGGCGACCACGATCTCCACCGGCTCATCGATCGTCGCGTTGGCGGCCTTCAACTGCTGGCCGATGTTCACGATGGTGTAGCGGATCAGGTCCTCATAGTAGATCTCGAGCGCGACCATGATCTGGTCGGTCGGGTCGATCCGGTCGAAGTTCAGGTACTTCTCCTTGTGGCTCTGCACCTTCGACACCGGCACGCTCCTCACCTTTGCCACCTGCCGGTCGATCCAGTCTCCCGAACGCCCGCAGGAGAACTCGAGCAGCTTCTTCGCGCGCCACGACGCCGCGAAGTTCACCATGCCCGCGCCGAACGAGATCGCAATCCCCGTGAAGGGCAGCACCTCGTTGTTGATCGTTACCGTCGGGTTCTCGCTGTAGATGATGCACATCGCTTCGTTGATGCACTTCACGTCGTACCCGAGCTTCTTCAGGAACCGCTCCAGCACCATGCGGTGGAAGGTCACGTCGAAGTCCGCGTCGACCGGGTTCGCGGGCATCGTCGCGCAGATGACCTCGCCCTGGTAGCTCGGCTTGCCCACCACGGCCTCGAGAAGCACTTCCATCATGCTGATGGCTTCTTCTTCGCCGGGATTCAGCACGCCCTTGGCCATCGGGCGGCGGTAGTCCTTCTGGTTTCCCGTCACCATCGAGAACTTGAGCGCGTCCTCGCCGACGACGTAGATCTGCTCGCCCTTGATGATGTAGAAGGCGCCCGCCTTCGTCAGCATGTCTTCCGCGAAGTCCTCGTTGGGCATCGAGAAGAAGGCGTCACGCTCCATCGTGAATACTTCCTTGCCGTCCTTCAGTTCCGCTCCCACGAGGAAGCACGTCCCGATGTCGACTCCCTTAGCGCACATTCCCGTGCCCCTTTCTACCTGATGGTGATCAATGTGCCCGGCGAAGCGGCCGTGCCGCCCCGCGAGGCCCTATGTGTGTTAATCGATACCGCCGAGGAGGTCGGCCATGCCGCCGGCATCGCCTTCGCCCGCGGTCTGCTTGCCGATCTTCTCGAAGTTTGCCGTGAGTTCGTTTTCCTTGGACTCGAGCAGCTTGAGGCGCGCCTTGATTTCGACTTCCGTGAGACGCACGCGCTCGGAAGCGCCGCCGTCGCCGCCTTCTCCCGCCGCCATCCGCGGCCCTGCCGCGATCATGCCGCTGAGGAGGCCCTTGAATTCCTTGAGGAGCGTATCGCGGAACTCGTTGAACTGCGTGAGCACCGCCTGGGACCTCTGGCGCTCCTCGAGCACCGCCTTGCGCAACTCCAGCACTTCCCGCTTCATCAGCGTCTTCTCGTCCTTCTCCTTGTCGAAGAAGGTCACGCGAAGCTTGTCGAATTCCTTTTTGAGCCAGCCGCTGTCGCCGTTCATCGTCTGGACCAGTTTCTTCAGGTCGTCGAAATCGGCCCGGATCGCCTCGACATCCTTCGAACCGGCCAGCACCGTGCGCAGCTCGTTCAGCGCCTTGATCACCGTGTCCTTGTCCGGCGACTTCAGGATGACCTGGCGGAGCTCCTCGATGCGCGTCTTGATTTCGCTCCGGGTCTCTTCTTTGACGAGGACGGCCTCGTTCGCGCCGGGTTCGGACTTCTTGACGTTCTGGAGGTACCCCTCCTCCATGGCCAGCTTGAGCTGGCGGGACTGTTCGACCCGCTCGCGGCCGATCTTGTCGAGGTCGAAATAGTCCTTGGCTGGGATCTTGACCTTGAGGTCTTCGATCAGGATCGAGCCGCGCAGGACGTTCTTGACGATCCACATACCTTGGGATCTCCGGTGTAAGGCCGGGACCGGGCCGTCCCGGGATAGGAAGAAGTTTTGTACCCCGCGCGAGTGTCCGGAGTCAAATCCTTTATACAGCGCGCGAGGGCGGTTCCCGGTCCCGGG
>WSZJ01000129.1 GCA_009773755.1 Planctomycetota bacterium | reverse complement strand
GCTCCTCCAGCGTCTTGAACTTACCCTTCTGCATGTCGTCCTTCGCCATGACGAGGCGCTCGACGGCCTTGGACACCCACACGGCGCCGTCGGGCGCCGCCCTGGCCATGGCGAACGCGCCGGGCGACGGGTCCGGAAGGCCGAGGTGCACCGCGGCGCGCGCGGCCAGCCCGGCGTCCCTCGCGAACTTCACCGCGTCCCGCGCCGCGCGGATCGCGACCTCCTCCCGACCGCGGCTGTCCTCCCAGGAGATCACCATGGCGGACGGCCCGGTGCGGATCTCGCCGCCAAGAGCAGCGAGCCTCTCGCGGAGCGCGCCGCCCGCGGGGTGGTCGGCCTCGGCGACGAGGGCCAGGACGAGCGGAATCGGGGCGGGCATGGCCGGATCATAACCGGAGGCGCGATTGACGCAGTGCGTCATTTTCGCAACGCCGCCGCTACTTCAGCCCCTTCAGATACGCCAGCCACTCCGCCTGCATGTCCGCAGGCTTCTTTCCGAAACACTTCTCCCAGTTTCCCGCGTCGCCGTCCCCCTTCGACACGATTTTCAGGTACTCCACGAACTTCTCCCGCTTCTTGCCGCCCTCCGAGTGCATGAAGAAATGCGCCAGCGCCGCCGACTGCTCGTACACGCTTCCGAGCCCGTTCTGGTCCGCCGCCGCCAGCTCCTCCAGCGTCTTGAACTTACCCTTCTGCATGTCGTCCTTCGCCATGACGAGGCGCGCGTGGGAAGCGCGCCCGGTGAGGATCTTGCCGTCGCGGACCTCGATCGTTTCGAAGTAGCAGGCGATCCCCTCCCAGGCCCAGAATCCGGGCTTGAAGTGCATGGCCGCGTTCGGCCAGAGGTCGCTGAGGAGGTGGTGCGTCGCCTCGTGTCGCACGAGGTCGTCCAGGGTCGAAATGGATCTCTCCGCGGGCGGGCAGAAGTGCGACGTCTTGTCCTGGGGGGAGTAGAAGCCGCCCATGGATTTGAGGAAGGCCTTGCCGGCGTGCACGGTGTCGATGTGGGCGTCGAGGTCGGCTCGCGCGGCGTAAAAGTGGATTTCGTAAGGCGCCGCGGGCGGCGGCAGCGGGTCGGTCAGGCCGTCCAGCTCGCGGCGGAGCGCGACGAGCAGCTCCTCCGCGCGCACGGCCATCGCGAGTCCTTCCTTTTCCGAGGTGTTCGTGCGGACGAGAAAATGCGCCGAGCGGACTTCCCACGCTTCGGCCCATTTCCCGTGGCGCGCCGCCGCGTCCTTCGCCGGCAGCCATTCCGCGCCGACCGGCAACAGTCCCTTTCTCCGCTGGGCGGCCTCCTCCTTCGTCACCCACCCGGCCACGTCGACCTTCTCCATCCCCATCGCCTTGCGCGCCTCGGCGCAGTCCGGGTCCTCCGCGATGGCCAACTCGCGCAGCCGCTTCGCCTCGTCCGCATTCCCCGCCTTCTCGGCTGCCGTCGCCGCGGTCGCGAGCTTCTTCGCCCCCGCCATGCGAATCCCCGCGCGCTTCTTCGACCAGCCGACAAACCTCGCATGAAGCGCATCCGGCCACTCGATCACGCGGACAGGCCCGAGCTTCTCCAGGAGCGCTTTCACCGCAGCGTGATCCGGCGCCAGCCGCAGCGCCGCGCGCGCCTCCAGCGAAGCTTCTTCGCGAAGTCCGGCCTTCTCGGCCTCGGCCGCGAGCTTCGCGTGATCCTCCGCGAGGGCCGACTCGGGCGTGGCGGCGGCGGCGCCACAGGCGAGCAGCAGGAATACGGTGCCGATTCGGTACAAGTCAACTCCGCAGCAAGCCCCCCGCGCACCACTATAGCGCGAACGCGTCACTTCCCGGGCGCTACGTACTTCCCGTCGTAATTCCTGAGCTTGCCCCTCAGGTCCACCGTCACCAGCTCGTTCCCGCGATGAACGACGAGACTTGTCGTGCCGTCCCAGGCGGCCCTGGCGGCGTTCTTCGTGAAGTCATCCCACGACTGCACCGGGGCGCCGTTCCAGGAGACGACAATGTCGCCGCGCTGGAGCGCCGGCGGGACTTCAGGGTCCATGCTCCAGAACTGGTTGATGTAGGCGCCAGCCACGGGCGGGCGGATCGCCTTCATCTCGATCTCCGCGGCGCGCCGAACGTTCGCGTCGGCATGGCCCCGCAGTTCCTCAATCGCGGCGACGCTCTCGGGCGTCCCGAGCTTGCCGAGGGCGATCAGAAGATTTGGAAGAGCCCTGGCGTTGTCACGGTGCACGCGCGCGGACTCGACCAGAAGCGGAGAGAGGTCCGGAGTGACGGTGTCGAGGTATTCCGCGAGCCCCGCGGCTACCTCGGGGTCCTTTTCGCCGGTCAGCGTCTCCGCGAAGAGGCGCGAGGCGTCGACTTCGCCGTCCCAGGAGAGCGTCTCCAGGGCATTGGCGCGAAACCACGACGACGCGCGCTCCGGGTGGGCGAGCGACCAGGCAAGCATCGGGACCATGCGCCCGGTCCAGATCTTCCAGAAATCGCCTCCGTCGATGCCGAGTTTCTCCTCGGCGTCTTCCCAGTCGCCCTTGGGCCCCATGACGTCATTCTTCAGCAGCTCCGCAATCTCAAGCGCGCCGTCGTACCCAGGCTCACCCAGCGAGGCCAGCTCGCGCATGAGCGATATCAGCCCTTTCCCGTCCTTGGCTTCGAGAAGCGCGGGGACTTTCTTGCGCAGCTCCTCCGCCTTTTTCTTCGCCTCTTCCGCAGGGAGAAGCGGCTTTCCCGCCGAGGTGAGGGCAGCCGCAAGTTGCTCGCGAAGCGTCTTCGCTTCCTCGCGCAGCCGCTGAACTTCCTCGTCACCTCCCGCGGCCGCTTCCAGCTTTCCAGCCGGCGCTTCGGGACCGGAAACGACGCCGACGTCAGCCGTCCGTGCGCGCCGACGGTCGACGGCGATGCCCACGAGAGTTCCCGCGACGAACGCCACGAGCGCGATGGGCCCTGCAACTTTCACGGTAGTTCCTCCTCCCTTACTCAAGACGGTCCCGGACCACCCCAGGTCAAATCCGCGGCGAATTGGTGTGATACGACTTCACTTCAGTCCTCCGCCGTCACACCAACACTCCGAACTCCCGACCCCCGACTCCGAACCCCACGCGGAACCCAAAACTCCCGACCTGCCCGTCACCGATGAAGTAACCTTCCCGCATGAACGACCGCGAAGCCCGCCTGCTCCCGGGTGTCCTCGCCCTCCAGCTCAACTATATCTCCAAGGAGCAGCTCGTCGCCGCGATTGCTTCCTGGACCGATAGGCCCCAGCGCGACATCGGCGAAGTCCTCATCGAGAAACGCTTCGTGACGGAACAGCAGCGCGAAGCCCTCGCCGGGCTCGTCTCCGCCCACATGGCGCGGACGACGGGGCGCGGGCTTCCCGCCGGCTACAAGCCCTCCGCGAACGAATCGATGGACACGATCGTCATGCCGAAACCGGGCGGCGCCAACCCGCGCGTTTCCCCTGAACCGCTCGGCCCCGGCGAACGCTTCCAGCTCGGCCCTGAAATCGGTCGCGGCGGAATCGCGCGCGTGATCGAGGCGACCGACGCGGAGATCGGCCGCACGGTCGCCCTGAAACTCATGCTCGAAAACGCTCCCGGCGACGCGCTGGAACGCTTCCGCTGGGAAGCGCGCGTCACGGGGAAGCTCGAGCACCCCAACATCGTGCCGGTGCACGAGGTGGGGGCGTTGCCGGGCTCGAAGGAGATTTACTTCTGCATGAAGCGCATTTACGGGCGCGACATGCATCACGTGATTCGCGAGAGGGAGAAGGAGAACGAGGAGGGGCGCGCGACGGTCGGGCGGTGGACGTTGCGGCGGCTGGTGGAGGCGTTCCGGGATGTGTGCCGGGCGGTGGCGTTTGCGCATTCGAAGGGAGTGATCCACCGTGATCTGAAGCCGGCGAACGTGATGCTTGGCGAGTTCGGAGAGGTGCTGGTTTGCGATTGGGGGTTGGCGAAGGACAAGGGCAAGGAACGGCCGGGGATGGGGGAGGGACGGGATGGGGGATCGGGAGGGATGGGGATAGGGACCGGGATTGGGCAGACTGGACCGGCCCGGATGACGGCGGCGGATGCGCTGCGGCCGGTGACGGAGACGGGGGAGATTCTTGGGACGCCGGCTTACATGTCGCCGGAGCAGGCGCGCGGGGACCGGGAGTCGCTCGACGAGCGCAGCGACGTGTATTCGCTCGGGGCGATTCTTTACGAGATTCTCGTTGGACGGCCGCCCTATGAGGGGAAGACGGCGGAAGAAGTGGTGAAGAAAGTGGTCGCCACGCCGCTCATGCCTCCGTCGGCCCGCGCCCACGTCCCGCCGGAGCTCGAGGCGATCTGCCTCAAGGCGATGGCGCGCCGGCAGGAAGACCGCTACGCGACGGCGGGCGAGCTCGCGGCCGACGTGGAGTCTTACCTCGAAGGAACGAAGGAGAAGGAGCGGCGCGAAGGACTGGCCGCCGGGCAGGTCGCGCGGGCGCGCGAGGCGGTCGCACGGTGGCGCGCATTGTCGAAGGAAGCGACCGATGCGCAGTCCGAAGTCGTCCATCTGAACGAACGCATCCCCGAGTACGAAGGTCCCGCGGGAAAGAAGCCGCTGTGGGACATGCAGGAACGCGTCCGCACCCTCGAGCGCGACTCGATCACGGCGTTCACCGAAGCGGATGCCGCGCTTGCGTCGGCCCTTTCCAACATCCCGGGCCACCGCGAGGCGCGCGAAGTCAAAGCCGAAATGTACTGGGAACGGTTTCTCGAAGCCGAAGCCGCCGGCGACGAGCGCGACATGCAGCTCAACCGCCAGACGGCCGAGCAGTTCAACGACGGCGTCCTCGACGCGCGCCTCCGCGGCGACGGAGCGCTCGCGATCCGGACGCGCGTCTTCCCGTGCCGCTGCCTTTCGCACGGCCGGCTCGTGCGCAGCGACGAGCTGGGCGTGCTCGGGCTGCATCCGTGGAGCGGCCGCCCGCTCGACCAGCCTGAAGGCCTCGGCCTCCGCGAACTCGAGCCCCACGAAGCCCATCACCTCCGCCTGCACGCCGCCAGCTGCAAACCGGCGTCGTTGAACGGCGCGCAGGTCTGGGCCTTCCGCTACGAGGAACTCGACCGCCTCTTCATCCCCACCACCCCGCACGGCGGCGCCACCCAGGTCCCCCGCGCCGTCCTCGACACGCTCTTCGCCGGCTCGCCTTTCCGCCCCCGCGGCGGCGGCGTCTACCTCGGCCGCACCCCGATCCCCAAACAGCCCTGGCCGATGGGCTCCTGGCTCCTCATCGTCGTCGCCGAAGGCCGCGCCCCCCAGCGCGTCCCCGTCGTCGTCGTCCGCCAGCAGGACATCGAGCTCGACCTCACCCTCTGGGCCCCCGACGAAATTCCCCCGGGCTTCCTCCCCGTCGCCGACGGCCCCTTCAAGTTCGCAGGCGACAAGTCCGGCCTCACTCCCAACCCCCTCGAACACTTAACACTCCCCGACTTCATGATCGCCCGCCACCCCGTCACCTGCCGCGAGTATTCCGAATACCTCAACGACGTGCGCCGAAGCGCCCCCGACGAAGCGGCGAAGCGCGTCCCGCGCGCCGCGGACAAGAGCGGGTTTTATTGGCCGCTCGATCCCGCGACGGGGTACGCCGTGCCGACCGCCGAGTGGCTCAAGTCCGCGCCGGAAGCGCTTCGCGCGCAGGTCGCAAGGCTCACGAACACCACGATCGACTGGGAAGAAGACTGGCCCGTCACCGGCGTCTCGTGGGAAGACGGCGTTGTCTATTCGAAATGGGCGTCCCTCCGCGCCGGCCGCGTCTTCCATCTCCCCACGGAGAAACAGTGGGAGAAGGCGGCCCGCGGCCCCGACGGCCGCATCTACCCATGGGGTTCGACATGGGAGGGAACCTACTGCAGCAGCTCGCAGGCCCAGCGCACCGGCGGCCGCCCCTTCGCCGTAACCTCCTACCCGACCGACGAGTCCCCCTACGGCATCCGCGGCCTGGGCGGCAACGCCAGCGCCCGCTGCCTCAACGAACCCAACGACAACGTCCCCGGCCGCCGCATCACGCGAGGCGGAAGCTGGGCGCGAAGCGGCATGATGGCGCGGGCGATGTACCGGAGCGGAGGGGTCACTCGCGAGGTGAATGGCGCGATCGGGATCCGGCTTTCGTCTGCAGCGGCTCCGACGCTTTCTTCTTGAGAACGGAAACCCCACGACACGCTTCATTGCGAAGCGGTGAATTCTCAGACCGTCTACGACTTGGGCCGTCTAGGTTTGCTCCGTTTCGGCAGCCTCTTCATTTCGTCTTCCAGTCTCTTGAGGCTGTCGGCCTCCGCAGCGTCTTCGAGCCCGGCCCGGCGACGCGCAGCGAAGCGGTCATACTCCTGTTCCGCGATGGAGTCCGCCTTCTCTCGTGTGACCTTGCCGGCGTCGGGCAGGATGGCGCGTTCGTTCAGCCGGAGGAAATCGTCGAGCCGGGTCCGCCAGTTCTCCAGGAAAATCTGCTTGCGCCGCCGTGCCTGGTCCTCCGCGAAATCGAGGAACATGACGACGATTCGGTTCAGTTCGCGGATCTCGGGTTCCTGCAGGTAATTCTTGGCCACAGTCACATCGCCCTTGCGGACCACGCCGCCCTTCCAGGCCGTCAGCCCCATGTTGGGCCGAGCGGAGTCGGCCCGTTCCGCGATCAGTTCCGGCGCGGTTTTTCCGGCGGCTGCGAACGCGGTAGCCCACCGCGAGAATGGCCGGCAGGCTGTAGTGTTCGACCTCGCGGGAGACTTCGCGCGTCCCCTCCCGGCGAACTATCCGGAATTTCCGGATAGTTGCCTCCCGGCTCAGCTCGCCCTCATCGAAGACGTTCACGAGGTGCTCGTTGATCGTCCGCACATCCTTCTGGAACAGGTCGGCCAGAAGCACCTGTGTCAGCCAGATCGTCTCGTTCTCGAACCGGCACTGGATGCGCGTCCGCCCGTCCTCCGTCCGGTAAAGGATGATGCTGGATTGCGGCGGCGCGTTGTCGGGCATGGGCGGATGATACGGGCCGGCCGAACGCGAGCACAATCCGTCGAGGGCCGGAGTCTTCAAGCGCAACGCCAGACTCCTCGCCGAAGAGCTGTCCACCGCGGACCTGACCGCCGAAGCGCTGGCGCGGAGAGTAGATCGGGGCGGCCGGACTCTTACAGTAGTCCTGACATTTCGGGAGGTCGTGCAGGCAGCGGCCCCCGCCTCCGCTTGACCCGCTCCCTCAAAACCGCCACGATTCGCGCGCCATGCAGCCCCCCGTCCCCGGCCCGCTCCTCCTCGCGCTCCTCGCTTTCCAGCGTGGCTGGCTCACCCGCGAGCGGATGCTCGAAGCCACGGCGATGTGGATGGCGACGCCGTCGATGGACGTGGGGAAGCTGCTGGTGGAAGCGCGGTATCTGACGGAAGCGCAGCAGGCCGAACTGGGCGCGCTCGTGGCGGAATGGGAGCACGCGCAGACGAGCACCGTCACGCCGATGTCGCCGGCGCTGCGCGAGACGCTGGTGGCGTTACGGAGACCGCGCCCGGTGGCGGCGGAAGCGGCTACAGCGCACGCCGAGAAGTACGAGCTTGGCGCGGAGCTCGGTCGCGGCGGCGTCGGGCGCGTCGTGGAGGCGATGGACCGGGATCTGGGGCGCAAAGTCGCGCTGAAACTGATGCTCGAGGACGCGCCGGGGGATCTGCTCGAGCGCTTCCGGTGGGAAGCCCGCATCACGGGGCGCTTCGATCACCCGAACATCGTCACGGTGCACGAAGTCGGGACGCTGCCGTCGACGATGGAATCGTTTCTGTGCATGAAGAAGATCGTGGGGCGCGACCTCGGGTGGGCGATTGCGGAAGGGCGGCCGCTTCGCAAACTCGTGGAAGCGGTGCGCGACGCTTGCCGGGCGGTGGCGTACGCGCATTCGCAGGGAGTGGTGCACCGCGACCTCAAGCCCGCGAACATCATGCTCGGCGACTTTGGCGAAGTGCTCGTCGTGGACTGGGGACTCGCGCGCCTGCTGGGCGAAGAAGACCGGCCGAGCCAGCTCCGCCGCGCTTCCTCCGCGGCTGCCCGCCCCGGGCGGATCGCGAAGCAGGAGGAGACCGCGAACCTCACGCTCGAGGGGGACATCCTGGGGACGCCGGCGTACATGCCGCCGGAGCAGGCGATGGGCTGGCTGTCGGCGATCGACGAACGGAGCGACGTCTACGCGCTGGGAGCGACGCTGTACGAAGTGCTGACGGCGCAGCCGCCGTTCGACGGGGAAAATGCGCAGGCCGTCGTCACCAAGGTGGTCAACGGGGGTCTCAAACCTCCCTCGATGTTCGTCGCGTGCCCGCCGGAACTGGAGGCGATCTGCCTCAAGGCGATGGCGTACCAGTCCGCGGACCGGCATCCGTCGGCGCGGGCGCTTCAGACCGACCTCGAGTCCTGGCTGGAAGGCACGACCGAGCGCGAGCGACGGGAGCGGCTCGCGGCGGAGCGGATCGCCGAGGGGAAGGCGGCGCTGGGCCGGTGGCGGTCGCTCTCGGCCGACGCGGCCGCGGCGAAGAAACAGGCGGACGAGGCGGACAGGAAGATTCCGGGGGCCGCGCCGGTCGAGGCGCACGCGGAAGCGTTCGGGCTGCAGGACCGCGCGAAGCAGCTCGAGCTCGAGAGCGTGCAGGCGCTGGGGGACGCGGACGACGCGTTCGACGGCGCGCTCTCGCTGCTCCCCGACCTCGCCGAGGCGCGCGCCCTCAAGGCCGAAGTCCACTGGGAACGCTTCATCGACGCCGAGCTCCAGAACGACTGGCGCGCCGAGATCCTCGCCCGTCGCCGCGTGGTGGCGTTCAACGACGGCGCGTTCACGGAGCGGCTGCGCGACGAAGGGGCGCTTTCGCTGCGGACGCGCGCGTACCCGTGCCGGTGCCTCGTGGAGGGAAGGGACGTCTCCGCGCCGGAGCTTTCCGTCGAGGGGTATCACCCGTGGTCGGGCCGCAGGCTCGACGGCGTCGAGACGGACTGCCTTCCCGAGCTCGAACGCGACGGGCCGAAGCGGCTGCGCGTGCACGCGGCGACGTGCCGGGCGCAGGAGCTGGCCGGCGCCGAAGTGTGGGCGTTCGCGTACGTCGAGGAGCACCGGCGGCTCGTTCCGGCGACGCCGAAGGGCGCGCCCCCCGGTCCCGCGATCCCGGCCGCCGCGCTCGACGCGCTCTTCGGCGCTTCCCCGCTCCGCCCCCGCGGCCCCGGGCAGTACCTGGGGAAGACGCCCGTCGCGCGCCGGCCGTGGCCGCGCGGCGAAGGCCTCCTCGTCGTCGTCGCGCCGGGCCGCTTCCCCCAGCGCGTCCCGTTCGAAGTCCGCCGCGGGGAGGAGTGCGCGCTTGAGGCGACGCTGTACTCGCCCGAGGAAATTCCGCCCGGGCACATTCCGGTGCTGGGAGGCCGCTTCCAGAGCGTCAGCGAAACCGGGCAGCTTGAGCCCGCGCGCCGCATCGTCGACGTCGACGACGCTTTTCTCGCGCAGTTCCCGGTCACGTGCCGCGAGTACGCCGCGTGGCTGAACCAGCTCGAGAAGCGCGACCCCGCGGAGGCGCGGAACCATGCGCCGAGGGCGGCGGAGCGGGCGGGGTGGTACTGGCCGCGAAGCGCCTCCGGCTGGGTCGTCCCGACGGCGGCGTGGGTGGCGGCGGCGCCGGACTCGGAGCAGGCGAGGGCGTCGCGGCTGGAGAATTGCGGGGTGGACTGGGAAGAGGAGTGGCCGGTGCTGGGGCTGTCGTGGGTGGACGCGCAGCATTTCGTGCGCGGGCGTTCCGCGGAAACCGGGTGGCTTTTCACGTCCCCCTCGCGCTACCTCTGGGAACGCGCGGCGCGCGGGGCCTCGCTCCGGCGGTACGTGTGGGGGGATTACGGCTTCGCGGCGCTCTCCTGCTCCAATCAATCGAAGCCGGACGCTTCCGCTCCCGCGCCCGTCGACTCGTTTCCCTGGGACGAATCGCCGTGGGGGATCCGCGGCCTGTGCGGCAACGCCTCCTGTTACTGCCTCAGCGACGCGGGCGAGGGATATCGCAAATGGCGCTGCCGCCGCGGCAGCTCCTGGAACCGGCCGCTCGTGATCGGGCGCACGACCTTGCACCAGGGCGGCGTCATCCATGGGCCGGGGAACGGGTTCGGGGTGAGGACGGCGGTTGCGGTCAGGCTGGGAGGGCGGTGACGACGCCTGCTCAAGAGCTGAGGAGATCGGAGGCTCGTTTTCAGAAGAGCCGTATCTGCCGACGTTTCTGTGAAATCTGACTTGATCTGCGTACGACTTTTTGAAAAACGACGTACGCAGATGAAGTCAGATTTCACAGAAACGTCGGCAGATACAGCCCTGCACGACCTGGTGCAGTCACCAGTCGCGTGACTCGTCCATTCCGCCATCTCCCGCTTCCCCGTATCGTGCCGCGACCGATGTTCCAGCCTCCCGCCCACTCCGCGCCGCCGCGCTCCGAACGCGGCATCCTCTTTCTCATAGGCGCCGTCCAGTTCGTGAACATTCTCGACTTCATGATGGTGATGCCGCTCGGCCCGGATTTCGGCCTGAAGCTCGGCATCCCGAATTCGCACATCGGGTGGATCGGCGGCGCCTATACCGGTGCGGCCGCGATTTCGGGAATCGTCGCGAGCCTCTTCCTCGACCGGTTCGACCGGCGCAAGGCGCTCGCGGTCGCGATGCTCGGGCTCGTGATCGGGACGGCGGCGGGCGGATTTGCGACTGGGTTGAACTCGCTCATGGCCGCGCGCGTCGCCGCGGGCGCGTTCGGCGGGCCGGCGACGTCGATCTCGCTCTCGATCATCGCCGACGTGATTCCGCCGGCGCGGCGGGGGAGAGCGATGGGAGCGGTGATGGCGGCCTTCTCGGTGGCGAGTGTGATCGGCGTTCCCGCCGGGCTCGAGCTCGCGCGCTGGGCCGGCTGGCGCGCGCCTTTCTTCTGCGTCGCCGCGCTCGGGTTTGTAGTGGCCGCGGGCGCGGTGTTCCTGATGCCCGTCATGAAGGGACACCTTGCGCACCCGCGCCCCGCCGGCTCCGGGGTGCTCGCTGTTTTCGGAGATCCGGCGGCGCTCGCGGCGCTTCTGGCCGTCGCCACCGTTTACAGCGCCGCCTTCATGGTCATCCCGAACATCTCGCCCTTCCTGCAATTCAACTACGGCTACCCCCGCGCCCACCTCGGCTGGCTCTACATGGCCGGCGGCGCGCTCTCGTTCCTCGCCATGCCCGCCATCGGCCGCCTCGTCGACCGCTTCGGCCCGCCCCCCGTCTCCACCATCGGTACTCTCCTCTTCGTCGCCGTCCTCTGGTTCGGCTTCTCCAAACCCGGCCCTCTCCCCGTCATGCTCGTCTTCGTCGGCTTCATGCTCGGCATGTCCTTCCGCAACGTCCCCATGACCTCCCTCTCCACCCGCGTCCCCCTCCCGCACCAGCGCGCCGGCTTCATGTCCGCCCAGTCCGCCATTCAGCACCTCGCCGCTTCCGTCGGCGCCGCGCTGTCGTCGTCGCTCCTCCTCGAAGCGCCGGATCGATCGCTTGTCGGCATGGCCCGCGTCGTCCTCATCGCGATCGGACTCGCGCTCGCACTTCCGGTGCTTATCTCCATTGTTTACGGTCGCGTGAAGCGGCGCGAAGCGGCGGAGGCGCACCGCGAGATTCCGGCGGACCCCGAGCCCGTCCCACAGCGATGACCGAGATTCGCGAGTCCCTCAACGAACCGGTCTTCGCCGCGCTCGGATTCGCCGTGATTGCGGAAGGACCGGCTGAAGGCTTCGAAACTCCCGATGGCGGCGCGGTCGTTGAGGTGGAAATGGAGAAGAGACTGTTTTGAGAGGAATTGAATTCCGCGACGGCTGCCTGCCGCAGCGCGACTGACGGTCGAATACGGAAGGGGGTGGTCGCTCCCCAACATTGTTCGGATGGTTCAACTGGCTCAACAAGTTCCAGACGCAAAGATTAGTGCGACACTGTCGCAACAATTGGGCTGGAGCCATTTCGCAGCCATCGTCCCGCTTCGGGACGAACTTCAAAGGACCTTTTACGCGGAGATGCGGCGGGCCTTTTCACACGGAGAGATGCCGGTTGAAGCGGGGACCTTTCAGGTGTGGTGAATATTCTCGCGACACAGCGAGCTACGTCGAGGGAATGCGATTCCTGCAAGGATGCCTTGAACTTGAGTTTCACGATTCGTCGTGACGCAAATTGCGCTCGATTTGATTCCCCTGGATTTGGCACGCTGTCTACTGGCCGGTGGGGCGAAGAACTGCCGCCTATTATCCTTGTGCCCTTACGCGATTGCGGCCCGACATTTGGCCGTTCGCATACGGAAATCCTGCGGATTCCTGCCGCCGGTTTTCGGCGGAAGTGTGTGGACATGCGCACAAGCAAGCAAGCAAGCAAGCAAGATCTCTCCCCTTCATGGATCTTTCCTGACGTCGAGCGGACTCGTTCCAGCGCCCGTCGCGCGGAGGCTGGGCGATGAGCTTTCTCGCTGAAGCCCGCGCGCGCGCCGATTCGTCCTTCTCCCACCTGCTTGAAGGCGGAACACCTGAGTCTGTCCTCAAGAAGGTCCTGGATCAGGTTCTTCGAGTCTTCGCCGCGCGGTTCGCCGCATTCCACGGTTCCCGGTTCACTCCCGACCATCTCCGACTCATCCCCGTGAATCACGAAGCCACATCCCGTATCGTCCGGATTCCTCCTGGCGCCGTCGAATCGGTGCTGCGAGAGGGCGGGACCTGGAAATTCCTTTACCGCGGCGGCAACGGCCACGGTTTCCCAGAGTGCCTGTTCGTTCCCGTCGCCGAGGGCTCGCTCGACCTGGGGGCGTTCTGCGTCAGCGGATTCCCCTCGGGCGTCTTTGACGGCGAGGACGCCCGCGCGGCGCTTCTAGTTCTTCTGCGCCCGGCCGTCCTCGCAGTCGCCCGCGCGGTGGACATCCAGATGCGATCCGAAGCGGAGTCGGCGTCGCGGCTCGCGCGGCTCCGCGCCCAGCGGGCCGAAGAAGCGGCGCGTCGCGGCGGCCCGGCGGCTGACGCCGCTCCGCCCGAACTCCCGCGACCCCTCATCGGCGACAGTCCCCCGATGCGCGAGCTG